>JAZNFC010000014.1:0-7827 GCA_045588935.1 Alistipes sp. | reverse complement strand
GGGCAACAGATGTTACGGAGTTTAAGGTGGCAGACCGCAAGGCATACCTATCGCCAATTATAGATATGTTTAATGGCGAGATTATAGCCTACACCATATCCGATAGACCCGATTTGAAAATGGTGATGGATATGATGCACTCGGCAAAGCGTAAGATTAAGGATACAAGCGGAGTGATGCTGCACTCAGATCAGGGGTGGCACTATCAGCATATGCAATACCAGCAGACTCTGAAAAAGTATGGCATTACACAGAGTATGTCACGTAAAGGGAACTGCTTGGATAATGCTGTGATGGAAAACTTTTTTGGCATTATGAAATCTGAATTGCTATATTTGCAGCAGTTTTCGGATATGGAAGTTTTCAAGCGTGAGTTACGAAAGTATATTAACTACTACAATAACGACCGTATTAAACTAAAATTAAACGGAAAGAGTCCGGTGCAATACCGAACTCTTTACCAGTAAATTCTATTTATTAATCAGTCCAACTTTTTGGGGTCAGTACAAAATAGTCACCCACGTTTTGTTTGCTATTTCAGGACGGAACGCTGTCTCTTCTTTTCAGATTGGACAATCTAACCCTTTCTGACAATAAGTTACACGGTCATAACCTCCTTCTCCTTCTTCTCCAACTCCGCATCCAGCATCTTGGTGAACTTCTCGATGAGTTTCTGTACCTGTGCCTCTCCATCCTTTTGCTCGTCCTCCGACATGCCCTCCTTCTGTGCCTTCTTGAAGGCCTCAACAGCATCGCGACGCGCATTGCGCAAGCTTATACGTGCCGTCTCGCCCTCGCTCTTCACGCTCTTGACAATCTCCTTACGACGCTCCTCCGTAAGAGGTGGTATCGAGAGGCGGATGTGCTCGCCATTGTTCGAGGGTGTTAGGCCGATATTCGAATCGATGATAGCCTTCTCTATGGGACGAATCATATTCTTATCCCAGGGCTGAATAAGCACCGTCTTGGCATCGGGCACCGTTACGCTGGCAACACCCGATACGGGAGTCTGCGAGCCGTAGTAATCTACAAATACACCATTCAAAACATTCACCGAGGCCTTGCCTGCACGGATGTTGAGCAACTCCTCTGCGAGGTGATCTACAGCGCGCTGCATGCGGTCGGTAGCTTCATTTAAGATAGTCTTGGTATCCATAATAGTATGTTTTTGTTTACTAAATTATCTTTTATAGTGCGGCGGTTATTGCCTCTTGTACCTCGCGAGCAACATTCTCGTCGTATCCGGCAATGGCATATACAACCTTTCCATTGCGGTCGATAACTACCGAGCGAGGAACATAGTTCGAGGCATACTTACGGTATATCGATTGGTCGCTATCGAGGCCTACGGGGAAGGTGTAGCCCATCTTCTTGATAAAGGCCTCTACGGTGCGTCGCTCCTCGCCACGCGAGATGGGGAGCACGACTACATCCTTGCCTGCGAAGTAGTCGATTACGCCCTTCTGCATGTGTGCCATCTCCTGACGACAGGGAGGGCACCATGTCGCCCAGAAGGTTACAAGGACAACCTTGCCGCGCAACGACGAGAGGGTTACCTTGCTCTTGTCGAGCATCTCGACGGTGAAGTCGGGAGCCATGTCGCCGGCCTTGATAAGTGTTGTCGCCTCGACATCGTCCTGTGCTGTGGGTGCGCTCTTTGCTGTAGCCTCTGCCGGCCAAAAGATGATAATCGCAGCCAGGACTATGAGGGCTATGAGCATCGCTATGAGCGAGAACGTCGAGCCACGCTTCTTGTATTTACTTCGTATTCCCATAATACTTATGATTAATCTATTGTGTTACTACTGTACCTATCTCCTCACCATTCATCACGCGCTCGAGGTTACCAGGCTTATCCATGTTGAATACCACAAGGCCGAGGTTATTCTCGCGACATAGTGTGAAGGCTGTCTGATCCATCACTTTGAGTCTGTTTGCCAACACCTCGTCGAAGGTTATGTGGTCATACTTCGTCGCTGTGGGATCCTTCTCGGGGTCAGCGGTGTAGATGCCATCTACGCGTGTGCCCTTGAACATCACCTCTGCTTCAATCTCTATGCCACGAAGTGCCGAGGCTGTGTCGGTTGAGAAGTAGGGGTTTGATGTGCCACCACCAATGATGACGATATATCCCTGCGCGAGGTACTCCAGAGCCTTATCTTTCGAGTAGTACTCGCCAATGGGCTCCATGCAGATTGAGGTTAGCACCTTGCACTTCACGCCTATCGAACCGAGAGCCGACTGCAGGGCCAGCGAGTTGATTATTGTTGCGAGCATACCCATCTGATCGCCCTTTACGCGGTCGAAGCCGCGATCGGCACCTTGTATGCCACGGAAGATGTTGCCTCCACCGATGACTATGCCTATCTCTGTGCCCATCTCCTGTATGCGCTTAATCTGCTCGGCGTAGGAACGTAGTACCTCTACGTCGTGACCATAGTTCTGCTTACCTTGCAACGACTCGCCGCTGAGCTTAAGCAGTATTCTCTTGTATTTTGTCTGTTTCATAATAAGAAGTTGCTTGTTATCAATTTGCGAAGGTAAGAAATTTTGTCGTAAAGAGCAATTTTTTTGATGCGTAGTTTTTATTTTTTGAGCGGTAGTAGCTCTTTTTTTTGTTGTGTGGTTGATGTAACGAAAAAAATAGTATCTTTGTAGAATGATTACCGCAAGAATATATGCGAAAAATGAGTGGTGTAGAGTATAAATATCTCAATCGCGTGGATAGTCCCGAGCAGCTGCGTAAGCTCACCGAGAGCGAGCTTGACGGCTACTGTGCAGAGCTACGTCATTATATGGTTGAGTGTTGCTCGGTAAATCCCGGGCATCTTGGTTCAAGCCTTGGTACTGTGGAACTTACCGTGGCTCTGCATCGTGTATATAATACTCCGCAAGATCGTCTCGTGTGGGATGTTGGACATCAGGCCTATGCTCATAAGATTATGACGGGGCGCCGTGAGGCCTTCAAGCATAACCGTAAGCGCGAGGGTATAAGTGGTTTCCCTCGCATGTGTGAGAGTGAGTATGATGCATTTGGTGCGGGACACTCTTCGGTGAGTATCTCTGCCGCCTTCGGTATGGCCAAGGCGTTGGAGCAGCGTGGTGAGCAGGCACATGTTGTGGCTGTTATTGGTGATGGTGCGATGACGGGAGGCCTGGCCTTTGAGGGTTTGAACAATGCCGGAGCTTCGCGCAATACGGATATTCTTGTTATTCTGAATGATAACGAGATGTCTATTGATAAGCCTACGGGGGCTCTTGACAGCTACCTTGTGCGTATGTCCACCTCGAAGTGGTATAACACCTTGAAGCGCATCCTATGGAAGGGACTCGCCGTTATTCCTCCTCTGCATCGCTTTGTACGTACGACAGGTAATGCCGTGAAGCAGGGCTTGCTCAAGAATAGTAACCTCTTCGAGAGTTTTAACTTCCGTTACTTTGGACCTATTGATGGACATAATATCAAGGAGCTGATACGCACTCTTGAGGGTCTGAAGGATATCGGAGGCCCCAAGTTGCTTCATATTAAGACAAAGAAGGGTCGGGGCTATGCTCCTGCCGAGGCTGACCCGCAGGTGTGGCATGCTCCGGGTTGCTTTGATGCCGTAACGGGTGAGCGCAAGAGCTCAAATCCCGGTGCTACGCGCTATCAGGATGTCTTTGGATATACTCTTCTGGAGCTTGCCCGTCGCGATGAGCGCATTGTGGGTGTTACGCCCGCTATGCCTTCGGGCTGCTCGATGAATATCATGATGCGCGAGATGCCTAACAGATGCTTCGATGTTGGTATTGCCGAGGGTCATGCCGTGACTTTCTCGGCAGGCCTTGCTGCAGGAGGTGCACGCCCATTTTGCAACATCTACTCGTCGTTTATGCAGCGCGCGTACGACAATGTGATACACGATGTTGCCCTGCAGAAGCTCCCCGTCGTATTCTGCCTCGACCGCGCAGGCCTTGTTGGTGAGGATGGTGCTACGCACCACGGAGCCTTTGACCTCGCATATTTCGGCTGTGTGCCTAACCTCACGATAGCTGCTCCGCGCAACGAGCTTATGTTGCGTAACATGATGTACACGGCATCGTTGATGGATACTCCCTCGGTTATCCGTTATCCACGAGGTGCGGGTGAGGGTGCTGCATGGAAGGATGCGCCATTTTCAGCCTTGGAGGTGGGGCGTGGCGAGAGACTTAAGGAGGGTACGGATGTGGCTATCATTGCTGTGGGCACTATGGCAAATGTAGCTCTGCGTGCTGCTGAACGTAGTGAGCGCAGTGTCGCAGTCTATGACCTGCGATATGTAAAACCTTTGGATTACAGACTATTGGGTGAAGTTGCGGAGAACTATCGCCATGTTATAACCATCGAGGATGGTATTATTCGCGGTGGTGTTGGTGAGACTGTGGCGGCCTATCTTATGAGTCGTAGCGCTACGGCCGATATCGTAAATCTCGGTATCGACGATTGTTTTGTGGAGCATGGCACACTGAAGGAGCTCTATGCCGAATGTGCATATAATGAAGATGCGCTCCTGAAGACTATAGAGCGCATCTGTTCGAGGTAAATAGGTATATTCCTTTACGATATTGAGAAGTCGCGGAGGGCATCGTTTAGCGATGTCTTCTTGTCCGTGGACTCCTTTCTATGTCCGATAATCAGTGCACACTGCACACCATACTCTCCTGCGGGGAACCTCTTATTGTATGTGCCCGATACCACAACCGAACGTGGAGGTACATGTCCCTTATACTCTACGGGTTCTGCGCCTGTGACGTCGATGATGTGTGTCGAGCCTGTAATCACGGTGTTTGAGCCGAGTACCGCCTCACGACATATATGTGCACCCTCGACAACGATTGAGCGCGAGCCTATAAAGCAGTTATCTTCGATAATTACGGGCGATGCCTGCACGGGCTCCAATACGCCGCCGATGCCCACGCCACCACTCAAGTGTACATTCTTGCCTATCTGTGCACATGAGCCTACCGTAGCCCACGTATCGACCATCGTGCCCGTATCGACATAGGCCCCTATATTTACATACGAGGGCATGAGGATGGCTCCGGGTGCGATATATGCGCCATAGCGTGCTATGGCATGGGGCACAACCCTCACACCAAGCTCCTCATATCCGCGCTTAAGCTCCATCTTGTCGTACCACTCGAGCTCGCCGGCGTGCATCGTACGCATGGTCTGTATGGGAAAGTACATGATGATGGCCTTCTTCACCCACTCGTTTACCTGCCACTTGCTGTTGGTAATATCTATGGGCTCGGCACAGCGTACTACACCCTTGTCCACAGCCTCGACAGTGCGACGTATGGCCTTCTTAACCTCATCTTTTGCAAGCAGTGAGCGATCCTCCCACGCTTGCTCTATAATTATTCTTTCCTGTTCAAACATGATCTCTATCTGTTTATTTGTTTTTCAATGTGTTGATAAATTCGGGATGCTCCGTCCATAGAGGCTCGGTCATAAGCCACCACTCGCGAGCCTCGGCCCGAATGCTGGGTCGCTCCGAGGCTATATCTCGTATAAAAGCCTCGTCGGCAGGGTGCTTCGTAGCTGTTATCTCCTCGAAATAGGCACGGTGGCGTGTGCGCAGCAGCCTACATAGGTCATCATCCATCTTACCCTCCCGAAGATATGCAGCCCAAAGGCGAGCAATAACCGCCTCTGCGGACTTCTCCGTAAGGTCGAGGAGGATCTCCTCGTATGCCTCCCACTCCTCACACGCTATATAGCATAGAGCCAGGAGGTTGATGGCTTCGAAGTGATCCTCGGGGTCGCAGTCGAGGAGTAGCTCCAGCTGCGCCATGGTCATCTCCAGGTCGCCAATACGGAAGTGGTCCACAGCCGAACCATATAGTATAGCCATGGCTGCATGACTATTGGGGTGCTCCCAACACAGAGGCATGGCTTCCTCCTCGGGCAGTATGTTGGCAAGCAACCGGGAGGCTTCATAGCGCCGCTCGCACGCCTCATCATACCGACCCTCGGCAACGAGTATCTCAACATCGGCCTTATGGCGTAGGAAGTTATATTTGCCCTGGCCCTCTAATTCGAAGGTCTGGTCGGGTGTAGGGTTAAATCTCGGCTCCATGCTTTATGTCCTTTCTTATTTTGAGCATCATAAGTCCTGCGACAATGGCTGTTGTGGCACCTCCCAAAACATAGGCCATAGGTGTGTTGCCCATGCCGATAAATTGGTTCGACACGAAGACAAAAGATGAGCATATATATGTCATTATAAGTGCCGGCACAAGAGCGAGGAGATGTGCGCGGCTGCCACGACGCATAAGCCATGCGGTAATCATCCACAGGGTAATTACCGAGAGGGTCTGATTTGACCATGCGAAGTATCGCCAGATGATATCGAAGTCGATAAAGGCGATACCTACACCCACAGCAAAGAGCGGTGTGCTGACAATGATACGGTTTAGTATGGGTTTCTGGTCGTAGTGAAGCATATCAGCAACAATAAGACGAGCCGAGCGAAAGGCCGTATCTCCCGAGGTGATAGGCGCTGCAACAACCCCCAGTATGGCGAGGATGCTGCCCACGGTGCCGAGCGTCGTAACCGAGATTGTCGAGACGGCAAGACCCGCATTATTTCCATTCTCCGCCATAAAGCCATTAAGACCCTCAACGCCGCCAAAAAAGGCCATAGCTATAGCTGCCCAGATAAGGGCGATAATAGACTCCGATATCATGGCTCCGAAGAAGATGGGCTTCGAGTCGCGCTCATCGGTCATGCAGCGTGCCATAAGTGGTGACTGCGTAGCGTGGAAGCCCGAGATGGCACCACAAGCAATGCTGATAAAGAGCGTGGGTATGATAGGCAGATTCTCGGCATTGTAGTGCATGTTATCTATCGACGTGAGTTCGGGGAGTGTATAGTCGCCAAAGAGTATGACTCCGAACATGCCTAATGCCATTAATATCAGTGCAGCACCAAACACGGGGTATATCTTGCCTATAATCTTATCTACGGGCATGACCGTAGCCACGAAGTAGTAAACGATGATGATGGCTACCCATACGAGGTATGGCACCGTAGTCATGCTCGTGAGGATATTGGCCGGCGTAACGATAAATACTCCACCCACGAGTATCATAAGTATAGGAATAAAGATCAGCGATAGCTTTCGCATGCCGCCACCGAGATACTTGCCGATGGTCTCGGTAAGGCTCTTGCCGCCATTGCGTAGCGAGATGACGCCTGCCAGAAAGTCGTGCATAGCACCCATGAGAATGCCTCCCAGTGTAATCCATAAGAAGGCGACAGGGCCATAGCATGCACCAAGGATAGCACCGAAGATGGGACCTGTGCCTGCGATGTTGAGTAGTTGTATAAGGAATATGCGCCAGCGAGGCAGGGGCATATAATCTACACCATCGTACATCGTCTTTGATGGCACATCGTTGTTTTTGTCAAGCTTGACGATGCTGCTCAAAGCACCTCCATAGAGAAAGTAAGCCGCGATAAGCACGACAAGACAGATAGAAAAAGTTATCATATCGCAAAAAAAATATCTTTAATGATGCGAAATTAATAAAAATTTACGATATTTGCACCGTCAAACAAAAAGTTTGACCATTAGGACGCCTTAATAGCTCAGTCGGTAGAGCACTTCATTCGTAATGAAGGGGTCGGGGGTTCGAGTCCCCCTCAAGGCTCTGGAGTGGGTGAAGTGGGTGACTAAAAACTGATCTGACCCCAAAAAGTTAGACAGATTATTAAATAGAATTTACTGGTAAAGAGTTCGGTATTGCACCGGACTCTTTCCGTTTAATTTTAGTTTAATACGGTCGTTATTGTAGTAGTT
>JAZNFC010000013.1:0-19957 GCA_045588935.1 Alistipes sp. | reverse complement strand
ACCACCACACACTCCCCCCCCCACATTGCGGGTATTATTTTTAATACCCGCAATACTATTCTTATCTATTCCATAGTCACACCGAGTAACGCGCGAGATAACAGATAACAGATAACAGAGAACTGTTCTATTATAAGAGATACAAATAGTTACATCAAAACTTTCGATATAGATTTCGCTTATAAAATTTGGCGGACAAATAGTGTAGTGTTATCTTTGCGCAGAGTTAAACCAATAAAAGATAATACTATGAAGACTATTTTGTATATTCTATTTACTGCAACAATGATTGTTGGATGCAATAACTCAACGGCAACGAAGGGCTTTGATTCGGTGGATGCTTCGCGCTTTGCCGAGGTTATTGAGAACGAGCAGGTACAAATAATTGACACAAGAACACCGGCAGAGTTCAGCGAGGGGCATATCCCCGGTGCGGTGAATATCGACATCGATAGCGAGGAGTTCGAGGCGCGTGTTGCCGAGTTGGACAAGTCGCGTCCTGTGGCGGTATATTGTCGTGGTGGTCGCAGGAGCAAGGAGGCTGCCGAGCATATGGTAGGTTGTGGTTTAGAGGTTACGGAGCTTTCTAACGGCATTTTGTCGTGGCACGGCGAGGTGGAGAAGTAACGACTACTATAAAAAAGATAAATAAGAGCCGAGACCCTTTTTGGATCTCGGCCCTATTTTTTCAATTTTGCAACACCCGTGATTGCCGCGGTGTTTGTTGTTTTGAGGCTAAAATTATTCTCAAAATATATAATATAGTAATGGGGATGACTAAAAAGTAAATTTGTCATCCCCATTTTATCAGAAGGCTGAATAAAAAGATGCAGTTTTAGGCTTGCGAAGCCCGAAAAAGCGGAGTTTACTCAGATGTAAATGAGCATTTTGAGGGCAAGCGTAACGACAAAATGCACTTTTTATTCAGCCTTCTTTCGTAGGATAGATATTACCTCTTCTCCTTGAGCAAGTCGCGAATCTCGGCAAGAAGAACCTCCTCCTTTGTGGGCTCGGGCTCGGGTGCCGGTGCGGGCTCGGGAGCAGCTGCCGCAGCCTCCTCTTCCTCCTTCTTGCGAAGCGAGGTGAGCTTGTTGACAACCTTAATCAATACAAATACGCTGGCGGCGATAATCAAGAAGTCGATACATACCTGGATGAATGAGCCGTACTTCCAGAGCACCTCGGCAGTGGCAGGCTGTATAACCTCACCTGCCTCGTTAAGCACTTCGGCCTGTGCTGACTTCAAGGTTACGGCCAGGTCGGTGAAGTTCTTATTGCCAAGAATAGCACCGATAGGAGGCATGATAATGTCGTTAACCAATGAAGATACAATCTTGTTGAAAGCACCACCGATGATAACACCGACAGCCATATCAACCACATTACCCTTGAGAGCAAATGTCTTAAACTCTTGTAGAAGTCCCATAATAGATATTGTTTAGTTAGTAATTGTTTGCAATTGCAACACACAAAACTACGAAATAATTTCGAATTATACAAGAGTTGTATCCAATAAATTGGAGGAGCGCACGGCAACCAAACCGTACATCCCCTCCTTGCGCGGGAGCTCCCGACGTTTAGTAAAGTGGAAAGAGCTAAAGATGAAATGGAGAGTGAACTAAAGATGACTAAAGCCTATTAAGGAGAAGTAAAGATGTTTTTGCCGTGCAAGAACCATTAATAGCCCTTAATAATCCTTAATAACCGTTAATTCACCTTTCAGTTTTCACCTTTCAGTTTTCCGTTTTCCACTTTCTCCTTTAATCTACGATTATCATCTCATCGACCTCTATACCCCAGTCGAAGAGATCCTGGGCGCACTGCATCTGCATATCGGCTACGGCCGTAGGCGTGCCTCCATCCATCATCACCGCATCGAAAAAGGCAGCAGTCGAAGGATAGTAATTCTTAATCTTGTGCGACAGACACTCATAGAAGGCACGTTGTGCCTGATGTGTCAGCCCCGCAGGGAGCATGCCCTCGGACACAAGGTAGGGGTAGGGGTAGATATTGCGCAGATTGTGGGGGTCGGTGTCGAGCTCCTCGACAATCGTCGAGACAACATATACCTCCACCGTATCGCCACGTCCGGGCATCTCGATAAAGGTGGTATAGACGGGGTAGTCATACTCTATAGCCTCGACCACATCGCCCGAGAAGTCGTAGAACTCCACCTCGCCGAGGTTGTCGAGATAGACCATATCGCGATAGCCTTTGAGCTCCTTGCGCAGCTTCTCGCGCTCCTCATCGCCCCACTGCTTCTTCGTTGTACAACCTGTGGCAGCTATTGTCGCTACCATTGCGGCAAGTGCCACAATCATAATAAAACTCCTTTTCATTGTTCTTGAATTGTTGTTGGTTTATCGTTGTTGTCTGCAACTCTCGTGCCACTCTTGGCTACGTAATTGTCATATATCGAGGTGATATATACCGTGAAGACAGGAAACATCGCCATGCCTATGATGGGGAGTATTACGCAGATAATCTTACCTATGGCTGTTACGGGAAATATCTCGGCACCCACGGTCGTGACATTCATGCATGCCCACCATAGAGCGTCGCCAAAGCCCTGAACGTCGCTATTCACGGGAGCCTCAAACTCGTAGAAGAAGAGTGCCGAGAAGTAGGTGCAGACCACAACCGTGGCGATGTATGCCCATAGCAGGCGTGTCGTGCGACGACGTATAAGCCAACGCAACGTGATGTAGAGCGCCATCACGGCACGAAGCATCACCACGCCGCTCAATAGCATCTCGGCATTGTGGTTGAGCCTATAGCCCATAATGTCGGCAAGCGTATGGTAGGGTATGGAGAGGAGGAGAACGACAATGTTGCGCAGTAGAAAGTGCCAAGGGTGGCTGTCTGCTGCCATCTGCGCAAAGAGGTCGATAAGAAATATTACGCAGACCGCGAACATCGCCCAACGGTAGATTGTGCTAAAGTGGCTGAACTCCTCACTATAGATGATATTTACGGAGAGGGAGGCCAAAAGCAGTATGCTCGCCAGAAGCGTCAGTATATTTATGGCACGAAGAAACATGCTTGCCTAACGACAAGGCGTGTGCCAAAGATAGAGGCAACCCCAAAAGTTCTCATCTAAACCTTTGGGGTTGCTCCAATCTTATTGATAAGGTAGGTCTATTCTACGCAGCGGTCGCACGTCGTAGCCAATATGTCGTCGGCCAATGCCTCCAGCGCGGGCCTATCAGACGGCTTCATGCGCGACTTGATGGTTACGATGGGCTCGACAATCTCCATATCCTTGAAGCTGTCGATGATGTTGCGCATGGCACGACCTGCCGAGGGTGCCCATGAGCCATTCTCGATAATACCTATGCGACGCTTCGAGAAGTTCTTGATTGCGAGGTGGTGCAGGAAGTCGTGCATCGGAGGAAATACATCCGAGTCATACGATGCCGCCGCAACAACCAAACGGCTATAGCGGAAGGCCTGCTCCACGGCTACCGACATATCGCAACGTGCAAGGTCGGCAACGACGACGCGCTCGGCACCCTTTGCTCGCAACATATCTGCGAACTTGTATGCCACCTCCGCAGTATTGCCATGTATCGAGGCATATGCCACAAGTACACCCTCCTCCTCGGGCTCATACTTGCTCCACTTGTCGTAGAGACCGATATAGTATCCGAGGTTCTCCGTGAGCACGGGGCCATGCAAGGGGCAGATGATGGCTATGTCGAGCGTTGCAGCCTTCTTTAAGAGTGCCTGCACAGGAGCACCATACTTACCGCATATATTAAAGTAGTAGCGGCGAGCCTCACGGGCCCACTCCTCCTCGTGTGCCAAGGCGCCGAACTTGCCAAAGCCGTCGGCCGAGAAGAGAACCTTATCGCAGCTGTCGTAGGTAACCATCACCTCGGGCCAGTGCACCATGGGAGCCATGGCGAAGTGGAGCGTACGACCACCAAGTGAGAGTGTGCCTCCCTCCTTCACGCCGATAATACGACCCTCAAATGTCGTGTCGTAGAAGAACTGCGGAAGCATCTTCACGGCCTTATCCGAGGCTACAACCTGCATGTCGGGGTATAGAGCCAAGACGCGACCTATGGTGCCGGCATGGTCGGGCTCAAGGTGCTGTACTACGAGGTAGTCGGGCTTGCGTCCATCGAGTGCTGTTGCGAGATTTTGCAACCACTCGTCGCTCTTGCGAGGATCTACCGTATCCATGATAGCCACCTTCTCGTCGAGGATGAGGTATGAATTATATGACACACCATTGGGTACAACATACTGACTCTCGAAGAGGTCAATATCCGTATCATCCACTCCGATATAGACAATCTTTTTGGTTATATTCTTAATCATTTTTGCACAAGTATTTAAAATTATTGGACAAATATCTAAAAAAAACACAACAACCGCAAATTTATAAACACTTTTTTATAACTTTGCCTCATAAATTTTTTAAATTATGAGGAATATTATACTCTACATACTCTCTGCCATACTCTTCGTAGGATGTAATACCGCCCGACAGAACGATGGCAAAAAGACTATATATGTAACTATCGCCCCCTTGCGTATGCTTGTCGAGGAGGTGTCGTGCCACGACTTCGATGTCGAGGTGCTGGTGCCTCGTGGGGCAAGCCCCGAGAACTTCGAGCCTACCGTGGGTCAACTTAAGGCGCTGCACGATGCACAATATATCTTCTCTACGGGACTTATAACCTTCGAGCAGGGGCTTCTGTCGGCTATTGATGATAGAGCGAAGATTGCCGACCTCTCGTGTGGCATAACGACAATCAAGGGTAGCTGTACGCATCATCATCATAAGCATAGCCATGGCATAGATCCACATATCTGGACCTCGCCACGAGCTCTGCGCACGATGGTTGAGAATATACATGGCACATTGCGCGGGGCCTATCCTGACTCCGCGAAGTATGGTGAGGCTGCCGAGAGGCTCATGGCGCGCCTTGATAGCCTTGACGATGAGTGCCGAAGAGCCATTGCCGAGGCCGGTGTTAAGGCGATGATGATATATCATCCGGCCTATACGTACTATGCTCGTGACTACGGCATCGAGCAGATAGCCATCGAGCACGATGGCAAAGAGCCCTCGCCCAAGCGCCTGGTGTCGCTTGTCGAGATGGCGCATAAGAATAATATCACGACAATACTCTATCAGCCGCAGTATGGCGAGGAGAAGCTACGCGCCATAGCTCGTGAGTGTGGTGCCGATATCGTCATGACCGACCCTTTGGCCGAGGATATAATCCGAGAGATTGAGCGTGTAACCGAGATAATATGTCACCGCGATGCAGAGTAGAGAGGCAATAATAACTATCCGCAATCTTAACGTCAACTACGACAATGTTGAGGCGCTGTGTCATGTCAATCTCACGATATATGCCGACGACTTTATAGGTGTTATCGGCCCTAATGGTGGCGGTAAGAGCTCGCTTATAAAGGCGATAATGGGAATCATACAGCATGATGGTGATATTGAGTATGGCGAGATGGTGATGCGCGGTAATAAACCGCATATCGGCTATCTTCCACAGACGACAAATATTGATAAGCAGTTTCCTATCTCTGTGCGTGAGGTGGTCATGTCGGGACTTCAGGCCGAGTATCGGGGCTTTAGGGGTTATGGCCGTGAGGCACGACAGAGGGTCGATGAGGTGTTGCGTGAGGCCTCGCTCGAGGATATTGCCAACCGACCTATAGGAGAGCTGTCGGGAGGTCAGCTGCAGCGCGTTATGCTTTGTCGAGCCATTATCTCGCGCCCCAGGCTTTTGGTGCTTGACGAGCCTACGAACTTCGTGGATAATCGCTTTGAGAACGAGCTGTATGCTCTTCTTGAGAGGCTGTCGAAGGATATGGCTATTGTTATGGTCTCGCACGATATAGGTACGATATCGAGCGTCGTGCGCTCCATAGTGTGTGTCAACCGCCATGTACATCGTCACGACTCGAATATCATCACCGAGGAGCAGCTGCGCAACTACAACTGTCCGCTGCAGCTTATCTCACACGGCACAATCCCCCATACCGTGCTTGGTGAGCACGACCACTGCCCTCACTGCGAGTAGTCGATATACTCGGGTTATGTGCTATGGCTCTATATGCACCCCTCATAAATTATAGTTGTGTAGTCACGGAATATAGCCTATCTTTGTGGCGATGAAAGCTCTTATTGCGACACTATCCCTTCTTGCTGCCGAGCCCTCCGTGGAGCTCGCTCCGATAGATACGCTCCATATCGATGGGGTGGAGGTCACCGCCTCGCTCAAGAGCGATGAGAATTTCCGCACACCTATATCATCTACGCAGCTATCCATGTATCGCCTTGAGGAGCGCGGCGTGGGCTCAATCAAGGAGCTCTCGACCATCGCCCCGAACTTCTATCAGGCAGACTATGGCTCCTCTATCACCTCGTCGATATATGTTCGCGGCTTTGGCTCGCGTATCGACCAGCCGGTTGTGGGTGTGGTTATTGACGATGTGGCGATGATGAATAAGAATGTCTATGATTTCGACTTCTTCGATATACGTCGTGTCGAGGTGTTGCGAGGCCCGCAGGGTACGCTTTACGGACGTAATACTTCAGGCGGTGTGATGAATATCACAACGCTCTCGCCCTTCGTGTGGCAGGGCTTGAGAGGTATGGCCGAGTACTCTACCGTGAGCTCGGCACGAGCTGCGTTGTCCTACTATGCCCGCCCACGCAAGGAGTTCGGTTACTCGGTGGCTGCCTCCTTCTCGCACGATGGCGGACACTTCCTAAATAGCTATACCGGTGAGATGTGTGATAGAGGTAATCAGGCGGCACTGCGCATGCGCGTGCAGTGGATGCGACGACACTGCTCTATGGATAATACCCTCACCGTGGGCTTTACCGACGAGGGCGGATATGCCTATCGTCACTACGATGCGGCTACCGAAAAGTATGCTCCCATCGCCTATAATGACCCCTCGGGTTATGAGCGACTGACCGTGAGCGATGGTTTTGTGGCGAAGTATGAGGGACGGAGGGTACGTGTGTCGTCGGTTACGAGCTATCAGTTCCTGGGCGATAGGATGACCCTCGACCAGGACTTCACGCCTCGCTCGATGTTCACGATGCAGCAGCGACAGCTGGAGCATGCCATAACCGAGGATATCGTTGTTCGCAACGCCAAGAGCAGTCGCCGGTGGCAGTGGCTCTCGGGGCTCTTTGCCTTTGCCAAGTGGCTCGACATCTCCTCGCCCGTAACCTTTAAGCAGGATGGCATCAACGACCTTATACTTGGAAATATCAATAAAGGAATAGAGACGGTCTTTCCCGATGGTGCTATGACATTTGGTGTGGATAACTTCGTTATAGCGAGCGACTTCCGCATCCCCACATATGGAGCTGCTTTATATCATCAGTCGTCGTGGCAGTGGGGACGCTGGCATCTTACTGCGGGTTTGCGCCTCGACTGGGAGTATGCTTCGATGCGTTATAATTCACATGCAACCATACCTTTTAACTTCAATATCACGATGGGCGAGGGTAACTATATCTCGCACTACACCGAGTTTAAGGGTCGTGAGAAGCAACATTTTTTTGAGGTTTTGCCCAAGCTCTCGGTGGAGTATAGGATGGATGTAGGCGAGCTCTATGCCACTATAACGCGCGGATATAAGGCGGGAGGCTTCAATACGCAGATATTCTCGGATATCCTGCAGGTGAAGATGATGAACTCGATGATGGAGCGTCTTGGCGTATATCTCGACTCGGCGACCACAACAAACTATGACTCGGCCTCGGCTACGCGCTATCTGCCCGAGACGAGCTGGAACTTCGAGATAGGTGCACATATGCATCCTGTGGAGGGCTTGCGTCTTGACGGCTCGCTCTTCTGGATTGAGTGCTTCGATCAGCAGGTTACGGTACTGCCAAAGGGTAATAGCACGGGCCGCATGATGTCCAATGCGGCGCGCGCCCGCAGCCTCGGTGTCGAGCTCTCGGCCGAGTATCGCTATCGTGGCTTGAATGTTGTTGCCGACTATGGTTTTACCGATGCCCGCTTTCGCGATTATAACGATGGTGTGATGAGTTATGCGGATTGCTACCTCCCTTATGCGCCGCAAAATACGGCTTCGGTGATGGTGGGGCATACATGGTTGCTCGATGGTGCTCTGCGTGCCATAACACTCTCGGCTGATTGGCGCGGCGTGGGGCGTATATATTGGAATGAGTCCAATACTCTCTCGCAGCCCTTCTACTCGCTGCTGGGGGCGCAGTTGCAGTTGCGCATGGAGCGCATAACCATCTCGCTGTGGGGACGTAACCTTACAAATACACGTTACGATGTCTTCTACTTTAAGTCCGTGGGTGAGGAGTTCTTCTCGCAGGGCAAACCGTGGCAGTGTGGTGTGAAACTTAATATAAACATTTAGAGAATATTGATACTATGAGAATTATGAGATTTTTAGGAGTGTTGTTGTCGGTCTTGCTTGTATCCGTGTCGTGCGATAATGGAGATAATAATCTGCCGAAGAAACCGGTTAAGAGCCGCTACTACGTAGGTACTATGAGTGTCGATCAGAACGATGGTACATTCTATACGCAGAAGTCCGTAAAGGTTGATTATGAGATCACAACATCGGGCAAGCTCAACTTTAAGATGTATAAGGTGAAGTTTGCTGACGGCATGCCTATTAAGCTCGATATGACCGTGGAGGGTGTGACCTGTACGGAGAGCAATGGCGTATATCTGCTCTCGGGCGAAGGCCTTGTGCCATATGCCATGGGTGGCCCCTTTGAGAAGTTTACCATCACGGGGCTTGTGGGAGAGATTACGGCAGATGTTATGGAGCTGACATTTATCTGTGGCGAGTACCCCGTAACATATAGCGGAGTGAAGGCCGAGGGTGATGAGGTAACAGACGGTGGCGAAGCCCCCGGCGAAGGCGGCGATGAGGGTGGTGAGAATACCGGAGGTGATGATAACACCGATGGTGGCGAAGTACCCGGCGAAGGTGGCGATGAGGGTGGCAACGATAGTGATAATGACTATAATGTCGAGGATCCCTCCGTAGGAGATGAGGAGAGTTGGAAGGAGAATTAGAGCCTGCTAATGAAGAGTAGAGAGTCTAACTTTTTGACCATTAGGCCAACTTTTTGGGGTCAGTACAAATAAGATAGTAGTGTTTTACAAAACCGTGGGGGTGTCCGGCGAATATTGGACACCCCCACGTTTCATTACCCTTTAAGGATTACTTCTGCAAGGGAATCTTGTCGATGCGACGCTGATGACGACCACCCTCAAACTCGGTCTCAAGCCATGTGTTAAGCATCTCGAGGGCCTCATCATTAGAGATAAAGCGTGCGGGCATGCAGAGGACATTCGAGTTGTTGTGCTGACGCGAGAGCTTCGCAATCTCGGGTAACCAGCAGAGCGCAGCGCGTACCGACTGGTGCTTGTTCATGGTCATAGAGATGCCCTCACCCGAGCCGCAGAGTGCTATACCGCGCTCCAGCTCACCCTTATCTATAGCCTCACCCAGGGCGTGTGCAAAGTCAGGGTAGTCGCAAGACTCCTCCGAGTATGTGCCAAAGTCCTTAACCTCGAAGCCTTTAGTTGCGAGGTAGCCCACGAGGAACTCCTTGAGGTCGTATGCCGCATGGTCGCAGGCAATACCAATCTTCTTCTCCATAGTGTTATAGTTTTTAGGTTTATGTGTCTATTCTTTTGATGCACGTTTGCGGTCAACCTCCGAGAGGAGTATCTTACGCAGACGTATAGCTTTGGGCGTAACCTCTACATACTCATCCTCACGGATATATTCGAGTGCCTCCTCCAGTGAGAATATTACGGGAGGTGCAATCGAGGTCTTCTCGTCGGAGCCCGAGGCACGCATGTTTGTAAGCTGCTTGGCCTTTGTGACATTTACCGTGATATCGTTCGAGCGTGTGTGCTCGCCGATGACCTCACCGCAATATACCTGCTCCATGGGCGATATGAAGAACTTACCTCGGTCCTGCAACTTGTCGATAGAGTAGGCGTAGGCTGTGCCTGTCTCCGAGGCTATGATGGCACCCACCGTGCGACTCTCAATCTCTCCCATCCATGGTTCAAAATCCTTCAGGCGGTGTGTCATGATGGCCTCACCTGCCGTGGCGGTAATCATCGTTGAGCGCAGACCTATGATGCCTCGCGAGGGGATGATAAACTCAAGACGTGTGCGCTCATTTGCCGACTCCATGTTTACGAGCTGGCCCTTGCGACGTGTCGTGAGCTCGATAACCGTACCTGCGCAGTCATCGGGACAATCCACTGTCATCTCCTCCACGGGCTCGCACTTCACACCATCAATCATCTTGGTGATAACCTTGGGCTGTCCTACCTGAAGCTCATAACCCTCACGACGCATAGTCTCGATAAGCACCGAGAGGTGCAATACGCCGCGACCATATACCACAAACGAGTCGGCATTCTGCCCCGGCTCGACACGTAGCGCGAGGTTCTTCTCCAGCTCGCGGTCAAGACGCTCCTTGATATGGCGCGAGGTGACATACTTGCCATCCTTGCCGAAGAAGGGTGAGTTGTTGATGGTGAAGAGCATAGACATCGTGGGCTCATCTATCGCAATAGGTGGCAGGGGCTCGGGATCTACGAAGTCGCAGATGGTGTCGCCAATCTCAAAGCCGTCAATGCCGACCAGGGCACATATCTCGCCACACTCCACCTTCTCGGCCTTGGCCTTGCCCAAGCCCTCGAAGACCATCAGATCCTTAATCTTGGTCTTTATAAGTGTACCATCGCGCTTGGCGAGTGTTACGTTCTGTCCTGCGGTGAGCTCGCCACGTGTAATCTTACCTACGGCGATACGGCCTACGTAGGGCGAATACTCGAGCGAGGTGATGAGCATCTGCACGCTGCCCTCCACGCTTTGAGGCTCGGGTATCTCGTCGATGATGGTGTCAAGCAGCGGTGTGATGGAGTCTGTGCGCTCCGATAGCACATGTGACATCCAACCCTGCTTTGCCGAGCCGTAGATGGTCTTGTAGTCGAGCTGTTCCTCGGTGGCTCCGAGCGTAAACATAAGGTCGAATACCTGCTCGTTAACAACATCGGGGCGACAGTTCTCCTTGTCCACCTTGTTAATCACCACTATAGGTTTCTTGCCGAGAGCCAGGGCCTTCTGTAGTACAAAGCGTGTCTGTGGCATCGTACCCTCGAAAGCATCGACAAGGAGTAATACGCCGTCACACATGTTTAGTACGCGCTCCACCTCGCCGCCGAAGTCGGCATGTCCCGGGGTGTCTATGATGTTGATTTTGTAGTCCTGATATATCACCGACACATTTTTCGAGAGTATGGTTATACCGCGCTCTCGCTCGATGTCGTTATTATCCATGATGAGGTCGCCCCCCGAGTGTTCATTCTCACGGAGCAGGTTTCCCTGTAAAATCATCTTATCGACGAGGGTTGTCTTACCGTGGTCCACATGGGCGATAATTGCAATGTTGCGTAGCTTTCGCATATACTTAAGATTTATACATGCGACAAAGTTACGAAAAAAAGTTAAAAGAGCAAAGCTGAAAGTGGAAAACTGAAAGGAGAAATGGGCTTCGATGAGGTAATATGTGATTAGCTCATAGCAACAAAACATAGTAGCCCATCACTCTCTCCTCTGTGCTCTCTGCTCTCTCCACTTTCGCTCCTATACAAACAATGAGACTGACTTAAAGCCCTTAAGACTTTTTAGTCAGCCTCATTGATTGAAAGGCCGCAGGTGCTGCCTTATCACAACAAATTATTGGTGCTCGGGGCGCAATAAATCCTGCACAACCTTCACGGGAGAGAATGTCGTGATGGGCACCTCAACAAATAGGGTGTTCCAGTTAGCCATTGCGCCATTCCACAATCCGGGTAGCTCCTGTGCACGCAGCTCGCGACCGCCTGCCGACTTCGACGATATGAAGCCTGTCTTGGGGTCGGTGTACTTTGTGAGGTCGTACTTCGTGCCATCGTAGCGCTGCACGCCACATACGAGATCTACGGGGTTGAAGTGCGTTGCCTCCTTCATCAGGTGCATATCCTCCTTGGCTATCTGGCTCGACTCGGCAATCTGCAGCTGCTCGCGACCCTCGTCATCCTTCACCCAGAAGGGGCCGCCTCCGGGCTCGCCCTCGTTCTTCACCATGCCGCATACACGAATGGGGCGGTCGAGGCTCTTTACTATAAGCTCGCGCGAGGCACCCTCGGGTAGGCGGCAACACAGCTCCTCGCGGAGGAATGTGGCAGCCTCAACCTCCACATCGCGACCCTCGTTAAGGGCGCGTGACAGCTCGAAGGAGCGTGCCTGCAGGCGCAAGAGCTCACCTGCCAATACCTTCTTGAAGGTTACGGTGTCGGCCTTGCGCTCGTCGGTGGTTACGTTGTCGATGTTCTTCACAAAGATAATGTCGGCATCGAGCTTATTGAGGTTGGTTATAAGAGCGCCATGTCCTGCAGGACGGAAGAGGAGCTTGCCCTCCTCGGTACGGAAGGGTGTGTTGTCGGGATTTACGGCTATGGTATCTGTTGCGGGGCTCTGCTGCGAGAAGCTCACGCGATACTTTATGTCGAACTTCTTTTCATAGTGAGCCTGACGCTCTTGGAGCAGAGCCTCGAACCCCTCCTGATGCTCGGGAGATACGGTAAAGTGAATGGTTGCCTCCTCGCCATTCGAGGCGTAGAGAGCAGCCTCGACAAGGTGCTCCTCCACGGGCTTGCGTGCTCCCTCCTTATAGGCATGGAAGGTGACAAGACCCTTGGGCTTTGCGCCATACTTCAGTCCGTCGATGATTATGTTGCGCACAACATCCTTGTCGTCAATCTGAGGCTTGAGATATTTTGCCAGCTCGGGGAAGAAGGCAAACTTCTCGAGATTGACGATGAGCTTGTCTATGCCGGGTGTGCGCTTGTCGTCGTTAACATACTCGAAGAGCTCCTTGAACATGCGCGTGGCAGCTCCCGAGGCGGGTACAAACTTTATGGTGCGCAACGCCTTGGCGCGACTCTCGTAGTAAGCCTCGGCCTTGGCTATGCCCTCCTCGTCGAAACGCTTTATGCCATCGCCTACAGATGCTGCGCGCACGATGGGCAGCGATGGGTATCCGCGACGAAAATCCTCAATCTGTCTCTTAACATCAGCGACGCTCAAACCGTGAGCTTCAATCTGAAGAATGTCGTTAGGTGTAAACATAGAGTCTATATTTTGTAGTTTTATAATCGGTGAAAAAGTTAAATATCCATTTTTGGACTTTCAAAGTTAGTAAAAATTTTTTAACTTTGCACTATGAAACGTGTTTATCATAATATAAATCTTGCTAATCGTAATAGTTTTGGCGTGATACAGCATGCCGATACGCTCGTTGAGTTTGACTCTGCCGAGGAGCTGAAGAGCTATTTTGAGGCCGAGCGTCCCGAGGTGTGGTATGTGCTTGGCGCCGGTAATAATACTCTCTTTACGAAGGATTATCATGGTGTGCTTTTTACGCCCGTCAATCGAGGTATAACCATACTCAAGGATGATGCCGAGGGTGTTGATGTGCGTGTTGAGGCAGCTAATGACTGGGATGAGTTTGTGGCATGGAGCGTCGAAAATGGATTGTGGGGTGTGGAGAATCTCTCGGCCATACCGAGCTCTGTGGGCGCTGCACCGGTGCAGAATATAGGTGCTTATGGTGCCGAGCTTAAGGATGCGGTATCTGTGGTTGAGTACTTCGACACCGCAACGTTGAGTGTCGTGAGGTTGAGTAATGCGGAGTGTCGCTTCGGCTATCGCGAGAGTATCTTCAAGCAGGAGCTTAAGGGGCGAGCCATCATCCTCGCCGTGGAGTTTAGGTTGCATCGTGCTCCTATGCCCAATCTCGGCTATGGCGATGTGATTAGGGAGGTCGAGGCGCGTGGTGGTGCTACGCTGAAGAATATCCGTGCGGCTATATGTGCTATACGAGCTTATAAGTTACCCGATCCCAAGGTGCTGGGTAATGCCGGCAGCTTCTTCAAAAATCCTGTTGTTGAACGGATTGTGGCAGAGCGATTGCTGTGCGATTATCCCGATATGCCGTACTATCCGCTCACCGATACCGAGTCGAAGGTTAAGTTGGCGGCGGGTTGGCTCATAGATAAGGCCGGCTTGAAGGGGTATCATGAGGGTCACGTGGGTGTGCATGAACGTCAAGCATTGGTTTTGGTAAATCATGGAGATGCTACAGGTGGTGAGGTTATGCACCTCGCCGATATGATTTGTAGCGTGGTTAAGCAGAAGTTCGGTGTGGAGATAACCCCCGAGGTAAATGTTTTGTAGAGATGTTCCTACTTGAAGAGTTTGAAAATTATATAAACGAGAACGAGCTGTTTACGCATGACGACAAGGTGTTGCTCACGGTGTCGGGAGGTGTCGATTCTATGGTTATGATGTCACTCACGGCAGCTGCGGGCTATCGCTTTGGCGTGGCGCACTGCAACTTTCAGCTGCGTGGCGCAGAGAGCGATGAGGATGAGAGGCTTGTCGAGAGCGAGGCACGCAGATATGGCGTGGAGTTCTTTAATAAGCGCTTCGATACCACGGGCGAGATGGAGCGTACGGGTGAGTCTATGGAGATGGCGGCACGTCGTCTGCGCTATGAGTGGTTCAAGGCGTTGTGCGTGGAGCATGGCTATACGGTTATCGCCATTGCACACCATAGCAATGACTCGATAGAGACCTTCTTTATAAATATGATGCGTGGCACGGGGCTGCGAGGCCTGACGGGTATTACCACGCAGGTGGGACATGTCGTGCGTCCGATGATGTTTGCTACACGTAAGGATATCCACGACTATGCCGTGGCACATCACATACCTTTCCGTGAGGACTCGTCAAATCGCTCGACAAAATATCTGCGTAATAAGGTGCGTCTTGGTGTGGTGCCCATGTTTAAGGAGATAAACCCTCGTTTCACGACTATCATGCGACGTAATATAGCGCGCTTGAGTCAGGCGCAGGAGTTCATTACCTCGGCTATAAATATCGTGAAGAGTGAGGTATTGGAGCAGTCGGGCGATATATATACGTTTGTGGTTGGCAGGATACGTCCTACGCTTCCGCGAAACTATGTTATCTACGAGATATTGAATTCGGAGTTTGGCTTCAAGGGGGATGTTGTCGATGGCCTGTGCCATGCTTTAGATAACGATGCTACGGGTAAACGTTTCTACTCGCGCGAGTGGGTTGCTGTTGTGGATCGAGGTAATGTCGTGGTGTCGCGTATCATGGCCGAAGATAACTGTGCAACGCAAGTCGAGCGAGGCACGTTGCGCTCCTATGCCGGGGGCTCGGTGCTCTACTATGAGTATTGCAATATCGACTTTATCGATAACCTCGACCAGGGGGATAACGTGGCGCTTATCGATGCCGATAAGTTGCGCTACCCGCTTACGGTGCGTCGTTGGCAGGATGGCGATTGGTTTATACCCTTCGGTATGTCGGGACGTAAGAAGTTGAGTGACTTCCTAATCGATAAGAAGGTGTCGTTGTCGGAGAAGAGTCGTCAGTTTGTGCTGCTCTCGGGTGACGATATAGTGTGGGTTATCGGACGTCGTATAGATGATAGATATGCTATTACACGTAAGACGGAGAATGTATTGCGCATAGTTCGAGATACGCTATAAATAACCTCCACGACAACGAAACCTTTTTTACTAATTTATAGAACATCTCTTGATATAACGATGGCTAAAACTGCGAAGTTCAGCGACTGTATAGCTGATTATAACTCGATAATGAAGAGCATTGATGCTCGTCAATTCGCCCCTATCTATCTACTCTCGGGCGATGAGGGTTACTTTATTGATGCCATCTGCGATCGCCTTGCGTCATCTATCCTGAACGAAGCGGAGCGCTCGTTTAATCAGATTACGGTATATGGTCAGGATAGTGACCCCGGAAAGATTGTTATGCTGTGTCGTCAGATGCCCATGATGGGCTCCTATCAGGTGGTGATAGTGAAGGAGGCGCAGCAGCTCTCGAAGATTGATAACTTGCAACATTACACCTCACAGCCGCAAGCAACGACTATTCTTATTGTCTGCTATAAGAATAAGGAGCAGGGGCGAGGCATAGATAAGCGTACGAGCTTCTATAAGAGCTGTGTGAAGAATGGTTGTGTTTTTGAGTCGTTGCGTCCGCGCGACTATGAGATAGATGTGTGGCTTGCTCCATATATTACCTCCATGAATCTCGAGATGGAGCCCAAGGCATTAGCTATGCTCAAGGAGCATGTAGGCATGGACTTGGGTCGTATGGCCAAGGAGATTGATAAGCTCAAGGTCTCGATGAATGAGGGCGACAGACGAGTTACGGATCTCCATATCGAACAGTATATCGGCATCTCGAAGGAGTTTAATACCTTTGAGCTTAACGATGCCGTTCTCAAGCAGGATGTGGCACGTGCCATGCGTATAGCAGATCACTTTGCGCATAATCCCAAGAGTTATCCCATCACGCTGACCATCATGGTGCTCTTCGGTCTGTTTCAGCAGCTCTTTCTGCTTAACTACCATCTGTGGATGAGCAAGCGAGGTGTGCCTATGCCCTCGGATATGGAGCTTATGCGTGCCATACGTGTGAATAACACCTTTGCTCTACGTGAGCTGAAGAGTAATGTGGGGCGTTGGAAAAACTCACGCGTATTTAATATCCTGGGCCTTATACGCGAGTATGATGCCAAGAGCAAGGGTATTGATTCGGGAGGCTTGGATGGTGGTGAGCTGCTCAAGGAGTTGCTTATAAAAATCTTCACATTACAATAGCTATTGTATTGGTTATGCGATTATTGGTGTGGAATAACGGCACAGTTGTGGAGGCTTCGGATTTCCGTTCCGGGCATCCTTATGTCATGCAACGTATCCATACGCTCGGTTATACGCCTTATAACCTTCCGAGACATCTTCTCCTTATGCGTGAAGCCTCGGAGCATCTCTTCGGTTTTGCGTCGCTCTGTCGTGCGGAGGATGCCGAGCGCATTATCTCGAAGCTCCTCTCGCTGTCGCGTGTATCCTCAACGTTGAGTGTGCCTGTCGTTATGCGTTTGGATGCTGTGGGTAACCTGTCTTTTGAGGTTGAAAATCCGATATATAGCAGTGGTGCATATCTTCGTGCCAAGCGCTTTGCGGCTGCAGCAATGGAGCTCCCCGTTGTTGAGGTTCAGACGCCTACATCGGCTACCGAGGCTATGGATGATATGGCTCGCGCGCAGGTTGCCGTGCAGGGTGGCGAATTGCTTCTTGCCACTACTCGTGATGAGGTGGTCGTGGGACGCCCCTGGTCTCCGGTATTTGTGGTTTACAATGGGGTGATATATACGTCGTGTGAGTATGATACGGTGGAGTATCATGCTGCAAGGATGGCCATTGCGAAGAGTAATATAGAGCTTGTTGTGCGCCCTGTGCCATACAGTGCGTTAGAACGTATGGAGGAGATTTTTGTGGTGGATATCATGGGTGTCAGCTCCTGCTCGACAATAAAAGAGCATAGGCTCCTCTCTGCCGTTGCTTCGCGCGTTGCCGACAGAATGGAGCCTAAACCATAATGCTGAAGTTCTCTTATCTCTATCTCTCGATATTATCTATGGCGTAGAGATATGCGCCAAGCGATACGGCGTTGCTCGCGCCTATATCCGAGATGGTTACACCTACACGCTTTACGGGGTCGTAGATAACCTCGCGGTCGCTTCCATAGACCTTTATTTTTCTCGACTCACCCTCTGCAAATTGTTTGAACTCATCCTCGTTATCAAGGTTATATACGGCCATCTGTACGCGGTTAAGCGTATCGCCCGACATGGTGCCTATCTTTGCCCGCATCTCGGCAAGAAGGGCAGGCATGAAGTACTTTGATGCCGCCGATAGTCCGCCACCGATAACGATAATACCATCCATTAGTGTTACGGCCGTAGCCATGGCATCACCTGCTACGCGACCGAGCGTGGCAAAGGCCTCTTTTGCTGCCTCGACATTACCCTCGGCTGCGCCCTCTGCGATATTGAAGATGTCGCGAGGCTCCAACGTGCGCTCATCACCCGAGAGCTCACGATATACGCGCTTCACGGCACGTATGGCAACGCCATCCTCGACGATATACTCCGCATGGTCGCGATGCTTTAGGCAGAAAGTCTCGACACATGAGTTGTCGCCGAGGTTAAGTCTGCCATCCATGACAAAGCCGAAGCCGAAGCCTGTGCCGAAGGTGTAGCCAAGGAGGTTGCGGTAGCGCTTTGCCGAGCCCGCCCTCTCCAACATGCTGTTTACACGGGGTAGAGCACCACCCATGGCCTCACCATAGGCAAAGAGGTCGGCATCGTTGTTTATGAATACGGGCATGCCGAACTCCGCCTCGAGCATCGGGCCGAGGGCTACGCCATCGCGGAACGATGGGAAGTTGGGAAGATAGCCTCCGATGATGCCGTTGCGATAATCTGCCGGGCCGGGAAAGGCAAAGCTGATAGCTACGGGCTTCTCGTCAAGGGCATCTATAATCTCGTGAAAACCGCGAATGAGGGTCTTCAAACATAGATCGAGGTCGTGGGCCGAGGAGGGTAGTGTGAGCTGCTCTCCATAGGGCTTGCCGTCGCGCATTGCGCCAAATACGAAGTTTGTGCCTCCGGCGTCAAGCGTGACGGCGATAGGCGAGATTGAGTTATGCTGTTTCATGATGAACAAAGGTAGCGAATAATTTTTAATCTTCCAATTATTCGAAATAATAAGCTAAAAATCGAGAAAATGAATGCGGAAAGTTTGATAATCCAAAAATAAAATATACATTTGTGAGAATTTTGTCGTACCTATTTTTATAACGAGCGTGTGTGCATGCGCGCACAGGTCGTTTTTGAGAGCTGCAAACTAAAGATAAATTATAATACTTAAAACTAAAGGAAACTATGGAGAACAACAAACTTCATGAGCTTACACAAAAGCTCTACAACGAGGGTCTTGAGAAGGGTCGTGCCGAGGCCGAGCGTCTTGTTTCGGAGGCGAAGGAGGCTGCAGCAAAGATTGTGGCTGACGCCAAGGCCGAGGCCGAGGCTATTGCCAAGGCTGCCGAGGCTCGTGCCGAGGATATCGCGAAGAATGCGATGACCGAGATTACGTTGGCTGGCCGTCAGGCTGTATCGAAGATTAAGACCGAGGTTGCCGAGGCTATCATCATGAAGAGCACGGGCGATGCTGTTAAGGCTGCAAGTGTTGATGCTGCATTTATCAAGGATATGCTTTTGGCTGTGGCTAACAATTGGAGTGCTTCAACCACGGATGTATCGTTGAAGGCGTTGTTGCCCGAGCAGAAGCGTGCGGAGCTTGATGCTGCCATGCAGAAGAGCGCCGAGGAGTTGATGAAGGCGGGCGTTGAGGTCGGCTACTCGAAGGAGGTTAAGAGCGGCTTCAAGGTTGGCCAGAAGGATGGTGGCTACTATATCTCGTTTACGGATGAGAGCTTCGACTCGTTGTTGAAGGAGTACCTCCGCGAGAAGGTGTCTAACATGCTCTATAAATAGTTATGTTCTCTACCGAGTATTACTGTTTGGTTGCGGGTCTGCGTGATTGGACGCTCGACTCAGATACCAAGGGCTTCGACGTTCGCGAGATCCTCGACGAGATTTTCGAGAATCTCACGAGCGATGATCGTAAGGCCGTGGAGCTGCTCTACGCCTATTACGATTGCGAGAACCTTATTGCCCGTCGTGCTAAGAGTACCCGCCATAATGGCCTTGGTAATCTCACCGCGGAGCAGCTCGACGAGGTGCTGGATGAGCGCCGCTACTCGTTGCTCCCGAAGCGCGTGGCAGAGGTTGTTAAACTCTACGTGGAGGCCTCGGATGAGGATCACGATGAGGATGTAAAGCTTGATGAGCGTTTCGAGCGCGCCATCCTCGAGGCGTATTATGCAGAGCTTGCCGCTTCGAAGTGCAGATTCTTGCGTGGCTGGGGTGAGT
>JAZNFC010000012.1:0-9607 GCA_045588935.1 Alistipes sp. | reverse complement strand
AGGGGTTGCCTTTCTTGTGGTGGCACTCTTGTTGGTGGCACTGCTACTCTTTGCAAAGGCAAAACTTACATCGTCAGGAGCCGTTAAGATTGACATCAACGGTGGCGATAAGGTATTGGAGGTGGAGTCTGGTTCGACTCTCCTCAACACCCTCTCGGAGCAGGGTATCTTCCTGCCTTCGGCATGTGGTGGTAAGGGTGCTTGTGGACAGTGCAAGTGCCAGGTAGTATCGGGTGGCGGTGAGATTCTTCCCACCGAGCGAGGCTTCTTCAACCGTCGTCAGATTAATGATGGCTGGCGTCTGGGTTGCCAGGTGAAGGTTAAGGAGGATATCGCCATCAAGGTTCCCGCATCGGTATTGAGCATCAAGAAGTGGGAGTGCGAGGTTGTGTCTAATCACAACGTGGCAACCTTCATCAAGGAGTTTGTGGTTAAGTTGCCCGAGGGTGAGCACCTCAACTTCCGTTCTGGTGGTTATATCCAGATTGATGTGCCCGCAATTACCGTAGATTATAAGGATATAGACGTTGATCCCGAGTACCGCGAGGATTGGGAGAAGATGGGTGTCTTCAACCTTAAGATGGTTAACCCCGAGCCCCAGGTGCGTGCCTACTCATGTGCCACATATCCTGCCGAGGGTGATATCATCAAGCTCAACGTGCGTATTGCTACGCCTCCGTTTGATCGTGCGAAGAACGATTGGATGCCTGTTAACCCCGGTGTATGTTCTTCATACATCTACTCGTTGAAGCCCGGTGATAAGATTATCATGTCAGGTCCCTTCGGTGAGTTCTTCTTGCCTGACAACCTCTCGGATGATCAGGAGCTTGTGTTCATCGGTGGTGGTGCAGGTATGGCGCCTATGCGTTCACACATCATGCACCTCTTCAAGACCCTTAAGACGGGTCGTAAGGTTAACTTCTTCTACGGTGCTCGTTCACTTAAGGAGGCGTTCTACCTCGATGACTACTACCAGATCGAGAAGGAGTTCCCCAACTTCAAGTTCCACCTTGCCCTTGATCGTCCCGATCCCGAGGCGGACAAGGCTGGTGTACCTTATGTTGCAGGCTTCGTACATAACGTGCTCTATGAAACATACCTCAAGCAGCACGACGAGCCCGAAGGCATCATCTACCTCATGTGTGGTCCTCCGATGATGGCACAGTCTGTGGTTAATCTCTTGGATAGTCTCGGCGTTCCGGCGGAGAATATCTTGTTTGATAACTTCGGCGCTTAATTTTCAATTTTAGAGGTCATTTGCGGCCTCTCAATCAAAGCCACCAATGGAACGTACGTCAAGTACTACTCATTGGTGGCTTTTTCATGTCAAGACGATAAAAGATGAAAGAGCAAAGATGAAATGAGAAAGCAGAAATGAGAAATGAGATTACTCCGATTATCCTCGGAGATAGGACACATTGCGGGTATTAAAAATAATACCCGTGATAGTATTCTTATCTGTTAAGGTGAGTTAGATGAGGTAATATGAGCTTCGATGAGGTAATATGCAACTACTCATAGTGGCCCATATGAGTTACATGAGGATGCAGAAACTTTCATCTTTTCACTTTACATGTCGTTGCTGAAGCGACGTATCGTGAGGCGTAGGCGGTCGTAGCTCACCACGCCACTCTCTCTCCATAGCATCTCGCCATGTTGAAACAATATAAGCGTGGGCACCGAAACTATATTATAGCGTTGTACAACCTCTTGATTTGAAGGTGCGCATGTATCTATGCGTAGAAGTGTCACACAGTCACCCAAGGCCAAGGCTACGCGGTCTAAAGCCGGATCTACGGCCCGACATGCTCCACACCACGAGGCATAAAAGTCGATAAGCATGAGTCTGCTCGACGCAATGATATTTTCAAAATCTGTAATAAGCATATATTATAGTATTAGCGTGGCAAGCACTAAAAGAGAACTCCCCATATATTCAATATGGAGAGCCTCAAATTTCACGCCACACTCTTTGTGCGAGCCTTATGGTCTAAAACATCGCCTTGGGTAGCTCCTCGATACTCGAGATATATACCACCTCGATGCCCTTGGGTATCTTTAGCTCGCGCTTGAGATATGACGATACCACGATGCGCTTAAAGCCGAGGCGCGCCGCTTCACTGATGCGCTGTTCGGTGCGTGCTGCGGGACGCACCTCACCCGATAGGCCTATCTCGCCTGCACAGCAGGCACTCTCGGCCAGGGGCCTATCGTAGTACGACGAGATGATGGCTGCCACCACGGCAAGATCCATGCCCGTATCCGAGATTTTAAAACCTCCGGCAAAGTTAAGAAAGACATCCTTCTGGTACATCTTCATGCCCACGCGCTTCTCCAGTACGGCAAGCAACATGTTTAGTCGTCGCTGGTCGAAGCCCGTAGCCGAGCGCTGCGGTGTGCCATACGTTGCGGTGCCTACCAACGCCTGCACCTCAATCATATAGGGGCGCAGCCCATCTACGGCACCACCCACGGCGCAGCCTGCTAAAAGTTCGTCATAGTGTGTAAGAAGTGTTTCGGAGGGGTTATCCACCTCCACCAGGCCCTTGTCGCGCATCTCAAAGAGGCCAATCTCCGAAGTGGCTCCAAAGCGGTTTTTGATGCCTCGTAGTATGCGGTATGTATGGTTGTTGTCACCCTCAAACTGAAGCACCACATCGACGATATGCTCCAGGAGCTTCGGGCCGGCAATAACACCATCTTTCGTGATGTGACCTATGATGATGATGGCTGTAGAGCTGCTCTTGGCCACCTTGAGAAGCATGGCTGCCGACTCGCGTATCTGCGTGATGCTGCCTACGGAGGACTCTACGGTATCGGTGGCCATCGTCTGTATCGAGTCGATGATGACGATGTCGGGTGTGAGCTCCTCAATCTGCGTTGCGATATTTTCAATCAGTGTTTCGGTATATACCGTGCACTCGCTGTTGTGTATGCCTATGCGTGAGGCGCGCATCTTTATCTGCTCGGCAGACTCCTCGCCCGAGACATAGAGTGTCTTTAGCCCATTGTCGGCCAAGGCGAGCTGTAGGGCGAGGGTTGACTTTCCTATGCCGGGCTCACCACCCAGCAGTATCAGAGAGCCCGGTACAAGACCTCCGCCAAGCACACGGTTGAGCTCTCGATTTTTTAAGTCTATGCGTCGTGTTGTGCCCTCCTCGATATCTTGCACCTTGCGAGGCTGCGCCTTCATGGGCGAGCCATAGCGCACAGCTGCAGAGTTGCTCTCGCGGGCGACGACCATCTCGGTGATGGTGTTCCACTCGCCACATGCGGGGCACTTGCCGAGCCACTTCGGGGTCTCGTAGCCACAGCTATTACAGAAGTAGGCGCGCTTGCTCTTTGCCATAATCGGTGCTATTTGAATAGTTTAAATATGTCGTTTCCATTGGCATAGATAAGCAGTGCAAAGAGTAGAGCAAGGCCTATCCACTGCATCACCACGAGGAACTTCTCGCTCGGCTTGCGACGTGTGATAATCTCCCATAGTGTGAAGAGCGCATGTCCGCCATCAAGACCGGGAATGGGTAGTAGATTCATCACGGCAAGCATAATAGAGATAAGTGCCGTGATATGCCAGAAACGGGGCCAGTTCCACTCATCGGGGAAGACGCTGCCAATAGCCAAGAAGCCTCCTACCTCCTTGTAGAGTTTCGTGTCGGGGTTGACTATCATCTTAAGCTGGTTCCAATACGATGCTATCTCTCGGCCTGTCATCTTTATACCCGCAGGTATCGCCTCCCAGAAGCTATACTCGCGGTAGCGGGGCATAGTGACGGGTATCTGTATGCCGAGTTTGGCATCCTCCGAAACAGGAGCAACGATTTGCAGTGTGTCGCAGGCGTTACGCACCACCGTAAGCTCTGTTGTTACACCCCTACGCTCCTGAAGAAGAGGTTGTGCCGAGAGGTAGTCCTTTACCTCGTTACCATCTATAGCGATGATATGGTCATCGACCTCTAATCCGGCGTTCATGGCCTCCTCCGTAGCTACGCTCTTCACGACCATAGGCACACGCTCCGAGATAAATCCCTGATAGGTGCCACGCTCACGCATAGCGACAAGCTCCGTCAAGGGAAGTGTGAGCGTGAGGCTGTCCGTGCCACGCAGGATATCTACCTCGAGGTCGTGGTCAACGATAAGCAGACGCTGGTTTATCTCCGAGACATTGCCTATCGTATTGTTGTCTATCGAGAGTATGCGGTCGCCATCCTCAAAGCCAAAGGCGTGAGCCTCCTCATTGTAGATGTAGCCATACTTCATGTCGTCGTTGTGGTAGTAGCTTTCGCCCCAAGCGTAGAGCATGCCCGTGTAGATGACCATTGCCATAATGACGTTCATCACCACGCCGGCAAGCATGACTATAAGGCGCTGCCATGCCGGCTTCGAGCGGAACTCCCAAGGCTTGGGCTCCTCCTTGAGCTGCTCCATCTTATCGCTGTCGATAGTCTCATCAACCATGCCGTTGAGTGATACATAACCACCCAAGGGCAGCCATCCGATACCATATGTCGTATCTCCGACCTTGCGTTTATATATCGAGAACCATGGGTTGAAGAAGATATAGAAGGCATCGACACGTATCTTGAATATGCGCGCCGTGATATAGTGTCCAAACTCGTGTATAAGAACAAGCAACGATAGTGATGCGAAGAATTGTAGTGCCTGAATTAGTATGCTCATATTTGTTTATAATGTTTTATTGTTTGATATATCTCTCGGCGAGGATGCGTGCCTCGTCATTTGCATAGTCGTAGTCATCGAGCGTGGGGTTCTGCACAAATGTGGCATTGTCGAGCGCATAGCGTATCGCACCCACGATATCGAGGTAGCCACACCTCTTATCGAGGAAGGCGGCTACGGCCACCTCATTGGCGCCATTCATCGTGCAGGCGGCCGTGCCTCCGCGATGCAGACACTCATAGGCGATATCCAGTGCCGGATACTTCACTCTATCCACCTCCTTAAACGTGAGCGTGGGGTAGTCCAGTATGGAGAAGTTCTCCACAGCCTCGGCAGCACGCTCGGGGTAGAGCAGTGCATAACCGATGGGCGTGTGCATATCGGCATTGCCGAGCTGCGCCTTCACCGCACCATCGCTAAACTCAACCATTGAGTGTATTATCGACTGCGGATGTATGACCACCTTGATATGCTCGGGTGCGACGTCGAAGAGCCAGCGCGCTTCAATCACCTCAAATCCCTTATTTACGAGCGTAGCCGAATCGATGGTAATCTTTCTGCCCATAGACCACTGCGGGTGCTTCAACGCCACCTCGGGAGTGACCTCCTTAAGCTGCTCGATAGTCATGTCGCGCAGAGCTCCGCCACTGCATGTGACTATAAGGTTACGTATAGACTCACGCTTCTCACCCTCAAGACACTGCATAATGGCCGAGTGCTCGGAGTCGATAGGGAGGATATCTACGTTCTTACGTCGTGCTGCGCTCATGATTATGTCACCACCCACAACCAACGTCTCCTTATTTGCCAGGGCTATGCGCTTGCCGCTTTCGATGGCCTGTGCCGTAGGATGCAGGCCGGCATATCCCACCAAAGCATTGACAATGGTGTCGCTGCGGTAGCTGCGCGCCACATGTGTGATAGCCTCCTCGCCTGCCATAACCTCTATTTTGGTATCTGCAAGAGCCTCCTTCAAGGCTGTGTAGTGTGCCGTATTGCCAATAACAACGCTCTCGGCACGGAAGGCACGTGCCTGCTCGGCTAACTTCTGCCAGTTAGAATGTGCTACAAGCGAGCTAACCTTAAATCGTTCGGGGTTACGCTCCACTATATCGAGGGTTTGACAGCCTATAGAGCCCGTTGACCCCAATATCGTAATTCTCTCTATTGCCATAGTTACATCCTTTAGAAGAGTATATAACGCTCGGGGTCCACAGCCGTACCATCGCGCCATAACTCGAAGGCGAGTTCGAGGTTGTCGCTCTCCTCGCTCTTGGCAAGACGACCGATGACCGTGCCACTTTGCACCACCTGGCCCTTACGTACCAACACCTCATAGAGTTGTCTATATACAGATACATATCCGTGAGCATGTTGTATCGTCACGCTCTTTATGCCATCCGGCGTATCCTCAACATAAAGCACCGTGCCATTCTCCACGGCCATCACCGAGCCCTGCTCCTCAAGGCTTAAGATAGTTACTCCATAGCTCGACTCCGGCGCATCGAAGTTGTATGTTATAGTGCCATGTAGAGGTGTATTGAACATCGCAGCCTCACCCTTGAGTTGCTTGGTATTATTCAGCGAATACTCTCCCACCGTGCTCTCCAGGGCCTGTCGCAACAGCGTGTCGGCACGTGTGGGTAGTACGCGTGACTTATCGTAGCGAATAGTGTCGGTGATAAGTGTAGAGTGCAGTGTGGGGGTGCTGCCGCCAAGAACCATGGACACAGCCTCGTTATAGGCGAGGATGTGTGCCATATGTCGCTCGATAGAGTCTAAACGCATGATATTCTCCTTAAGCTCGATATTCATCCTCTCGCTCTTGGTGCGATACTGTGGCAGGATGTTGAGTATCGAAGTGTAGGCCATAAGCAATAGAAGAGCAATGAAGAGTATTGCCACAAGAGCCAATATACTGCTCCAAAGCCCTATGGGCGAGATGTTTACTCGCCAATGGCTCTCCTCGGTTGTGCGGTCACGGAGCACTAACTGCTGCTTATCCGTCAGGCGACGCCATAAATTCTTTATCATATAAATCCCAACTATTACCTAAAATACCAAAAATAGAGTTCCCTATAGAAAACACCATTATGATGGCAAAGATAACGAAAATGGTGAGATACTTTGTATTTTTGAGATAACTTTTTTACCTTTGTACTAATAATTCATAACAAAAAACATAAATTACACTATGGTAAAACCTACATTGTTAGTTTTGGCTGCGGGCATGGGCTCACGTTATGGCTCACTCAAGCAGATGGATGGCGTAGGCCCTAATGGAGAGGCTATCATCGACTACTCTGTATATGACGCTATTGAGGCAGGCTTTGGCAAGGTAGTATTCGTTATACGTCACTCTTTCGCCGAGGAGTTTAAGGAGGTATTCAATGCCGAGCGCTTCGGCAATAAGATAGAGGTGGAGTATGTCTTTCAGGAACTTGACTACCTGCCCGAGGGCTTTACTCTCCCCGAGGGACGCGTGAAGCCGTGGGGCACAAACCATGCGGTGATGATGGCCAAGGATGTTATCCGCGAACCCTTTGCTGCGATTAATGCTGACGACTTCTATGGTCGTAACAGCTATGAGGTCATCGCCGAGTTCCTTTCACAGCTCGAGGGTGAGCAGGGTAGGTACTGCATGGTAGGCTATGAGGTGTCAAAGACCCTGTCAGAGAATGGTACCGTATCGCGTGGCGTATGTACCGTAGATGCCGATAACAACCTTACAGGTATGGTCGAGCGCACACAGATAGAGCGCGTAAACGGCACTATACTCTTCCACGACGATGGTGCAGATGAGCCTCTCGCCGAAAATACTCCCGTATCTATGAACTTCTTTGGCTTCACCCCCGATTACTTCCGTCATTCTGAAGAGTATTTCAAGGAGTTCCTTGCCGAGAATATCTCTAACCTCAAGTCGGAGTTCTACATCCCCCGTATGGTAAATAAGGTTATCAACGATGGTACCGCCACCATGCGTGTGCTCTCAACGCGAGCCAACTGGTTTGGTGTGACCTACAAGGAGGATAAACCGCAGCTTATGGCCAAGATTGAGGAGTTGATTGAGGCGGGGGTATATCCGCGCAACCTCTGGCAAAAGTAATTTGTTGTGATAAGGCAGCATCTGCGGCCTTTCAATCAACGCCACCAATGGGACGTACATCAAGTACTACCCATCGGTGGCTTTTTCATGTCAAGGCCACATCTGCAGCCTTCTGACAACAAATTTATAGAGATAAGGGGTCATCTACTTCCGCTAACGAATTATCTCGTCAATGGGCAGTACGCTTAAGTACAGCCCATCGCCTCGAAATTCGCCGAGCGTTGTATCTAACCCCTTCTGACAACAAATTGATTTGTAGTGATAAGACAGCATCTGCGGCCTTTCAATCATTAGGCTGAATGGAATGTACATCCAAGTACTATCCATCCAGCCTAATTTCATGTCAAGACTATAAAAGTGGAAAGTGAACTAAAGTTGTTTTTGCACAGCAAAAAACATTAATAGCCCTTAATTATCCTTAATAATCGTTAGTTCACCTTTGAGTTTTCCGTTTTCTCCTTTCTTTACCTTACGCATCGGGCCTCGAGCTCGACAAAGCGCGGAAAGAGTATATTATTCTCGATATGTATATGTTCAAACAGTCCATCCATAAAGGCCTCTAAATCTTGAAGCATAAGGCGATAGCTCGCGCAGGCATCCGCAGGTGCTGTAAAGTTATTCATCATATTGCGGATATATTTATAGCGTGTGCCCTCGTCGTTATGCTCCATGAGCATCACACGTATAGGATTGGTCACCGAGCCACAGTGCATCTTCTCATGCCCACATCCATCGGCCGCCGCCTCAAAGAGCGTATAGCAGTAGGGGAATAGCACTCTCTCCTCCTTCTGTAGGTGGCTCTCCAAGTCTTCAAGAGAATCGGCAAATAACTCGACAAGCTGCAGAAGCTCGGGGTGTTGTGCGCCATGGTGCTCGGCAATCCTCTTAATGTCGTTAAGTAGCGTAGGCCCCTTGGCACGGATACCTCGATGGTGAATCTTCAACACGTAGTCTATAAGCAGGTCGGTGGGCCAATCATTGAAGGGTATAGCCCCGCTCGCGGATACATCACTCTGCCCCAATGCCTCGATAACCATCTCTATCTCTGCACCTGCCATCTGGCAGGCCTCGTTGAGCGTGGCACTGCCTCCGCAGCAGAAGTCTATGCCGAAGTACTTGAATACACGCGCCGTGGCGAAATTGTCATTTACGATTGAGCCTACGCTCCTCATCTTTATATTATTTCCCATAAAGCTATTTATCTATTTTATTTGTTTTTCTCGCCACGAAGGTAGTGCAAAATATCGATATCTTTTCATCGGAAATTCTTATGGCTTAATAGAAAATAACTATGTGTGGGAGCATGTTAGCATTACTCGTGCTTATGGTCTATTGTGCTAAAAACGGTACGAGTATATACAAAAAATATGAGTGACTAAAGAGTAAATGATCTGACCCCAAAAAGTTAGACAGATTATTAAATAGAATTTACTGGTAAAGAGTTCGGTATTGCACCGGACTCTTTCCGTTTAATTTTAGTTTAATACGGTCGTTATTGTAGTAGTTAATATACTTTCGCAACTCACGCTTGAAAACTTCCATATCCGAAAACTGCTGCAAATATAGCAATTCAGATTTCATAATTCCAAAAAAGTTTTCCATCACAGCATTATCTAAGCAGTTCCCTTTACGTGACATACTCTGTGTAATGCCATACTTTTTCAGAGTCTGCTGGTATTGCATATGCTGATAGTGCCACCCCTGATCTGAGTGCAACATCACTCCGCTTGTATCCTTAATCTTACGCTTTGCCAAGTGCATCATATCCATCACCATTTTCAAATCGGGTCTATCGGATATGGTGTAGGCTATAATCTC
>JAZNFC010000011.1:0-46248 GCA_045588935.1 Alistipes sp. | reverse complement strand
GTGAATGCCATTGCAGCTACTGCAACAAGCATCAAATTCTTAAACAAATTTTTCATAGTTGCAATAGTTTTTTTAGAACTCCTCATCATAGAGGTTCTCTGCAGCCTCCTCGATAGTCGAGAAGCCTGAAACATTGAAGCCACACTCAACCATTGTTGAGAGGACCTCCAGCTCGGGAGCTGTGTAAATGTTCTTCTTCATAGTTGTTAATAATAATAAATTGGTTATTAAATGGTTTTTATTGACTTAACGGTCTCAATTCTATTCGGCTTGTAATAGATACTCACCACATAGAATACACGCAAAGTTAGAATTTTTTTTTCAAACTAAATCATAAATTTCAAAAAAAATGAAAAAAAATTTACACACCCCGCACGACAATGCACTACAAGAGGGTAACTAATAAGTAAAATAGTCCACCCACTTTTTGCGTAGAGCAAAGGAAAAAGGAAAAAAGGAGAAAGAAGAAACAGGCTCTTTATTCAACCTCCACAAAGTCACATTATTACCAAATATATAGAACACTACCGAAGAAACGCCCCCGTATGGCTACCCTCCGTCGAGGCAATAGCCGCAGGACGTCCCGCACATAGAATAGTACCCCCGTCACGACCTCCCTCGGGCCCTATATCAACAATCCAGTCGGCAACCTTGATAACATCCAAGTTGTGCTCGATAACCACTGCCGTATTACCCCTATCCACCAGACGATTGATAACGTCAAGCAGCTGACGTACATCCTCGAAATGAAGTCCCGTGGTGGGCTCATCAAGGATATACAACGTGCGCCCCGTATCGCGGCGCGAGAGCTCCGAAGCAAGCTTGATACGCTGCGACTCGCCTCCCGAGAGCGTAGTGCAGGGCTGACCCAAGGTCAGGTAGCCAAGACCCACCTCCTGAATAGCACGCAGCTTCTCATATATACTCGGTATCGAGGCGAAGAACTCAACAGCCATGTTAATCGTCATATCAAGGACATCGTTGATGCTCTTACCCTTATACTTCACCTCCAGCGTCTCACGGTTATAGCGACGACCTCCACATGCCCTACACTTGACATATACATCGGGAAGAAAGTTCATCTCGATAGTCTCAAAGCCCGCACCGCGACACGCCTCACAACGACCTCCCTTGACATTAAACGAGAAACGCCCCGCCTTATAACCCCTAATCTGCGCATCGGGAGTCTGCTCAAAGAGCTTGCGTATATCGGCAAAGACATTCGTATAGGTCGCAGGATTGCTGCGCGGCGTGCGACCTATAGGCGACTGATCGACAACAACCAACTTATCGATATGCTCCAGACCCTCGATGCTATCGTAGGGCAGGGGCTGCTCATAGGAGCGATAGAGATGACGCGACAGGATGGGGCGCAACGTGCCATTGATAAGCGACGACTTACCCGAGCCCGAGACCCCCGTGACGCAGACAAACATACCCAAGGGCAGATGTAAGTCCACACCTCGCAGATTATTACCCCGCGCACCACGCAACGTCAACCACTCGCCACGACCCTCACGCAAAGGCGTGGTGCGCTCGATACGTCGCACACCCGTGAGATAGTCCGCCGTGATGCTGCCACTACGACATATATCATCAAACGTGCCCGCAGCAACGATATGACCACCACGACGACCCGCACGAGGCCCTACATCGACGATATAATCGGCAGAACGCATCATATCCTCGTCGTGCTCAACGACAATAACCGAGTTGCCGGCATCGCGCAGACGCTTCAAGCTATCAATCAAACGACGATTATCACGCTGATGCAACCCTATGCTCGGCTCATCAAGAATATAGAGCACATTAACAAGCTTCGAGCCTATCTGCGTGGCAAGCCTGATGCGCTGCGACTCACCTCCCGACAACGTGCGCGAAGCTCGCGACAACGACAGGTAGCCAAGGCCTACATCCACAAGAAAACCTACGCGCGCACGTATCTCCTTTATTATATCGCGCGCGAGAGCACGCTCCTTGCTCGTCATAGCCTCGTCAACATGCTCCACCCAATCCCTAAACTCCAAGATAGACATGGCCGAAACCTCGGCGATATTCTTACCATCGATACGGAAGTGAAGAGCCTCACGCCTCAAACGCGAGCCCCCACAACCGGGACACTGCTGCATAACCAAAAACTGCTCACGCCACTTCTCACCACGCTTCGACTCCTCATCAACACTGCGAAGCATCCACTCCGACAAGCCAGGCCACTGACACAGCTGCGTACCCCCAACCGAGGAGAACTCCCCACAGTGAACAGCCAAAGGCTCGGCATCACCATAAAGTATCGCATTAAGACCTTCGTGAGGCAACGCATCGATAGGGTCGTCAAGCGTGAAATCATACCTATGACCCAGCATCTCAAGAATCGCAAAGAGCATATTACCTCGATACCTGCCCAGCGGCTCGATACCGCCCTCACGCAACGACAAACGCCCATCAGGAACTATCTTCGACATGTCGAAAACAGCCCTCTCACCCAGACCATTACACTCGGGACAGACTCCCTTTGGCGAGTTAAACGAGAAGGTGTGCGGCTGCGGCTCCTCGAAGGCTTCACCCGTAGTCGGACACATGAGATTGCGCGAGTAGTACTTCAACCCCTCGGTGCCATAGTCGTAGAGAAGCATCGTGCCGCGACCCTGACGCATGCTCTCCGAAAGAGAGGTGCGCATGCGGTCGCGGTGCTCCGCACCAACAACAAGACGGTCGATAACCATATCTATGCTATGCACCTTATACCTGTCGAGCTTCATGCCCGCGGTAATCTCACGTATCTCACCGTCGATACGCGCATAGAGGTATCCCTTGCGCGACATCGTCTCAAACAACTCGCGGTAGTGTCCCTTACGACCCTTGACAACAGGCGCCATAAAGGCTACACGACGACCCTCAAACGAGGATATCATATGATCCAATATCTGCTCGTCACTATAGCGCACCATCTCCTCTCCCGTATGGGGCGAGTAGGCTCGTGAAGCACGGGCATAGAGCAGACGCAGAAAGTCGTTAATCTCGGTGACGGTGCCAACCGTCGAGCGCGGATTCTTATTCGTGGTCTTCTGCTCGATGGCAACAACAGGGCTCAAACCCGTAATCTTATCAACATCAGGACGCTCCATATTGCCGACAAACTGACGCGCATATGACGACAACGTCTCCATATAACGACGCTGACCCTCGGCATAGATCGTATCAAAGGCCAAAGAGGACTTACCCGAGCCCGAAAGACCCGTGATAACGACCAACGAGTCGCGAGGAATGGTAACATCTACATCCTTCAAGTTGTGCACACGAGCACCCGTAACCTCGATAAATCCCTTTGCCATAGCGTTATAGTAGATATGCTAATGCATCGTGCAACGATATCCAACCCATAAGGTCGATAAAGAAGACAACGATAATAAAGAGCGTAAACCAACGCACAAACTTAACACCCCAATTCATCGCCCAGCGCGAAGCTATAACAGCTCCCGCAATATTGCCCACACCATGAAGCAAACCGGCAACCCACTCAACCTGTCCGTTATAGATGAAGACCGCCAAGGCAAAGGGCGTGGAGAGAAAGATAACAAAACCCTTAATCACATTCGCCGTGATGATATCAAGCCCCATAGTCCATATCGTAATGGCCAAAATCAAGAAACCAAGACCTATATAGATATAACCACCGTAGAAGCCTATAATAAAGAACCACAAATAATGCCACCACTTAATCACAAGGCTGTGACCCCCAACAACCTGCTCGTTATCCTTGCCCAGAACAAGGTAGATAAGAATGATGACAAGAACAACACTCAAACATATCTTGAAGACCATCTCATCAACCTGCGTGGCAACCATGGCTCCGAAGATATTACCCAAAATCGCAGGCAGCGACAAGAGCAACCCACTCTTAACATGAAGCATGCCCTTGCGCAGAAAAGCAACCGTAGCCGAGAGATTCTGCATAAGCACAGCAATACGGTTGGTGCCATTGGCTATGCCTATAGGCATGCCCATAGCCATAAAGAGCGACATCGTGATAACAGAGCCACCACCACCCAAAGTATTGATTATACCTACAATAATGCCCGACACAAGGAGCAATACTATCTCATTTATTGTCATACCCATAATCCCCTAACACTTTATCTCAAACATATCGGCATCACGCGCCACGTTGAACTTATCAACAAAGGCCTCACGTGCCGAAGTATCTATATCGACCACAGCAACAGCCTCCTTATCACCCATATCACATACTACCCTACCACGATAATCCACAGCCATAGAGTCACCCGCATACTCCAACCCAGGCTCATGACCCATGCGGTTAACCCCCACAACATAGGCTTGATTCTCCATCGCGCGAGCCATAAGCAACGTACGCCACACCTCACGTCGCGCCTGCGGCCACAACGCAACATAGAGGATAGCATCATAATCCCCCAGTTGGCGGCTCCACACCGGAAAACGCAGGTCGTAGCACACCTCCAATAGGTAGCGTACACCGCGCCACGCAACAACCTTACGCTCGGCACCCGCCGTAAAACGCTGATGCTCACCGCCCACCGAGAAGAGGTGGCGTTTGTCGTAGTGCTCCACCTCGCCATCGGGCTTGACAAAGTACATGCGGTTGCGAAACTCCGCACCCTCACGAACAATAACAGAGCCAACCACTGCGGCATCCTTACTACGTGCCACACGTCGCATCCACTCGAGCGTGCATCCATCATCCTCAAAGCCTTCAGGCGAGGTGACAAAACCCGTCTGGAACATCTCCGACAGCACGATAACATCAGCCTCAACACCATCGAGCATGCGCTCCACGGCCGTGAGGTTGGCTTCGATATTCTGCCACGCGATATCGCGCTGAACAAGGGCTACACGCTGCTTCATATCCTACTTCGTCGCTATATAGAAGAGGTCGAAACTCCTATCCGAAACCTCCGCTATCGAGTAATCATTCATGGTTATCGCCTCCGTAAGTTCACGATTTTGACTATGAAGCTGACGACGATTTAACCTATTCATAATATCATAGGGCAGCTGCAACAACCAACGAGGCAACCACCACTGCATCCTCAACACATCGAAACGCATAATACGATGCACCGAGGCTCTATTCTTCTCATAGTATGCCCACACGCGCTCGTTGCCCTCAACACCGCGACACTCCACAGATGAGAACTGCGCAAACAACCGCGCAAACTCCACTGCCGTATATTCACGTACATGCCACGGGTTGCGCGTAAGCGACATAGGTCGGTTAGGGGTGCTAACGATAAACCTACCGCCCGGCTTCAGCACACGCAACACCTCGCGGACAAACTCCCTGTCACGCTTGATATGCTCAATAACCTGAAACGACACCACGCAATCAAACGAGTCATCCTCGAAGGGCAGAGGCGGCACCGTGGCCTGCACAAACTCCACATTCAACGGCAGAGCCCCAAGCTCCTCGCTACGATGCTTATCCATGGTCACGAAGTGCTCAACCGAGGAGGCTATGATATCTATGCCGTAGCCCACACCCGTACCTATCTCAAGCACTCGCCCCGACACCATGCGCGCCGCCTCAACGTATGCCAAGCGCGAACGCTGGAATACGTAGTTATCCGACACATCACGCGATATCCGCTCTGCACTCTTCATAGCTGCAACTACTGCTTAATCACCTCTATGCCATACTCCGTCTGGCGCACCTTGCCCTGCTTGAGCAACATACCCAACGAACGCTTGAAGACCTTCTTGCTCATACCTGTAAGGCGAGCCACATCCTGCGGATCGCTCTTGTCGTTTACGCCAAGCACACCGCCATGCTCCTTGAGCATAGCCTCGAGCTTAACCACCGAACTCTCAACTTCGGCAAGACCCGTCTGCTGAAGACTGACGTCAATACGCATATCCTCGGTAATCTTGCGCACCCAACCACGCGCACGGTCACCCACAGAGATAGGTCTAAAGAGCTGATTTTTATATATCATACCCCAATGGCGATTATCTATAACCACGCGGTAGCCCACAGGTGTCTCGAAGGCGACGATAATATCTACCTCATCACCCACAGCCACAGTCAAGGGCTCCTCGTTATGGATAAAGGGCTTCAGCTTATTTGTCGCCACACAACGACCCGTACGGTCGTCTATATACATATAGACCACGGTCTTCTGACCCGCAATAACGCCACCCTGCTGATTGCGGTTGGGCAGAAAGAGATGCTTGCCCGAGAGGCCCCAATCAAGAAAGGCTCCATGGATACTCTTATCCACAACCTTCAGCGCAGCAACCTCACCCGCCTTAATAAGCGGTGTCTCGGTAGAGGCCACAAGACGATCCTCAGAGTCATGATAAACAAAGACCGAGACCTCGTCGCCCTCCTTCATATCAAGGCGCGTGAAACGGTTGGGGAGCAACACCTCCGCACCCTCACCATCAGTGAGGTATAATCCAAAGTCCGAAATGCGAGCTACCGTGAGTACCTGTATTTCTCCTGTTTTCATATCCTGCATTTAATATTAAGTGTGTAAAGATACTAATTTTTTATCTATTTCGCAAATAGCACCTCTATTTTCACCAAGAAAAGGTACTTTTGAGAAAAAATATATACCTTTGCTGTATGAACCAAACGATACGCCAACATATCAAAGAGCAGGTTGCTGCCCTGCCACACGCCCCGGGTGTATATCAATTTGTGGATAGCAACAACCATATTATATATGTCGGCAAGGCGAAGGATCTGCGTCGTCGTGTATCGTCCTACTTTGTCGAAAATCGCGACCATACGGCCAAGGTAATAGTCATGGTGCGCCATATCGTCGATATACGCCATATAGTCGTAGATAGCGAGCAGGATGCCCTACTCCTCGAAAACTCACTGATAAAGAGCCTGCAACCGCGATACAACATTCTGCTCAAGGATGACAAAACATACCCATGGATCGTTATTCGTCGTGAGCACTTCCCGCGCGTGCTCTCCACACGCAGCCTGCATCGTGACGGCTCGGAGTACTTCGGGCCATACGGCTCGATAGCCATGCAACGCTCCATACTCGCTTTTATATCGGATGTCATACCCTTGCGCAATTGCAAGCTCAATCTCTCACCCGAGAGTATAGCTCGTGGCAAGCACTCGGTATGCCTGCAATACCACCTCGGCAACTGCAAGGCCCCATGTGTGGGACAACAGAGCGAGGAGGAGTATGACAAGAGTATAGCCATCGTGCGCTCAATACTCAAGGGCGACCTACGTCCCGTGCGCGAGTGGCTGCATCAGGAGATGATGCACGCCACCGCGGAACTCAAGTTCGAGGTTGCCGAACACTACAAACAGCGTCTTGCTGCGCTCTCGGAGTATCAGTCCAGGTCGGTGATTGTGAGCTCAAAGATTGTCGATTGCGATATATTCGCCATGCTCGAGGATGGCGATACGACATACTGCAACCACACATCCATACGTCACGGCTCGATGGTCGCCGTGCAGACCATACGCCTTATGGTCGGCATAGAGTCCTCGAAAGAGGAGATACTCGCCCACGCCATAGCGCATATCATGGAGCAGAGCAGCGAGGCTCTTGCCCGCGAGGTCATAGTACCCCTGATGCCGGCAACACACCCGCTATTCGACGGTCGCACATTCACCATACCCAAGCGTGGAGAGAAGGCCGAGCTCCTCGCCTTTGCCGAGCGCAGTGCCCGCCTCTACCGCGCCGAGATAATGAAGAACCTCGAGATAAAGAACCCCGAGCGACATACCGAGCGGCTGATGGAGGCTATGCGACGCGAGCTCCACCTCGACAACCAACCTCGACATATAGAGTGCTTCGACAACTCCAACCTCCAGGGCACCAACCCCGTAGCCTCATGTGTAGTCTTTCGCAACGGCAAGCCCTCACGCAAGGAGTATCGACATTTCAACATAAAGACCGTCATAGGCGCCGATGACTTCGCCTCGATGCGCGAGATTATACATCGTCGCTACTCGCGTCTTCTTGAAGAGGGTACACCACTACCTGACCTTATCATCGTGGATGGCGGCAAGGGACAGCTCTCGAGTGCCTATGGTGTGCTCAAGGAGCTCGGCATAGAGAGCCGCGTACCTATCGTAGGTCTTACCAAGCGCATAGAGGAGATATTCTTCCCCGGCGACCCAATGCCCTACTACTTAAGTCGTACGGGCGAGCCTCTAAAGGTCGTGTGTCATATCCGTGACGAGGCTCACCGCTTCGGCATAACCTTCCACCGCCATAAGCGCGACAAGGCGATGATACAGAGTGAACTGACATCCATACCCGGCATCGGCGAGAAGAGCATGGAGCAGCTGCTCAAACACTTCAAGAGCGTTAAGAACATACGACAGGCAAGCCACGAGGAGCTTGCAGAGGTGGTGGGAGTGAGCCGTGCCAAGGCCATAATAACGCATTTTTCACAACAATAGGGTGTGAGGCATGGTCTTTTGACCGCTTACTTTTGCCGTTTCACCACCACTCAAAATATCGCAAATAGCTCACATCGCAACACTAACTCACTGTGTGGCACGACATTTGCCACAACAAGAGCGACAAATGCAATGAGGTGATACTACGCAGCACATTTTGCCAATTAAGAAATTGTTACTATCTTGCAATCGAAAAGAACAATATTAACTGCTAAAAACGGACTGCCTATAGAAGAAACTCTGCTCTTAACCAAAGGATGCAAATCCTTATCAAAATTTGAAGAGTATGAACGTGTCAGCATTAAGCGATAAAGTATTGCTTAATAATTATCTCTCGGGAGACAGGAGTGCTATATCCGAACTTATCGAGCGACATTCAAGGCGTGTACGCAGTTATATCGGCATGATGGTCAAGGATGACAATATCGCCGATGATATATTCCAGGAGACATTTATCAAGGCCGTGAAGGTTATTGACGAGGGTCGCTACACCGACTCCGGCAAGTTCCTATCGTGGGTGTTGCGCATAGCACACAACCGCGTGCTCGACCATTTCCGTCGCGAGAAGTCGAGTCGCCAGATCAACGAGTCGGAGGCGGGATACGACGTTATAGGCACACTGCGCTTTGCCGAGTCCACAGCCGAGGATGGAATGATACGTGGTGAGGTTGAGCAGTCGATACGCAACCTTATAAACGAGCTCCCCGAGGAGCAGCAGGAGGTGGTACGCCTACGCTACTACTCGAAGCTATCGTTTCAGGAGATTGCCGAGGAGACAAACGTCAGCATAAACACGGCTCTTGGCCGCATGCGCTATGCGCTCATCAACCTACGTAAAATGATACAGGAGAAAAATATCGTATTAAGTTAGCACCCCATACAATATTCTCCCGAGGCAGACGTTATAGTATTGAATAATCTATAAAACGTATTGCCTATGGGTGAAATCGACGCCAACATTCTACGCCTCTACAGCGAGGAACACATGTTCATGAACGACGTAGTGAAGGATGATGCCGATCTGCTGATGCTCGACACCTACCTCACAGACATCTTCAAGTGCAAAGAGTGCCAATAGTCCCGCGGCTATTGGCCTCTGCTTTTTAATACGAATAGTAAAAAAGTTGCGAAAAATTTTGCAGGTTAAAAAATAATACATACATTTGCACACCAAAATCAGAGAAATCTGATGCCCAGATGGCGGAATCGGTAGACGCGCTGGTCTCAAACACCAGTAGGTTCACCCCTGTGCCGGTTCGACCCCGGCTCTGGGTACGACAAACCCTCGTAGAACATATTCTACGAGGGTTTCTTCTTTTCTTCTTTTCAAAACCTCATTTTTTTTGTTTATTCAAATATTATTTTATATCTTTGTTAGTTGGAAATAAAAGCAAAACCTAAAACTATAACTTGATATGAATAAGGATTTACAGATTTTTGACCTGATTGCCGAGGAGCGTTCTCGTCAAATGAAGGGTATCGAGCTTATCGCTTCGGAAAACTTCGTGAGCGACCAGGTGATGGCTGCCATGGGCTCGGTATGTACAAATAAGTATGCCGAGGGCTATCCCGCGGCACGCTACTATGGCGGTTGCGAGGTGGTAGATAAGATTGAAAACCTCGCCATCGAGCGCATATGCAAGCTCTATGGTGCCGAGTATGCCAATGTGCAGCCACACTCCGGTGCACAGGCAAACATGGCGGTATTCTTTGCCTGCCTGAAGCCCGGTGACACATTCATGGGCCTCGACCTCTCACACGGCGGTCACCTCTCACACGGCTCACCCGTAAATATGTCGGGCATGTACTTCAACGCCGTAGGCTACAAGCTCAAGGAGGAGACAGGCAACATCGACTATGATGAGATGGAGGCTTTAGCCCTTGAGCACAAGCCCAAGCTTATCGTGGGTGGTGCTTCGGCCTTCTCGCGCGAGTGGGACTACAAGAGAATGCGCGAGATAGCCGACAAGGTGGGTGCGCTACTCCTTGTAGATATGGCACATACCGCTGGCCTTATCGCTGCAGGCATCCTCGACAACCCCGTGAAGTATGCACACATCGTAACATCTACGACACATAAGACCTTGCGTGGTCCTCGTGGCGGCATCATCCTCATGGGCAAGGACTTCGACAACCCATGGGGCTACACAACACCCAAGGGCGTAGTGAAGAAGATGTCACAGATTTTGAACTCGGCGGTATTCCCCGGTATTCAGGGTGGCCCGCTGGAGCATGTCATCGCAGCGAAGGCTGTTGCCTTTGGCGAGGCTCTCACGCCCGAGTATAAGGAGTATCAGCAGCAGGTGGTAAAGAACTCTAAGGCCCTGGCCGAGGCCCTCGTTAAGCGTGGATACAAGATTGTATCGGGTGGCACGGATAACCACCTTATGTTGGTTGACCTGCGCACGAAGTATCCCGACCTTACAGGTAAGCTCGCAGAGAAGTGCTTGGTAGCTGCCGACATCACCACAAACAAGAATATGGTACCCTTCGATTCGCGCACACCCTTCACCACTTCGGGCTTGCGCTTCGGCACACCGGCCATCACAACACGTGGCGTAAAGGAGGATAAGATGGATTATATCGCCGAGCTTATCGACCGCGTATTGGCCGACCCCGAGAACGAGGAGAACATCGCAGCTGTACGCAAGGATGTGAATACCATGATGGCGGAGTATCCTCTATTTGCATGGTAGTCGAAATATAACGTTTAAGAACGGGGGGGGTGACTAATTTGTTTTTAGTCATCCCCTCTTCGTTAAGATGGAATTTTAGAAGAGGCTGAATAAAAAAGTCTGTTTTGTCGTTCTTTGCTGTTAAATGCTCGCCCTCAAAATCCTTATTAACCATAGAAACCGCGGAGCTTCCTATCTTCGCAAGCATAAAACTACATCTTTTTATTCAGTCCCTTGGTTTATGACAAAAAGGAGAAAGGTCAAGCAAAGTGGAAAGTGGAAAGTGATAGGGAACTTTTGCTCTTTCATCTTTCATCTTTCATCTTTCATCTTAAGCCATCGCCTATACCCAACAACCGCTAATATGCAATACAGAACATAGAGTCCGGCGGTGATGGGAATACCTTTATATAGATATAGGGCGACGCTTATCATATCAACAACAAGCCATACGAGCCACTGCTCGATAAGCTTACGGGAGAGCATCCACATGGCAAGGATACTCAAGGCGGTGGACATGGAGTCAAAAAAGGGAATACGGCTATCGGTAAGCTCGTCAAGGAAATAATATATTGCGACATGCAGCAGAGCATAGATAGCAAGAAGGGGCACGAGCCATTGTTTTGGCGTATGGCGTATGTGCCCCTCATGCTTATCCTTTGGTCGTCGGCGCCACACGGCGAGTCCATAGATGCCGGCCATGACATAGTATAGCTGCATGGCAGCATCGGCATAGATACCATTGGTGAGATATAGTACGCCATGCACCATGGGCATCACAGCACCCACAACCCACAACCATATATTGGCATGGTACTCCAGCCATAGGTAGATAAGTCCGAGTGTTGTGCCTACAATCTGTAGAATGAGCGACCAATCCATATTATAATCCGTGGTTTAGAATGTTACAGTGACATTAGCGAGCACGTTTATGGGTGCTTGCGGAAAGTAGAAGGCCTCATCATAACGCTCACCATCCCACATATATGAGTAGCCATAGCCATTAGACTCGTAGAGCGTCGAGAAGAGATTGTTGATAGCCACACCAAAGCGCACCTCATGCTCGGCAGCAGTCTGCCATCTATAGCCAAGATTGAGGTTTGTCACACAGTAAGCATCAAGAGATAGAGCCTCCACCTCGTTGTTTGTAAAGTACTGCTTACCAACATACTGTGTATGCCACAGCGCCGAGAAACCTCCGACATGGAAGTCGGCCATCACAGCACCCACAACCGAGGGCGAATAAGAGATGGTCATGTCACCAAGGTTCTCTCCATAGGTGGGGCTATCCTTGAGCATATCGACATAGTCGCATATACGGTTCTGCGAGAGCGTGGCATTAGCCGAGAGGGTGAGCCATCTTGTTGTCTGCCACGAGACCATGAGCTCCACACCTCGGCGGTAGCTCCTATCGACATTCGTATTGAGCGCATCGTCGCCATCATTCACCATACCTGTAGCCACCAGCTGATTGCGGTAGTACATATAGTAGAGGTTTATGCCAAGCGAGAGACGCGGTGTAGTATAGCTATACCCTAACTCGAGGTCGAGGAGTCGCTCTGGAGAGGGGTAACTGTCGTCATCGGAGAACATGTGACGGTCGGTAAAGTCCGAGCGCGTAGGCTCGCGGTGAGCCATAGCCACCGAGGCAAAAGCCTTGTGGCTGTCGTACAGGTAGCTGATGCCAAGACGCGGATTAAGAAAGTGATACTCCTTATCTACGTCTATGGGCTGCATCACCACCGAGCCATCATCCTCCCATATAGCATTGTCATTCGTACCCCATGCACGATAGCCGACATAGCGATACTGCACATCCCCGAAGAGGTGTAAGCCATCCACGACACTCCAATCGGCACGTGCGAAGATATTGCCATCGTGCTTCGCTACATCATTATCATACCAACGACCCTTGACACTCTCTGCATCGAGCCCATCTACCCATGACAAGGTACCCCAGTGAGGTGAGTTATAGTAGCTCCACGAGCCTCCGAAGGTGAGGTCGAGGCTGCGCGTACGGTATGACGCCGAAAGGTTGGCACCACCAATATGCGTGCGCATAATCTTATGACGTATCAGGTCGGCCTGCGCCACGGAGGTGGAGAGGTTGGTGTATGATGCCAACCACGCATCATCCTTATATTGATTATAGTAACCATAACCATAGGTATAGAAGAGCGTGGCATTGAGTCCCCACCTGGTATTAAAGGCATGGTTTACCACGAGCTGATTATTTGCCTGAATATAGTTGTCGGTCTGGTCGTCATAGTAATCCACATGTGTGCCATCCTCCAACGTATAGGGGCCCTGCGATGTGACATACTGTCCCGAGTCGTGATAGCGACGACCGTAGCGCTCCATATCCTGCTTCGACACACCGTTATATGTGAGATATGTCTTGGCCACACCTCCAAATGAGAGCAGCTTAATCTTGGTCTTATTGGCATAGTAGCCCACCTGTGCCATGTAGCTCTTAAGGTCGGTGGCGCCACGCTCGATATAGCCTTCCGAGCCTATATGTGTAAGGCGCGCATCTACAACCCAATGCCCGCCGAGCAGCCCCGAGGAGATGTTCACGGCCTGCTTATTAGTGTTGTACGAGCCATAGGAGAGAGATGCCGAGCCACGGAACTCGGGCGAGAGGGCATCCGTAGTCATAGATACAGCACCACCAAAGGCTCCCGAGCCATTGGTCGAGACTCCGGCACCGCGCTGCACCTGCATCGTGCCCACCGACGAGATAAGGTCGGGCGTGTCGTACCAATACATCGAGTGCGAGTCGGGGTTGTTCATCGCCACGCCATTGATGGTGACATTGATGCGCGAAGCGTCCGTACCTCGCAGACGTATGGCTGTAGCTCCGATGCCTATGCCTGTTTCGTTAGTGGCGATGACCGAGGGGGTAAGAGCCAAGACCGCAGGTATATCTGCACCATAGCTCGAACGAATTATCTCCTGCCTGGAGAGCGTAGCCTCGGCCACAGGTGCGGTGCGCGAAGCGTACGAGGTAATGACCTCCACAACCTCCACATCATAGTTTCGCAGCGTGTCAAGGTCAGAGATTGCGCCCTCGGCAGATGCCATAAAGGGCATGAAGGCGATAGCCGCCATAAAAGAAAAAATCCTTTTCATACTTTAATAAATTTAAGTTGAAAAGGGGCATTTAAGATATTTCCAATCCCGGTGTCAGCATTACCCGTATCCGGTACAATGGGTGTAATCTCAGCCAAACCCCACTTATCGAATTGCACCGTACGCTTGCAATCCTCATAGGCGAATGTTTAGCACCCCTTAAATATGCTACAAAGATAATACTTTTTTTCTATAGTTGCACATTAGTGTCCCATTAAAATTACGCGACACCTTTGCAAGTCGCTAATATACTGCATTTTATAAGGATATTTCGAGCGAACCGATGAGCTTCGATGAGGTAGTAGCCCATCACACTGTACTCTTTCATCTTTCATCTTTCATCTTTCATCTTTCCACTTTTCTGCTTTCTCATTTCCCCTCTCCGCAGTTCCAAAATCGTTCATCAAAGTTAACAAGATACACGCGCTCCGTAGCTCGTGTGATAGCGGTGTATAGCCAGCGCAGCATATCGCGCGACATGGGCTCATCACCAAAAAGACACCTATCGATAAAGACGGCCTTCCACTGTCCACCCTGTGCCTTATGGCAGGTGACGGCATAGGCAAACTTTATCTGCAGAGCATTGAAGTGGACATTCTCGCGGATGGCACGATAGCGCTTTTTGCGCACGGTGATATCGGCATAATCCTTCTCCACCTCCTGAAAAAGACGCAGACCCTCATCACGGGTGAGGGAGGGAGATTCGGAGGTGAGGGTATCGACAAGAAGCTTTACATCCATCCGATAGTCATCATAATCGGGAAACTCAACCACACCATCTATAAATCGGAAACCATAGAACTCCTCAAAGCGACGCAGACGCTTCAGGCGCACCACATCGCCATTGGCAATAAACGACATAGGCGACTCTTCGTCACGCTCGGCAAAGTAATAGTTATTCTTCACAACCATAAGCATATCACCACTCTCTATCTCCTCCTCGGCAGAGAGATTATAGCGGCGTATGCCCTCGTTAAAGCGGTTGGCACGCCTATTGGAGCGAGTGATGACTATGGTCTCGTCACGGCCATAGCTATCGTAGCAATCCTGCAGCGCCTCGATAAGCTCACCTCCATGTATGGCGCGGAAGTCGGCATAGGAGGTATCGAAGCGAGGTATCTCCTCTATACGATTTTCGAGCATGCAGCGCACAAGCGTGGCATTGAAGAGTATGCCCGAGTCGTTAGCCTGACGCACAACCTCATCCATAGTACCATATACCACCTCGCCAAAGCGGGCAAGCGAGGCGGGGTCGAGGGCAGGACTATAATCATCACCCACGGGAGGCAGCTGCGCATCATCGCCCACAAGCATTAAACGACACTCCTTGCCACTACGAACATACTCGACAAGGTCGTCAAGCAGGCTGCCCGAGCCAAAGAGCGAGCCCTCGGCATTGGTGGTGCCCATAGAGAGCATCGAGGCCTCATCGACGATGAAGAGCGCGCCACGCTCCTTATTATAGTCTAACGAGAACTTCGACTCGTACTCCCCTATCGTGCGCTCACGATAGATACGCTTATGTATGGTCATAGCCTCACACCCCGAGTAGCGCGAGAGCACCTTCGCGGCGCGCCCCGTGGGAGCAAGAAGTATAGTCTTAATACCCAACTCATTAAGAGCCGACACGAGTGTAGCTATAATCGTAGTCTTGCCCGTACCGGCATATCCGTTAAGCAAAAATATCGACGACACATCTCCCTCAGCGAGCCATGACGAAAACTGTTCGATAATTTTTTTTTGGTTAAAAGTTGCGTCAAAGGATAATTTTGCGTAAATTTGATGCGAAATATGTGTATTAAGCATATTGAAGCCTACTTTGGTTTATTAGTATTGCGTTACAAACTTAATAAAAAATAACAAAATGAAAAAAACATTTATCAGTTTATTGCTACTCGGCGTTGCCGTAGCTCTTGTATTCTGGATTTGGTCAATCCTCTCTGTGCCCATCAAGTTTGAGCAGCACTTCGCTGACCGCCAGAAGGCCGTAATCGAGAAGGAGACACACATCATCTCCTTGGTGCAGGCTTACCGCGATGCTAACCCCGCAAAGAAATTTACCACAAACTGGGATGAGCTTATCGACTTCGCATTGAATGGTACTATCGAGTATCGTAGCCAGATTTACGATGAGAACAACCTCGAGAATGCAGAGAAGCTTGCCGAGTTGCGCAAGGATAAGAACTGGAAGAACGAGCGCGTAGTGCGTGTAGCTGCTCGCGACACCGTCTTCGACGATGAGTATGGTGTATGCCTTCTCAACGAGGAGCAGATTCGCAACCTACGCTACATCCCCTTCACAAAGAACAGTGTAGAGTTTGAGCTCGACACAGCAACCTACGATTCAGGTTCGGAGAACTACCGTCCTCACCTCATCCGTTGCCACGCCCCCTACGTGAAGTTTATCGACACGAAGACCTACAACCAGGAGTTCTGGAACAAGCTTAACGAGCAGTTCCAGCTCTTCATCAACCACTCGGAGGCTAACGAGGATATGAAGAAGATGAAGGCCGAGGGTCTGAAGGCAACCGTAACACGCGAGCCCAAGTATATGATTGGCGATACTAACCCCATCCCCATGAATATCGAGTTCTTCGGTGTTACCTTCGGTAGCCTTGAGGAGCCCACAAACGAGGCCGGCAACTGGGGTGGTAAAGCCGAGTAACGATGGCCGTAACCACAGACAACAAGGTGTCCATCCGGCTGATGTCGGGTGGACACTCTTTTTCCGAGAGGGCAGCCACTTCCGAAGCACTCATGTCGGCCACAACACCCATGGTTGAGGTTATAACATCGAAGGTGACACTCCTCCCCGAAGAGATGAGCAGTGCTGCGACACCCAAGGAGCACCTGCAGGCTGCAGGCATAACACTGAACAGCAAGGAGGTAGCCATCATGAGCACCCCCCACAACGGCATGGTGGCAGCAATGGCCATAGAGCAAAGCAGCTATAGAAGCATAACCGAGCTCAAGAAGGAGGTGCGTTTCACCACGCCCCTGCTCGCTGAAAACGAGAGCTACGAGGTGGTTATAACACTTCACGGCAGTGTGCTTTATGTCGTTATAGCCAACCCCGCGCTACGTCTCGCCGAGGCTATTGAGGTAGATAACGATGCCGATATATTGTACTATATCGAAAGCATAGCCCGCGTATATAATATATATGATATGCGCGCGTGCGCGAAGGGCGACACCTCACGCCTGCAAAAACTCTTAAAGCATCAATTTAAATATCTCGTATGCGAATAATAAGCGGTAAATATCGTGGTCGCACCATCGTGCCTCCACGCAACTTAAGAGCACGACCCACGACAGACTTCGCCAAGGAGAACCTCTTCAACGTGCTCAACAATATCATCGACTTCGAGGAGTGCGATGTGCTTGATCTCTTCTCGGGCACAGGCTCCATAAGCTATGAGTTTGCCTCACGCAATGCCCGCAGCGTAACCTCCGTGGAGCTCAACAGCGTGCACCACAACTTTATACGCCAAACAGCGCGCGACCTTAAGTTCGAGAACTTCTATGCTGTGAAGGCTAATGCCTTTCTATACTTGAAGGGCTGCCCCAAGCAGTTCGACCTGATATTCTCGGACGCACCCTATGACCTTGAGGGCAGTGGCGAGATTATAGATCTCGTCTTTGAGCATAACCTGCTGCGCGACGAGGGAATACTCATATTTGAGCACTCCAAAGAGCAGGACTATAGCGAGCATCCAAAGTGTTTTCAAACAAGGAGTTACGGAAGTGTTCAATTTTCATTCTTCAGAAAGCAGTAATTTTTTATTAAAAAAAGTTACCAAAATATTTGCAGGTTTAAAAAAATGTAGTACCTTTGCATCGCAATCAAGAAATAAGGGTTGCAAGGTTCTTAATTTGGTGCGTTAGTTCAGCTGGTTAGAATACGTGCCTGTCACGCACGGGGTCAGGGGTTCGAGTCCCCTACGCACCGCATCAAAAATCAACGACTTACAGAAATGTAGGTCGTTATTTTTTTATCTCCATGAAATGAAAGTGAAAAAGTGGAACTTTGCGATGAAGGCGAGAGTAGAGGAAGGTTACTTGCTATGCTTAAGCCGTAGCAAAGTAACAACTTTAGTTCTCTTTAGTTCTCTTTAATACGCTTTAGTCTTCTTTAGTTAACTTTCCACTTTCATCTTTCCACTTTCCACAAAAGAAGAGTTCGAGGGTTGTAGTTTAAACTACTATCCTCGAACTCTTACTTTTAGGGATAGGACAAAGATGCCCTATACAAATCGGGAATTACTTGGAGGTCATAATCTTAAGTATCATATGATCAGTATGCACCATCGCATCACGACCAATATCTGTGAGGTTAAGTATGGACTTATCTACATCGTCATCTATGATGCCCTCCACGGATGTCACACAGCGGTCATTCATAGCCATAAGAGCAGACACCACAGCCGTAGATACTCCCGATGCACACTTCATGGCACATGAGGGCTTGGCACCATCACATATCATGCCTGTGAGGTTGGCAATCATATTCTTCACGGCCTTTGTCACCTCGTCATAGCCACCACCCATAAGGTAGGTTATGCCACATGAAGAGCCCGTGGCGGCCACTACACAGCCACAAAGGGCCGAGAGGCGACCGAGGCTCTGCTTGATATATATCACTGTGAGGTGGCTCAAGATTAGGGCGCGCACCATCTGCTCGTGTGAGGCCTTTGTCTGCTCGCCATACACCACAACGGGTACGGTAGAGGTAAGTCCCTGGTTACCACTTCCCGAGTTGCTCATAACGGGTATCATGGCTCCCGCCATGCGGGCATCGCAGGCTGCCGTTGTCATGCCGACAATCTGACAGTGCAGCGTATCACCCATGATGTTGCGCTCCGACTCCGAGCGCATAAGCTTGCCTATAGAGTGTCCGTAACTACCCTTGAGCGACTCGTATGCAGCATTCATATTCAGGCGCTTTGCCTCGAGGATAAACTCAAGCTCGGCGAGAGGTGCGGTCATTGCGAAGTCCCACACACGACGCAGGTTGAGCACAGGATCGCTGCTCTCAGCCACATGGGCAGCACCCGACGCAGGTGCATCGGCACTATAGAGCACCTCGCCATTGAGTGACACATGCACAAAGCGTGTATGTCCACCCGAGATAATGGCCACAGCCTTGCGGTCAGCCGCCGTAACCTCAATCTCGATATACAGCTTCTCTTCGATATTCTCCTTGAGGCTCACACCGATACGACGCTCCTCAATCATCTTCTTACCCTCCTCAACAGCTGCAGCATCAGCATCCTTGAGCACCTCGAGCTCATACTCCGAGCGACCCACAAGAGCTCCTAAAGCCATGGCTATGGGAAGTCCTGTCATGCCCGTGCCGGGGATACCTACGCCCATAGCATTTTTCAACACATTGGCACTCAAATGCGCCTCGATATGTTCGGGACGACAGCCCAATGTCTCGGTAGCACGAGCAACACACAGAGCCACAGCTATAGGCTCGGTACAGCCTATGGCAGGGATAATCTCTCGGTTCATCAGAGCGATAATCTCCTTACGCTCCTCGATAGTAAAGTTACAATTCATAGAGGTATGTTGTTAGAATCTATTTTTAATCTTTTGAATATGTCGGTTTGTTACTTTTTGAATTTTATCTCACGAAGATACACATTTTCTCTCAATAGCGCAAACTTGCAACTCCCTTTTTTACATTTTGCAAAAATTTTAGGTATCATATTTTGTGCTCCCACACTTTTTTACTACCTTTGTGAAGATATATCGACAATTAGTAACAATAAAAAAATCATAGCTTATGGCAAGCAAAGTACCTACTCCGCATATCGGAGCACAATATGGCGAAATAGCCGATAGGGTGATTATGGCGGGTGACCCCCTGCGCGCAAAGTTTATGGCCGAAAACTTTCTGGAGAATCCCATACAGTATAACAACGTACGCGGAATGTTGGGTTATACAGGAACATACAAGGGCAAGCGTGTATCTGTTCAGGGACACGGCATGGGCATGCCATCAATCGGCATTTACACCTACGAGCTCTTCAACTTCTACGATGTGAAGCGCATCATACGTTGTGGCTCGGCAGGTGCATACGACCCCGAGTTGAAACTCGGAGATGTGGTCTTTGGCATGGGCTCATGCACCGACTCCAACTATGGTGCACAGTACAACCTCCCCGGAACATTTGCCCCCATTGCCGACTTCGAGATGCTTCGCGCAGCGGTCGAGAAGGCCGAGGAGTTCGGCATAGGCTACAAGGTAGGTAACATCATGGCCAGTGACCTCTTCTATGGCGATAACCCCGAGGGCTGGAAACAGTGGCAGAAGATGGGAGTATTGGCCGTAGAGATGGAGGCCGCAGCGTTATATATGAATGCGGCACGTGCAGGCAAGAGCGCTCTATGTATCTGCACCATCTCGGACTCACTCGTACACGGCACAGCATGCTCGGCCGAGGAGCGACAGACATCCTTCACCAATATGATGAAGATTGCATTTGAGATAATCTAATACACTGATAATCTAAACCTTAAAACAATAAAAGAATATGACCGTGAAAAGTTTTTTTAAGGCCGTATCCTTAATCGTAGCACTATCTGCTGCGATGACACTACAGGCTCAAGACCTATCGTCACAGCGTGGTGAGAGCCAGGACCTCGGAGGCCTCTATGGTGAGAAGATTGACCATAACGGACTTATCATCAACCCCACACCGCAGAAACTCTACATGTTGCGCACGTTGCCCATAGATATATCACAAGGCGTGGCACTCAAGGGCAAGACAAAGGAGTATGCCGCAGAGCTAGACTTCCTCAAGCTCAACAAGCGTGGTGTGAAGCTCTCAATCTTGACGGGCGAGAAGTATGCCGAGGAGTGTGACTTCGAGGCAAAGAGCGGCGCTTATGCCATCAGCATCCTACCACAAGGAATAGATATCAAGGCCTATGATGATATGGGCGCCTTCTATGCGTTACAGACCCTGCGACAGATTATCGAGAGCCCCGTGGCTGCCGAGGGCAAGATTCCTGCGATGACCATCAGCGACTGGCCCGACCTGCAGTATCGTGGTGTTGTCGAGGGCTTCTACGGCACACCCTGGTCACATGAGGTGCGCCTATCATTAATCGACACCTACGGTCGTTATAAGATGAACTACTATATCTATGGCCCGAAGGATGATCCCTACCACAGCTCACCTCATTGGCGCGAGCCCTACCCCGCAGATGAGGCAAAGAAGATTAGCGAGTTGGTGGAGGCTTGCAATCGCAACCATGTAAACTTCGTATGGGCAATACACCCCGGACAGGATATTAAGTGGGAGGAGTCTGACATCCAAAACCTTATAAATAAGTTTGAAGCTATGTATCAACTCGGTGTGCGCGCCTTTGCCGTACACTTCGACGATATCTCGGGTGCTGGTACCAACCCCTACTATCAGACCGAGCTTATGAATATCCTCAACGAGGATTTCGTGGCAGCCAAGGGAGATGTAGCATCGCTCATCGTATGTCCTACGGACTATACACGTCTATGGGCTAATCCCACGGAGCGTGGCAGCCTTGTAGTCTATGGCAAGGAGCTACACCCCTCGGTAGATGTATTCTGGACAGGTGATGCCGTATGTAGCGACATGACCCCCTCGACCATGGAGTGGATAGCATCACGCATACAGCGTCCTGCGCTCTTTTGGTGGAACTTCCCCGTTACGGACTATGCACGTCACATCATGATGCAGGGCCCCGTATATGGTCTTTCACCCACCCTCACCGAGAAGGAGACACGTGGTCTTGTAAGCAACCCTATGGAGCATGGCGAGGCATCGAAGTTGGCGCTCTATAGCGTAGCCGACTACACCTGGAATACCGAGGCATATAACCCTATCGACAGCTGGGAGCGTGGTCTTGAGGCCTTGGCACCCGAGGTTAAGGAGGCTTATCGTCTCTTCGCCATACACTCGTGCGACACCGAGACGGGTTATCGCCGTATAGAGTCTTGGGAGACCGAGACCTTCACCATGGCTGACTATACGGCAGAAAAGGCCGCGGCACTCAAGGAGGAGTTTACACGCATCGAGGCTGTACCTGCAACCATGGAGCAGATGAAGAATAAGGCCCTGTTGGAGGAGTTGCGTCCCTGGCTTGTAGAGTTTGGCAAGCTCGGCACACGCGGCCGCAAGGCTATCGAGTGCCTGGAGCTATACCTCCGAGGCGAGTATGAGGCCTTCTGGAATGCCTACGTCGATAATCTCATGACCGAGAAGGATATCGAGGAGTTTGATGCTCACCGCGTAGGTACGCTGAAGCTCCACCCCTTCTACGAGCGTATGATGGATGACCTTGCCGCAGCCTACTACGAGAGACTTACAGGCAAGAAGTCATCGACGCTCACAGCCCTTGGCAGCTATATCTCACTTCGCGCACCACAGGCAAAGTATATGTTCGACAACGACCCCGCGACATACTACCACTCGGGGCAGGCACAACGTACGGATGACTGCGTAGCGGTAGATTTGGGCATCGTGCGAGAGGTACGCGAGGTACGTATCATTCAGGGACGCAACTCTACGGATGATGTCGATTACTTCGACCATGCTATTGTCGAGTACTCGAAGGATGGCGATGAGTGGTTCGCACTTACCGAGCCCATGGAGGGTGTTTACGACATAGAGTGGAGGGGCGAGCCCTTCGAGGCGCGCTACGTAGCACTACGCAAGCTCGAGTCGAAGAAGCGCAACTGGCTGGCTATCCGCGCCTTTGAGGTCAACCCAGTGACTGAGGCCGAGTATGGCGTGGACTCCAATCCCTACACTGCACTTGTAACCAACGGGCACGCCTCGTTCAACGTGACGGAGGGTACTACCGAGGCCGTTGTCATGCTGGGTACGCTGCCCGTAGATGGCTCGGCGAGCTATGCTGTAAAGAGTGCCGAAGGAGATGTAATGCATAAGGGCGATATCACGACATCGTTCCTGCGCATCGGATGCGAGGGTGCAGCCTTAATCGAAATTAATGGCGTGGCACAGATTATCGAGTGCATACTCTTTTAAGGTTCCAAATCGAGAACATACAGTACTCGGCCTCCGATTGGGGGGTCGAGTTTTTTCTCCGTCAGGGTATCGAGTAAAAAGTTTAATGCGCTTAAATCGCCTAAAAACACCCTTTACGGAGATATTTCACCCAAAGAAGACAATACACGCCTCACTTTCCAAGGTGTTTATTTGCTTAAAACGAAAATTTAGCGTATATTTGCGCGTCTATATATATTATAGGTAACAGAGAAAAGATTACAATAATTTTCACAATATATGACTGAATTAGAGAATAACACAGGTACCACCGGACGCATTGTCAAGGTGAATCTTGAGGAGCAGATGAAGTCGGCATATATCGACTATTCGATGTCGGTGATTGTGTCGCGAGCACTGCCCGATGTGCGTGATGGCTTGAAGCCCGTGCACCGTCGTATTTTATACGATATGTCAGCCGAGCTGAACCTCTACTCGGACAAGCCTCCACGTAAGAGTGCGCGTATCGTTGGTGATGTGCTCGGTAAGTTCCACCCCCATGGCGACAGCTCGGTATATGAGGCTATGGTGCGTATGGCGCAGGATTGGTCTATGCGCTACCCTCTCGTTGAGGGTCAGGGTAACTTCGGCTCGATGGATGGTGACTCACCCGCGGCGATGCGTTATACCGAGGCACGTATGCAGAAGATCACCGACGAGGTGATGGCCGATATCGACAAGGAGACCATCGACTGGACACTCAACTTCGATGACACGTTGAAGGAGCCCACGGTGCTTCCTACTAAGATTCCATTGCTCTTGGTCAATGGTGCCAGCGGTATCGCCGTAGGTATGGCTACAAACATGGCACCCCACAACCTCTCGGAGGTGATAGATGCCTGCAAGGCATATATCGACAACCCCGAGTGCGAGTGTGAGGAGCTTCTCAACTATGTTAAGGGCCCCGACTTCCCAACAGGAGGTATCATCTACGGATATGAGGGTGTGAAGGAGGCGTTACTCACGGGCCGCGGTCGCGTGGTTATGCGTGCCAAGACCGAGATTGAGCATACGGCATCAGGTCGTGAGTGCATCGTCATCACCGAGATACCCTACATGGTGAATAAGGCCGAGATGATTAAGCGCATTGCCGACCTTATCAACGAGAAGAAGATCGAGGGTATATCATATATCAACGACGAGTCAGACCGTCAGGGTATGCGTATCGTCATCATCCTCAAGCAGGATGCTGTGGCGAGTGTCGTGCTCAACACGCTCTATAAGAATACCCCCTTGCAGTCATCATTCGCGGTGAACAACATCGCGTTGGTGAATGGTCGTCCCCAGCTCCTTAACCTCAAGGATCTTATCCGTCACTTTGTGGATCATCGCCACGATGTTATAGTACGTCGCTCACGTTTCGACCTTCAGAAGGCCGAGGAGCGTCTTCACATCGTCAAGGGCTTGCTCATCGCGCAGGACAACATCGACGAGGTGGTACATATCATCCGCTCATCGAAGACAGGCGAGGAGGCACGCACACGCCTGCAGGAGCGCTTCGGGCTCTCGGAGCTTCAGACTGCAGCCATACTCGAGATGCGTCTGCGTCAGCTCACAGGCCTGCAGCGCGAGCAACTCGAGGCCGAGCGCGACGAGTTAGAGAAGACTATCGACTACCTCACTGCGGTGCTTGCCAACGTAGATATGCAGATGCAGATTATCAAGGATGAGCTCGAGGAGGTGAAGCAGAAGTATGGTGATGAGCGTCGCTCGGAGATTATCTACTCATCAGAGGAGTTCAACCCCGAGGACTTCTATGCCGATGACGACATGGTAATCACTATCTCTCATATGGGCTATATCAAGCGTACGCCGCTGGCCGAATACCGCACACAGAATCGTGGCGGCAAGGGCGCCAAGGGTAGTGCAACGCGCGATGAGGACTTCATTGAGCACATCTACGTAGCATCGATGCACAACACGATGATGTTCTTCACGGAGATGGGTCGCTGCTACTGGCTCAAGGTATATCAGATTCCCGAGGGCACACGCTCATCGAAGGGTCGCGCCATACAGAATGTCATCCAGATCGATCCGGGCGACAAGGTGCGCGCATATATCAATGTCAAGAACCTCAACGACGAGGAGTTCGTGCAGAACAACTACCTCGTGATGTGCACCAAGCGAGGCATCATCAAGAAGACGACACTCGAGGATTATTCACGTCCACGTACTAATGGCGTGAAAGCAATCGTTATTAGAGATGGAGACCAGCTGTTGGAGGTGAAGCTCACAAGCGGCCAGGCCGAGATTATGATTGCGGCACGTGAGGGTCGCGCCATCCGCTTCAACGAATCTACAGTACGTCCCATGGGTCGTGTAAGCTCCGGCGTGAGGGCTATATCTATAGATGACGACAACGAGGTTATCGGCATGATAGCTATCGAGCCAGGCTCGGAGCAGGATGTATTGGTACTCTCGGAGAATGGTTACGGCAAACGTACCGACCTCGAGGAGTATCGCATCACCAACCGAGGCGGTAAGGGTGTTAAGACTATCAACATCACCGAGAAGACGGGCAAGCTAATATCTATACAGGCTGTCACCGACAACAACGACTTGATGATTATCAACCGCTCGGGACTCACCATCCGCACCTCGGCAGACCAGATACGTGTTGCCGGACGCGCTACACAGGGTGTGAAGGTTATCGACCTGCGTGAGGGCGATGCCATAGCCTCGGTTACAGCTGTACCCAAGACCGATGACGACATCGAGGATATGGAGGCTACAACCGCCGAGGGTGAAGCACCCGTAGTGGAGACCATAGTAGAGAGTACAAATGAATAACATAAATAACAAGCATCAATATGAAAAAGTTATTTTTATTGGCTGTAGCAATGTTCTCAATGACATTGGCAGCGAATGCACAGAATGTGAACACCTCAAATGAAGTAGCGAAACTAAACAAGGCCGACGCTGCATGTAACGACGCGAAGAAGGGCGCCAAGGCAGCTACATGGATTGCTCGCGGTAAGGCTTACACCAATGCCTACATTCTTCCCACGAAGGAGATAGGTCGCGGTGTGCCTGTGCAGGTTTTGCAAATGAACGTAGGCCAGCCCCTTAACATGGTCGAGGGTGAGTTTATGGGCATGCCCGTAATCGTTTGCGAGTATGAGTATGTAGATATCTACGTTAACGCTGCCAGCTACATGATTGAGGGCTGGAATCAGAAGAAGTCTATCAAGGAGAACCTTCCCCAGATAGCTATCGAATCTTTTGCCAAGGCTTATGAGATGGATGCCACACAGGGCTCAAAGATTATTCCCTTGGCACAGAACCTTGCCAACGCACTTATACAGCAGGGTGAGGCTCTAAACAACACAGGCAAGACACGCGAGGCTGCCGAGGCCTTTGAGCTCGCCTACCGTGCTCAGAGCATCGTACCCAATGCACAGGCAGACTTTGGCAACCTCTTCAATGCAGGTATGCTCACTACAATCTACGCTTCAGGCCTTCAGGGTGAGGAGTCTGTAGCCACCTTCGAGGAGGCAGAGCGCATTCTGAGCGAGGCCCTCGACAATGGCTACAACGACGAGAGTGGTAACATCTTCTACTTCTTGTTCCACAGCTACTATGGTCAGCGCGAGAAGAATCGCGAGGAGTACCTCACAAAGGCGAAGAACGCCCTGCTCACAGGTATCCAGCTCTACCCCAAGAACACCACTATCCTCGATGGTCTGATGAACCTCTACACTGCCGAGGAGGGTGTGGGTGACCCCGCAGAGCTTACCGTGATGATTGAGAACTCGTTGAAGGAGGATCCCGCAAACTACGACTTGTGGTTTGGTCGTGGCCGCGTATATAACGCCTTGAAGAACTACGACGAGTGTATCAACTCATTTAAGAAGTGCGTTGAGTTGCGCCCCGCAGACTTCGAGCCCAACTTCTATACCGGCTACTTCATCATCGAGAAGGCTAATGCCCAGGTTGAGGAGCTCAACAACAACCCCAACTTGACATACGAGCTATACGAGGAGGAGAATGCGAAGATCAACCTCGTCTATGCCGAGGCTATACCTTGGCTGGAGAGAGCTCACGAGATCAACCCTGCGGATGTTGCAGTTATCGAGTACCTCAACTCGTTGTGCTTCCGTCTTCGCGATATGGATGGCATGATGGATAAGTATAATAAGTATCACGAGTTATACCTCCAGACAAGATAAATTTGTTGTGATAGCGGTGCTACTTCGGCACCTCAATCCAGAGGCCGAATAAAAAGTGCGGGTGACTAAAAGAAAAATAGTCACCCGCTTTTTGTTTGGAGTTACGGCAGTTAAGGTGTCGAGCAAAGTGAAAAGTGGAAAGATGAAAGTGGAAAGTATAATTCAGTTTTCACCTTTCATCTTTGCTCTTTCATTTGATTGAGAGGGCGCAGATGCACCCTATACAAATCAAAAATTACAGGGAGTCAATCCTTATTAACAACTCCGTAAAGTCCGAGTGTGCATCAGCAAACTCATCATACGAGTGCTCGGAGTGTCCATCCTCGGGCACATCCGAAACATACTTCACGGCTACAACAGGGATATTATCGTAGAGCTCCGCAACCTGACAGATGGCAGCTATCTCCATATCAAAGAGGCCATGTTCCACACCAAATCGACGCTTTATCTCCTTGACTATCTCGGCATTAACAAAAGAATCGCCGGTAAATACCGTTTCGGTGTCATTCCCCTTCAGCATGCGAGGATCGGTAATCTCGGGACAGAAGCCCTCGGGGATGATGGCATCGTGGTGCAGAGCACGTGAGGGCATGACGATATCACCCTGCTTGCGCCCCGTAGCTGCAGCAGCAAAGCCTACAACGGCCAACATATCATACTTAACGCCCTTAATCTCGGCAAGAGTGAGTGCACGCGACACTCCGGCTGACGAAAGAGCCTTGCCGATGCCGACCTCAACAAGGTCATAGTCATGCTTTAGGTTGTTGGCATGGTCTAAAGCATAGCGCATAGCGCGGTACTCGCGCGAGGTCGGGGCACAGATAAGCACCTTCATACTACCACCACTTTTCATAGACATTAGCGATGCCGAGCACGGCAGCCTCATCCGCCGTAAAGAGTGTGCGCATATACTCTGCCATGGCGGCATTTGTTGTATCTATAGAGTAGAGGCCGGGATTACCACACTGCACCTCATTCAGACCTACGATATCAGATGCCGACTTTAAGGGGAAGACCTCCTTATATACCTTAGCCAATGCCTGACGTATATCCTCGGCCTCGACATCCTGCATCGTAGAGAGGTAGAAACCCGTCTTACAACCCATGGGGCAAAAGGAGACGATGCTCTTACCTATCTTCTCATCAAGGCGCAGATAGTAGGCCATAAGGTGCTCGATGGTGTGTACCTCGCCCGAGCCAAGGGGCGCATGAGCCATAGGGGCGCGGAAACGCAGGTCCCATGATCGCACTTGATACTCATCCGAAATAGCATATACCGAGCGTAGATACAAGCCCGCATCGAGGGTGCGGTGATCGACATCAAATGATGACACAATATTTTTCTTCATATCCTATGAGTGTTTTATTCCACAAAGGTACGAATTTTTCGACTAAATTCATATCTTTGTAGCAAATTTTAGAACAGATGGATAGAACAGCTAACACGGCATCGACAATGCCTCGCATATACTTCCTCGACTACCTACGCGTAGCAGCCTGCTTCATGGTCATCCTCGTGCACTCCATCGAGCCCTTTTACCTCGGCGGTGAGGGTACCTTCGTGGCATCACATGACGATGCACTATGGGTCGTAATCCTCGACTCGGCACTACGCGCTGCCGTACCTCTCTTTGTGATGATATCGAGCTACCTGCTACTACCCATAGGTGATAGCACACACTTCTTCAAACGTCGCTTCACACGCGTGGCCATACCCTTTATCGTATGGTCGTTGCTCTATGCCGTCATGCCCATGTGGGGTGCGGAGGGCGTCGTAGATATCGAGGGTAACCTCTCGCGACTTATGCTCAACTATATGCCTCATGCCGGGCATCTATGGTTTGTATATATGCTCCTCGGCGTATATCTTATCATGCCCGTTATATCGCCATGGTTAGAGCACGTCTCTCGTCGCGGCGAGCAACTCTTTATCGCGCTATGGCTACTCTCCACAGCTGTACCCTTCCTGCGCCTTGCAGCCACAGCCACAGGCAACGAAGAGGTGTGGGGTGAGGCGAGTTGGAATGAGTTTGGCATGCTCTACTATACAAGTGGCTTTATAGGCTATATCGTTGCAGCACACTATATTCGCACGTATATAGATTGGAGCATAAAGAGGACATTGGCTATATCGCTTCCGATGTTTGCTGTGGGATATGCCATCGTGGCACTACCCTTCTATTATCAGATGCCCGAGGCATACCCTATAAGTGGCACGATAGATATGGCTATAGCCTGGGAGCGTAGCTGGTGCTTCGCCACCACGGGAGTGGCACTCACAGCCATAGCTCTCTTTCTTCTCTTCAGGCTGATAGACAGGCCCTGCCGCATATATCCTCTCTTTGAGCGGCTCTCGAGGCATAGCTACGGAATATACCTCATACATATCTTCGTACTTGTGGCGGTCTATGATATAGTATCGGCATGGGCTCTTGCCACACCTCTTACCATGGTGCTCACGGCTGCAGCCACGTTTATAATCTCGGCACTCATCGTCGAGGTGCTGTCGTACATACCCAAAAGCAAATATATAATAGGATAGCATGAGGTTTCGTACAGAGATAGATATCGCTCCATGGAGCAAGAAGATAGAGTATGGCGACACCATTCTCACCCTCGGCTCGTGCTTTGCACATAACATGGCACAAAGGCTTGCCGAGCGTAAGTTTATGGTCGTGGCAAACCCCACAGGCATACTCTTCAATCCATGCTCCATAGCCTATAGCATCACACGCATCAGGCAGAACATCATACCTTCCGCCGATGACCTTATATACCACGAGGAGAGATATCTCAACTACGACTTTCACTCCTCAATCTCGGGGTTAACTCCCAAGGAGGCCACGGCAAAGATGACCGAGGCCCTGGCATCAGGCCGCAAGGCTATAGATAGCGCCTCACACCTTATCGTCACGCTCGGCACAGCATGGGTATATCGCCATAAGGAGAGTGGTCGCGTAGTGGCTAACTGCCATAAGCAGCCACATACTCTTTTCCGTCGTGAGCTGATGTCGGTGAGCGAGGTTATCAAGGCGCTGGAAGAGATTGTTACAAGCACCACGGCACAAGTAGCCTTCACCGTGAGTCCTATCCGCCATATCGGTGATGGCTTAGAGCAAAACTCATTGAGCAAGGCGGTGTTGCGCGTAGCTGTAGATACAGTATGCCGTCGCCACCCCGAGCGTGTACTCTACTTCCCTGCATACGAGATTATGATGGACGACCTGCGTGATTACCGCTTCTATGAAAGCGACATGCTTCACCCCACGACACAGGCCGTAGAGTATATCGCCGATAGGTTCTTCGATGTGGCCCTATCATCGAAGACGAAGACAACGATGCAGCAGGTGGAGCGTATCGTAGCAGCACGCAACCACCGTTCCAACAATCCCACATCGGAGAGCTACAAGGAGTTCTGCCGCAAGCAGATAGCTGACATCGACACGCTCCAAGGCATAGATATGTCCGAGGAGAGAGCGTGGTTTAACGAGAGATTAAAATAACGATACCACATTGATAATATATGAGAAGAGCAACCCTATTAATACTGCTCATGCTATATGCAGCAAGCGTGATGGCCTCACCTCCACGCCTCGTCGTAAACATCGTCGTAGGCTCACTTCGCGAGGCCGACCTCACACGCCTTGAGGATAACCTTCAAGGCGGCCTCGCACGTCTGATGTCCGAGGGCGCACACTACACCGAGGCATACTATGACTATGCGCTTACCACGACAGCTGCAGGTTTAGCAACCATAACCACGGGCGTTGAGCCCGCGATACATGGAGCCGTAGGTGAACAGTGGTGGAGTCATGTCGATGGCTCACACGTGGAGCTTATCGCCGACCACAAGGCATACCCCGTGGAGTTTAGCATTGGTGCAGCAAATGTCTCACCTCACCTTCTTGCAACGCCCACCTTGGGAGATATGCTCCTCAACCACAACCCCAAGAGTAAGCACCACACCATAGCCATCGACGACCTCTCGGCCATCGTGCTCAATGGTCGTCAGGGCGTAGCCTATTGGGCCGAGAGCAATAACACACTATGGACAACATCGTCAGCCTACAGCGATAAGCTGCCGGCATGGGTGACGGAGTATAATCGCGCAAAGACCAATACCTTCTACACGCTTACACGTTGGACACCGCTACTCGATATCACGCGCTATCACAATAGCGAGGTAGCCGTAGTCGAAGGCATCGTGGGTAAGAGCACACAGCTCTTGAGCGATATAAACCTGCGCCTCACCGATACACTCTATGGCAAGATGCGATACACGCCCGCAGGCAATACCATGCTCATAGAGTTTGCATCGAGCCTTATTGCACAGGAGCACCTTGGCCAGGATGATGCCACCGACATCCTCAACCTTTCACTCGACACGGCAACATATATCGCACAGACCTACGGCACGGAGTCTATCGAGTATGAGGATATGCTCTATCGTCTCGATAGTGACCTCGCGGAGTTTATGACCTATATCTACGCGCAGTGCCCCGGTGCCGTTATCGTGTTGAGCTCACCTCATGGCACCTCGCCATCGTACAATCCTGCGCAGGGCGCAGAGCGTGAGCGTCTTAACACCCGCCAGATGGAGGTTATAGTCAATGCCTTCCTCGGTGCGCGCTATGGCTCGGATAACTATATTCTCGGCTATGCCAATAACGCCCTCTATCTCAACCATGCGGTGCTCCACGCAAAGAAGCTCTCGGTTGAGGATATACGCGAGGAGGTTGCAACCTTCCTTTTGCAGATGCGCGGCGTGAGCACAGCCCTCTCGGCCTCGAAGCTCCGCAACAGCACCTTCAGCGAGGGTCGCAGCCGCCTTGTGCAGCGCAGCTACTGCCCTACACGCTCGGGCGATGTGATTATAGACCTTCTTCCGGGATGGTGTGTCGAGCGCAGTGGCATACGTTCAGCCTCGGATGCAGGATACAACTACGACCGCCATGTGCCACTCATCATCTATGGTCCTAATATCAGGGCACAGGAGATAGAACGCACGGTAAGCATCGAGGCTGTAGCTCCGACTATCGCTACCCTCGTGGGCATGGAGATTCCTTGGGCCTCTATGACCCGACCATTAACTGAAGTGATAAAATAATTAAATAACACAACCACTATGACACAGGATGCTATACAGGAGGCAATAATCGATGAGTTTTCGATGTTCGACGACTGGCTCGATAAGTACGACTATCTAATAAGCTTGAGCGACACACTGGAGGCTATAGACCCAACAAAGCGCAACGATAAATATAAGATTGAGGGTTGCCAATCAAGTGTATGGGTATCTGCCGAGCTACGTGATGGCGTGATGTACTATACGGCAGATAGCGATGCTATAATCACTAAAGGCATCATTGCTCTTTTGGTGCGCGTGATGAATGGCCGCACACCCGAGGAGGCAGCCAACATAGACCTCTACTTTGTCGATGCCATCGGTCTTGGCGAAAACCTCTCACCCACGCGCAGCAATGGACTACGCGCCATGATAGCACAGATGAAGCTCGATGCCCGTATCCTCGCCGAGAGAAAGGAGAGATGACGGAGGAAAACGAGAAACGGAAAATTTCTGATTTCTCATTTCATATCTCACATTTCACACAAAGCAAATGTGGGTGACTAAAGAGTAAAATAGTCACCCACATTTTGTTCGAAGATTGCCGTGTAACGACACAACAGACCTGTTATTCAACCTTGATTGAGAGTGCGCAGATGCGCCCTTATAACCGAAAATTAAGATAGGTTAAGGCGCTCGGCACTATATAAATAACGCTTAATACTACGCTTCGGTGTCTTCACAAACTCCTCACGATGAATAACGATATTGGCAACCTTCTCGTATGATGCCACAAGGCTGTTAAGCTCCTGAAGATTCTTGTCCATAATCTCCTGGAGGTTATCGAGGCTTACACCCTCGGCTGTAGCCAACTCATAGTCGGGCACAACAAGAGCCGTGAGCTTGCCATTATTCTCGATGATAAGAGACTCGGCAACCATATAGAGGTTATTGAGGCGCTCCTCAATCTCCTCGGGGTAGATGTTCTGTCCCGAGCTTGAGAGAATCATGGTCTTGCAACGTCCACGGATATAGAGAGTACCATCCTCATCCATGGTACACATATCTCCTGTATGTAACCAGCCATCCTTGTCGATAATGGCCTTCGTGGCCGCCTCATTTTTGTAATATCCCGCCATGACGTGCTCACCACGCACAAGAAGCTCACCCGGGATATTCTGCGGGTCACGCGACATAATCTTACCCTCGAGCAACTCCTTGGGCAATATGCGGCCACATGAGCCGGGCTTATAGTCATATGAGTTCTCGAAGCTGATAAGAGGTGCACACTCCGTCATGCCGTAGCCCACAGTAATGGGGAACTTAATAAGGCGGAGGAAATCCTCGGTCTCGCGGTTAAGGGCGGCGCCACCCACGATAAACAAATCTACGCAGCCACCAAACTGCTCCATGAGGCGCGAGAGGATGGTTGAGTAGATAGCGGTATTAATAAGAGGTATGCGCATAGCGATACTCATAGGTGCCTTCTCCAACATCGGGAGGATGCTCTTGCGATATACCTTCTCAAGAATCATGGGCACAGAGCATACCAGCGTAGGACGTGTAACCTTCATCGCCTCGATAAGAATCTTGGGCGAGGGGATACGTCCAAGAAGTGTGATATGTCCACCGCAAGCCAGGGGTGCAAGGAAGTCGAATGAACAACCAAAGGCGTGAGCCAAAGGCAAGAACGACAATGTGCGGCCACCCTTGCGGAAGTAGTGCTCACCGGTCTTGGGGTTGAGCATATCTATTGCGTAGCTGATATTTCCCGTAAGGTTGTTCACCGTGAGCATAACGCCCTTTGATGAGCCTGTAGTACCCGAGGTGTAGTTAAGAAGACATATCTTGTCGTTGGCAATCTCGGGATACTTGATATCATCAACACTGAAGCCTCGAGGATAAGCCTCACGGTAGTGCGACATGATATTCTTCATGTAGTTGGTCAGTTTATCTCCCTCTCGCTCGTAAATAACATGGAAGTCGGTAAGCGAGAATACAGCATTGACCATAGGTATCTGATCGCCCTCGATATCATCCCAGAAGTTATCGCCAAGGAAGAGAAGCTTACTCTCCGAGTGGTTGATGATATTGATAACATCATTGGGGTTAAAGTCCTGAAGTATAGGCACTATAACTGCGCCATATGTGATAGTTGCGATATAGCTTATACACCAGCGCGTATTGTTACGACCGATAAGGGCGACCTTATCACCCGGCTCAATACCCGCCTGCTTGAATACGAGGTGCATCTTGGCAACCTCCTTGGCAACCTCATAGTACGAGAATGTCTCGCCCTTGAAGTAATCGGTAAGTGCCGACATCTCACGATGCTCACGGAAGCTCTGCTCGTAGATCTTAATAAGATTTTTTTCCAACATAACTATGTTATTTTTGAAATTAATACCAATCAATAGCGCAAATATACGACATTTTTTTTACACTACCGCCAATTCAACCAATTTTCTCATACACCGAAAACGCAGACGCAAGCATAGATAAATATAATATCTTCATAATCAACATGTTTACACTATAGATATGTTATATGAGATTTTTCCACAAGTGAATAACCTCTATGACAAATATGCCTGTGAAAGAAAAATTTCTTGAAATATAATTATTATCGAGAAATTTTCTTACCTTTGCACTCTGGCTTGGCCCTTTAGTTCAAGGGATAGAACGAAGGTTTCCTAAACCTTAAATCCGAGTTCGAGTCTCGGAGGGGCTACTTTTCTATCTTTTTGCGTCACATCTCACCACTAAAGATTGACCCTCGCTATCCATTCCGGCGATTTACCTATGTATATATTGTGATTATTGCAAATAATTTATTATCTTTGTGCGTTATATGTGTTGTTTATCCGCGAGCAACGGATAACAAGATTTAGCTAAACAAGATTCTTAACACACGAAGATGGATATTTTATCGAAGATTATCAAGGTATTTTTCGGCTCGAAGGCCGACAAAGATCGCAAGGAGATTCTCCCCTATGTAGAGAAGATTAAGGCTCTCTACCCCACTATCTCGGCACTCACAAATGATGAGCTGCGCGAACGCTCGGCGGCATTGAGTCGCAAGATTTCCGAGGCCATAGCCAAGGATGAGTCGCACATTGCCGAGCAGAAGGTTATCCTTGAGCAGCCCGAGATTTCACTCGCAGACAAGGAGCGCATATCAAAGGATATAGACGACACAACGAAACACATAGACGACGTCATTGAGCAGACACTCGAGGAGATACTCCCCGAGGCCTTTGCCATAATGAAGGATACGGCGCGTCGCTTCTCGGAGAATGACGAGGTTGTAGTTAAGGCCAATGACTTTGACCGCAACCTTGCGGCCGAGCGTGGCGACCTGGTGCGCATCGAGGATGACAAGGCGATATACAGCAGCCAGTGGACAGCCGGAGGTAATGTCATAAAGTGGGATATGGTGCACTACGACGTGCAGCTCTTTGGTGGCGTGGTTCTCCATAAGGGACGCATCGCCGAGATGGCTACAGGTGAGGGTAAGACCCTTGTAGCTACGCTCCCCGTATTCCTCAACGCCCTTGCCCATAAGGGTGTGCACGTAGTTACGGTGAACGACTACCTTGCACGTCGTGATGCCGAGTGGATGGGCCCGATGTATCAGTTCCACGGGCTATCTGTAGCCTGCATCGACAATACACGTCCCAACTCTGCGGAGCGTCGCAAGGCCTATATGGCCGATATCACCTTCGGTACGAACAACGAGTTTGGTTTTGACTACCTGCGTGCCAACATGGCATCATCGCCCAAGGATCTTGTGCAGCGCAAGCACCACTTTGCCATCGTCGATGAGGTGGACTCGGTGTTGATTGATGATGCCCGTACTCCGCTTATCATCTCCGGTCCTGTGCCTCGTGGTGGCGACCAGCTCTTTGCCGAGTTCCAGCCCGCCGCGAAGTATATCTACGACCTGCAGAGCAAGATGTCATCGGCAGATGTTGCCGAGGCAAAGCGTCTATATGCCGAGGGTAACCTCGAGGAGTCGGGTAAGCTTCTCTTGCGTGCTCACAAGGCGATGCCAAAATATAAGGCCCTTATCAAGTTCCTCTCGGAGCCCGGCGTCAAGGTGCTACTGCAGAAGACCGAGAATATTTACATGCAGGATAACGAGAAGCGCATGCACGAGATTACCGATGACAACTTTGTGGTACACGACGAGAAGATGAACTCGTTGATACTCACGGATAAGGGTCATGAGGTAGCATCACGTCGTTTTAACGAGGATGGTTTCTTCGTGCTTCCCGATATCGGAGCCCGCATTGCCGAGCTCGAGCACTCGGCGTTGAGCCTCGAGGAGCGTGCGGCACAGAAGGATGCCTTGTTGAGCGACTACGCCATCAAGGCCGAGCGTGTACATACGATGAACCAGCTACTAAAGGCCTACTTCATGTTCGAGAAGGAGGTGGAGTATGTTCTCATTGACAACAAGGTAAAGATTGTCGATGAGCAGACAGGCCGTATCATGGAGGGTCGTCGCTACTCTGACGGTTTGCATCAGGCTATCGAGGCGAAGGAGAATGTCAAGGTAGAGGATGCTACACAGACCTTTGCGACCATCACCCTGCAGAACTACTTCCGCATGTATCACAAGCTGGCAGGTATGACGGGTACTGCCGAGACCGAGGCCTCGGAGTTCTGGAACATCTATAAGCTTGACGTCGTGGTTATCCCTACGAATAAGGATGTTATACGTGATGACCGCGAAGACCTGGTATATAAGACCGAGCGCGAGAAGTATAATGCCGTTATTGCCGAGATTATACGTCTTGTAGAGGAGGGTCGCCCCGTGTTGGTGGGTACAACCTCGGTAGATATCTCGGAGCTGTTGAGCCGCATGCTCAAGCTACGCGGCATCAAGCATAACGTACTTAATGCCAAGCAGCACCAGCTCGAGGCGCAGATTGTTGCCGAGGCAGGTCGTCGCTCACAGGTTACCATCGCCACAAACATGGCGGGTCGTGGTACCGATATCAAGCTCTCGGACGAGGTTAAGGCCCTTGGTGGTCTTGCCATCATCGGCACGGAGCGTCATGAGAGCCGTCGTGTAGATCGTCAGCTACGTGGTCGTGCCGGTCCTCAGGGTGTTCCCGGCTCGTCACAGTTCTTCGTATCGTTGGAGGATAAGCTTATGCGCCTCTTCGGCTCGGACCGCATCGCCTCGATGATGGATAAGATGGGTCTGAAGGAGGGCGAGGTTATCCAGGCCGGCATGATGACCAAGGCTATCGAGCGTGCACAGCGCAAGGTCGAGGAGAATAACTTTGGCGTGCGTAAGCGCCTCTTGGAGTATGACGATGTGATGAACTCGCAGCGTGAAGTTATATATACACGTCGCCGCCATGCTCTCTATGGCGAGCGCATAGATATCGACATGAACAACCTACGCTACGACTATGCGTTAAAGTTCGTCGAGTCACACGAGGGCTGCCCCTATGAGGAGTTTAAGTTCGACCTTATGCGCGAGGTGGCTATCGACTTCTCGATGGAGGAGGCGCAGTATGATAAGATGAAGCCCCAGCAGCTTATAGAGGCTATCGTTACGGACCTCACCTCGCACTTCGAGCGTAAGGCCAAGGCTGTGGCTGATGCTGTGCGTCCCACGATGACGAAGATATATGAGCAGCGCAAGGATAATATGGATATGCGCATCGCCTTCCCCTTTACGGATGGACGCCTACAGTACACCATCCCCGTGGAGCTGCAGAAGTGCAAGGATAGCGACTGCCTGGAGATATATCGTGTTTTTGCCAAGATAGCACTCTTCACCACTATTGATGACGCATGGCGTGAGCACCTGCGCGAGATGGACGACCTGCGTCAGAGTGTGCAGAATGCCACCTACGAGCAGAAGGATCCGTTGCTCATCTATAAGCTCGAGTCGTTCCAGCTCTTCTCAAAGATGCTCGAGGAGATCAACCGCAACGTCTTGGCAGTGCTCAATAAGTCGGGCATCGTGGTGCGCGGCCAGGGTGACTCCATGCAGGAGGCGAGGGAGCAGAAGTCGAAGATCGACGTTAACAAGCTTCAGGCATCACGCATGGCAGCTGCCGCCGCCGCAGGTCAGGGCGAGCGTGGCAAGACTGCTCCCATCAAGGTCGATAAGTCGGTAGGCCGCAACGACCCATGTCCTTGTGGCTCGGGCAAGAAGTATAAGCATTGTCACGGTAAACTTGGTTAACGATGGGATATAAGGAGGAAAAACAACGTCAGTTCGACATCCGCTACTTGCAGATGGCTCGTGTGTGGGCCGAAAACTCATATTGCGTACGTCGCAAGGTCGGCGCACTATTGGTTAAGGATAAGATGATTATCTCGGATGGCTATAATGGCACCCCCGCCGGCTTCGAGAATATCTGTGAGGATGATATGGGTAAGACTAAACCCTATGTTCTGCATGCCGAGGCTAACGCCATTACGAAGGTCGCCAAGAGCGCCAATAACTGCGATGGCTCGACACTCTATGTTACAGCCTCACCCTGTATCGAGTGTGCAAAGCTTATCATCCAGGCAGGCATCCGCCGTGTGGTCTATGCCGACCCCTACCGCAACGACGACGGCATCGAGCTCCTAAAGAAGGTGGGCATCGAGTGTGTGCAGCTGGATGTGAAACTCCCCGAGGGCACTTTGTAATAGAGGTGATAAGGAGTTGACCGCCAGTGGTGCATTGATAACAGAGGCGAAAGAGAGGGACTTTGCGATTAAGGCGAGGGCAGAGCTTGACTGCTATGCCGAGCCGCAGCAAAGTAGAGGCATTACGAAGTTTTGCTTCAAAGTGGAAAGTGGAACGGTTAACTAAAGATTATTAAGGATGCCACTATTCTATGCGCCTCTATTCCTACACTCCCACTCCATTTCGGGTATTATTTTTAATACCCATGAAATCGTGATAGTCTTTCCTATCCTCCCCATGCACCCCATGCTCCTGTGCGTACTACACAATATTGCGGGTATTAAAAATAATACCAGCAATATATTTATATAGAAGAGAGCAAAAAGCAACCCTCTTGGGATAGTAGTTTGACTACAGCCCAAGAGGGTTATCTTTTAGGTATAGGACGAATATGTCCTATGCTTATCAAAAAATTTTAGAAGTAGAAGGATACATACAAAGTACCTCCAAGATTATCCGTACCAAAGCGGAAGGTGTCATTACCGGGAGATGTAATGTTTGTGCGCTCCTCTACACGGTTAAGAGTCGCATTGAAGCCCTCTGATACTGTGTACTGCTGACCACCAAAGACATAGTAGAGAGAAAGGTTTACATCAGCACCAAGAGCAATCTTGGGCGCTACAAACCACTCAATACCTACGCTACCGGCAACACCAATGAAGAAGTTAGAATTACTCTTCGTGCTCAAGGGACGATAGCCACCTATCATAGTGGTACTACTTGTAGGATTCTGATTGACGCTTGTAATAGCATTGCCATAGGTGTAAACTGACTTCTGCTGATTGAAGCCGGCAAGCAAGCCAAAGCCAAAGATACCCTGCACACGACGCTTACCCTTATGATACTCGGCACCAACCATCAAGCTCATGCCATGGTTAGACTGACGCTCCTTATCAACAACCTTATCCTCGCTATAGGGATTTGCCTGTACCGCTGCATCATCTGCAACATAGCTATTAATCATGTTTGAGCGAATCATAAGACCTACATTTGCACGCAAAGCCCAATCCTTGGTCAACATATACTTACCCATGATAGATACGTCGGGAGATACCGAGTCAATATACAGGCCGTCAACATCCGTACCTACGGGCTCGCCATTGAGCTTATCCAGGGTGTTATCCGTAGAGCCATTAAAGAGGTTACCCACATACTTAAATATAGGTGCCACATCTATACCGATGGCGATATCACCCTTCTCGGGGAGATATACCTTCTCGGGCTCCTGTGCCTTCACGCCTGCAAACGGCAGCGCGCAAAGAGCCAACAAAAGAATATATCGTTTCATAGCAACTTTTCTATATTAAGTTTAGATTATTCCTCAACCTCGTCAGTGGCTACGTTAGACATCTTGTTGTAAACCTCCTGATCCTCTTCAGAGAAGGCAACAAACACCATCTTGACAGTAGCAACAGGTGCGGGGCGATCCTCGAGGTCGCTGAACTGAACTGCTTTATTGGCATTCTCAACTGCACCCAACTCATAAGAGCCATCCATTGAACGCTTAACCCACTCATTATCAGTATTCTTCTCAAAGCAAGTAAAGCCCTTCACAACGTAGTGAGTAGCATTAACATTGATTTTAGGAGCCCAATTAAGGTCATCGGTGGGAAGATAGAACTTAGCAACACCCTTGCTATCGGTAGAAGCTGCAAACTTGATCTTCTCATTTGTACCATACGCTACCTCAATCTCAATTGCGACATCGCTGGCAGCCTCAAAACGACGCTTAATAGAAGTGTTGTCATACTCATCTGTTACCTTTGAGTACTTAGGAACAACAACCTTAACCTGGAACTCAGAAAGCTTATCATACACAACAAGATCATCGCCCTGGTTATAGGTGTATCGACCGTCGCAAATCTTCACATCATTAGGAAGAATACCGGTAAGTTCCTTTGCAGCAAAGGTATAAACACCATCCTTACCCTCAATAACGGGATCGCCATCCTCGATACCCTCTACGCTGTAGTGCTTTTCCACGAAGTCATAAGCACGAACCGAGGCTTTGATACCGCTCTTCGTAACAGGAATAGTAATCTCATAACGACCCTCGGCATCAGTTGTAGTCTCAAATGTCGTAACACCTGCGGCACCTGACTTGTACTGTGAGCACTCTACAGAAACTACGACATCTACATTAGCCGCAGACTTAACCAAGCGCTGATACTCATCACCATTGAGCTCCACGCCCGCATCGTAGGTAATAAGACCTGTGATCTTAGCCTCATCCTTGACATCTGATACAGAGAATGAGCTCTGCTCCTTGGCACATCCAACAATCGCAGCAACCATAACAAAGGCTACGACGAACTTTAATTGCATAAATGTTTTCATAGTAAATTGTTTGTATTAGTTAGTTAAAATTGTGTATGCACACCTTTACTATACACAAAGATACGGAATTATCTCATAAATCACAAGTTTTTGCACATATTTTTTATTTTTAAAATAATAAACGATACTCCGCCACTCGGAGATAGAATGGCGGGGTATCAATACGTACGATAGTCTAACCTATCATTTTGCCTTGGGTAGCGTCATGGTAAACTCCAAGCCACCCACCTTACGATTCTTCACCGAGATATCGCCACCATGGAAGAGTACCGAGTTTTTAACAATCGAAAGACCCAGCCCCGTGCCTCCAAGCTTACGAGAGCGCCCCGCATCAATGCGATAGAAACGCTCGAAGATATGCGGCAGATGCTCCTCGTCGATACCTATGCCGTTATCCGAGAGCGTAATGGTGTACCAATCCTCATCCTCGCTCTCCAGGCGTATATATATATCACGACCTCCGGAGTAGGATACAGCATTGTCTGTCAAGTTCTTAAAGATAGAGAAGAGCAATGAGCTATTACCCTTAACAAACATCTTCTCGGGGAGCTCCACGTTTGTGCGCATGCGACGCTCAACGGCAAGGAGCGCTATCTCCGAGGCTATATCGTCGATAATGGCACGAAGGTTCACCGCCTCGCACTCGATACGCGAGCTGCCATCCTCAAGTCGCGTGATGGTTGACACATCCTGCAGCAGACGTGTAAGACGTTGACTATGAACATAGCACTTCTCGATAAACGCATTGCGCTCCTCATCAGTTATATCCTTCGAGCGAATCATCGTCTCAAGGTAGCCCTGAATAGCCGCCACGGGAGTCTTCAACTCGTGGTTGATATTATTTGTAAGCTGACGCTTGATGCGCAACTTCTCCTGATGTTCATGCATGGCATTATCATGCTCACGTCCAATCTCATCCGTAGCCTGACGCAGACGGCGATAGAGGTCGATAATATGGCGCGAGATATCTCCGAGCTCATCATTCGCAAACTGAGGCACAGCATCGAAGTCGGCACCCTCCTCCATAGCCTTGGCAGCACGCTTCAAGCTGCGTATATTACGATGCAGCTGCACGGTGAGGAGTAAAGCTATGACCATGGCCACAACAGCCACACTTATAATTGCATAGAAGATACCCTCATCGAAGTTATCGGCACTCTTAACGTGGGTCAGCAACGAGTAACGATATACCGAAAAGCCACTGATAAGCGTCACAATAAGCAGTGTGAGCAGCAGATACATGCCACTGCGATAGCTGAAAAGTTTAAATCTCGAATCCATAGCCATAACCTGTTCTTGTAATTATATGAGAGCCATAGCGGCCCAACTTTTTGCGCATACGGGTGATGTTGACATCTATTGTGCGGTCGAGCACAACCACCTCATCACTCCATACACTACGCATAATCGTCTCGCGAGAGAGAATCTTACCTTGATGAGAGAGCAGGAGCACAAGGATATCATACTCTCTGCGTGTGAGCGACACCTCCTCACCATCCACAGAACAACTCTTATTGTGGTTGTTCACCACAAGACCCTCAAAGGCAAGTATCTCGTTATCCACAACCTCTACATCCGATACGGAGTGCCGCTTGGCACGTCGCAGAACGCTACGCACACGAGCCAACACTTCAGCAACAGAGAAGGGCTTTGAAATATAGTCGTCAGCACCTATGTCCAAACCCTTAACCTTATCCGACTCCGAGTCGAGTGCCGTGCAGAAGATTATCGGAAGCTCCGCCGTATCGGGTCGCTTGCGCAAGATGCGAGCAAGACCAAAGCCACTCAACTCATCCATCATAACATCGAGAATAGCAAGGTCAAGCGCCCCGAGATCGAGCAACAACGCCTCCTCCGAGCTATTTGCCGTCAAGACCTCATACCCCTCACGTTCAAGGTTGAAGCGCAAAATCTCACACAACGCCTCCTCGTCATCAACCACAAGTATTCTATATTTCGACATAGTCTCCAAATATGTATAAATACAAAGTTACAAAAAATTAGCTACCTCACAAATTTTTAATAACCTTTTTACGCCATTAGTCGATTATTGCACCAAAAAACTATTCTGTAACAGAATTGTAACAATTAATTCATATCTTTGTTGCAACTATAATGAGTTTTTTATGGATTTATTCATTGTTATCACCCTGGCCTGTCTCGCCGTAATGGGTATTATCGTAGGCGTATCGAACGACGCCGTAAACTTCCTCAACTCGGCCTTTGGCTCGAAAGTAGCCAAGAAGAATGTTATACTTGCCATAGCAGGTATAGGTGTTATGGTCGGTGTCATGACCTCAAGCGGCATGATGGATGTAGCACGTAGCGGAGTCTTCTATCCCGAGATGTTCTCCTACAAGGAGATTATGGTTCTCTTTCTCGGCATGATGCTCTCTAACATTATCCTCCTTGATATATACAACTCGTTGGGTCTGCCCACCTCAACAACCGTATCATTGGTCTTCGGCTTGCTTGGCTCGGCACTCGCATTGGCCCTATATAACGTATGGAGTGGCACTACCGATGCCTCGATAGGCGAGTTTATCAACTCGGGAAATGCCATGGCAATTGTCTCGGGCATCCTGCTATCAGTCGTGTTGGCCTTCTTTACGGGTCATCTGCTGATGTATATCTCGCGTGTAATATTCACCTTCCGCTACCATAAGATTTTCAGCCGCTTTGGTGCATTGTGGTGCGGCATCACGCTCGCGGGCATCATCTACTTCACTGTATTCAAGGGTTTGAAGAGTTCGGGACTTATTCCTGTCGAGCTCATCGACTATGTAAATAACAATACGACGATATCGTTGTTGATACTTTGGGCCGCGAGCTCGTTGGTACTCTGGCTTTTGCAGCGTTGTAAGGTAAATATCTTGCGCGTATCGATTCTCGCAGGTACGTTCTCCTTGGCTCTCGCCTTCGCAGGTAACGACCTTGTAAACTTTATCGGCGTACCCTATGCCGGCTACGACTCATATATGATTGCACATAAGTTGGGCACAGCACCCGAAAGCATGGCAGCCCTCTCGAAGCCTACGCAGGCAAACTTCTGGATTATGTGCGCCGCAGGTATTATCATGGTCATCACACTCTTCACATCGAAGAAGACCATGCGTGTGATTGAGACCGAGCGCAAACTCTCGTCACAAAGCGAGGAGGCATCTGCTACAAGCGAGGCTACACTCGCCTCACGCGGTATTGTACGTGGTGCACGAGCTTTGAATGAGGCAGTGACAGCCATCACCCCGAAACGTGTACTCGACTTTATAGATAGCCGCTTTATACAACTCCCCGAGGAGGAGCGTGGCGATGTAAACTACGACATGATACGTGCCACAGTAAACCTTACGGCCGCAGCAATACTTATATCTATAGGTACACAGCTTAAGCTACCCCTCTCTACGACCTATGTCGTATTTATGGTGTCGATGGGCACATCGCTGGCCGACCGCGCATGGGGTCGTGAGAGCGCCGTATATCGTATCACAGGTGTGACAACCGTTATCATGGGTTGGTTTATCACCGCCGTGGGAGGCTTCCTTATCGCCCTTGGCGTTACCCTCGTACTGGCTTATGGCGGCTCGATAGCGATTGTATGCGTCACAATCATCTGCCTCGGACTGATTATCAAGAGTAACTTCACGAAGAAGAAGGAGACGAAGGTCGAGGAGTCTGCCGTGGAGAAGATTGGCGATGCCCTGAAAAAGAGCCCCGAGGAGGCGCTTATCGCCTACACGGAGCATGTATGTAAGTCTATGGAGAAGGTGACAATGATATATGATCGTACGATTGTCGCCGTCTTCAAGGAGAACCGTAAGGTGCTGCGCGATATGGTGCGCGAGGCCGAGGATTTCTACCATGACACGCGCCAGCAGAAGTACGAGATTATGCCCCTATTGCGCTCGCTGCAGGATAGCGATGTGAGCACGGGACACTACTATGTGCAGGTTGTCGATTATATCTCGGAGACAAGCAAGGCCTTGCTGCATATCACTCGCCCATGCTACAAGCATGTAGATAACAACCATACGGGACTATCAAAGGAGCAGGTTTACGACCTTAAGCGCATCAACGACCGCGTGGAGGAGATCTTCGGACAGATAGACAATATGTTGCGTACACGTTCGTTCAACGACATGGAGTCTGTGCTTAATAAGCGCGACGAGATGTTCGACCTTATTGACGAGGTTATGCAGAATCAGCTGCGCCGTCTGCGTGATACCGGAGGCTCATCTTCGGCCAATATGCTATTCTTCAACATACTGACCGAGACCAAGACGATGATTCTCCACTCACGTAATATTATGAAATCTCTCGAACACTTCGTGGATATGAAGTAACAAGACTCTCAACATGTTGTGATGAATAGAAGGTGTGGGTGACTATGAAGTGACCCCAAAAGTTTGGACAAAAAACTTTTGGGGTTTCTTTATGCGCAAAAAGCACGATTATGGAGCATTACTCAAATATATGAGGATGCTCGAAGATGGTTATTCTATTCGTTACCTTCACTTGAAGTATGGAATAGGTGAAAGTCGCCTAAAACGTTTATGGCTTTTATATCAAGAGCAAGGTTTATCAGTTCTACACCGTAAACACTACACTCAAACAAGTGGAGAATTAAAACGACAAATTGTATCTGATATTGAGAAAAATCACTTAACTTTGGTGCAAGCCTCGTTAAAATAC
>JAZNFC010000010.1:0-33688 GCA_045588935.1 Alistipes sp. | reverse complement strand
AATTTGTTGTCAGAAGGGGTTAGATACAACGCTCGGCGAATTTCGAGGCGATGGGCTGTACTTAAGCGTACTGCCCATTGACGAGATAATTCGTTAGCGGAAGTAGATGACCCCTTATCACAACAAATTACTTGATGTTGGGAAGCTCAAGACCATAACCCTTACGCCTATCCTCACGCTTCAAAAGCATACCAAAGAAGAGGGCGAAGAGACCAAATGATGAGAAGATGACCATGGGAAGAACATAGCCTCCGGTGGCATCAAGCACCTTACCGATAACTACGGGCACAAGGAGAAGACCCCAATTCTGTATCCAGAAGATTACGCAGTATGCAGATCCGAGGATGCGCTCATCGATAATCTTTGGTACAGAGGGCCAGAGAGCTGCAGGCACGAGTGAGAATGACACGCCAAGGATGGCGATGATAGCCACAGCGAAGACCTTTGAGGGGAACATAGGAAGAAGGAAGGCGAAGCTTAGGTGGCAGGCAATCATGATGATAGAGCCCACCATAAGCATTGATGCTGCCTTACCCTTACGATCGATGAAGCCACCAAGGAAGGGGGTGAGAACCATGGCCAGGATAGGGAAGCAGCTGAAGAGCTGTGCGCCATTATCTATGCCAAGGGTCTTATCGAGGAAGTCGGGGGCATAGCGCTGGAAGGGGAAGATAGCGCTATAGTAGAGCACGCAGAGCATAGCCACGAGCCAGAACATCTTGCTTGTGAAGATCTTACCGAGGTCAGAGAGCTTAAACTCCTCATCTGAAGCCTCCTTGGTGAGCTCGCCTGCAGCCTCAAGCTGACGGTCTAACTTACGATCCATAATCACGAAGACGAAGTAGAAGATAAGACCAATCATAAGAAGAATAGCACCGAAAGCTACAGGGGCAGACACCGAGTCGTTGAAGCTCTGCGACACCATGGGCGCAAGCCACATGGCTGCGAAGACACCAAGACGTGCTATAGACATCTCAAGACCCATAGCCATGGCAAGCTCCTTGCCCTTGAACCACTTGGCAATAGCCTTTGATACGGTAGTACCCGCCATCTCGCAGCCACAGCCAAAGATCATAAAGCCGAGGCATGAGAGCTTCGCCGTAGCAGGCAGAGCCACCCACCATGAGTTGAGCCACGCCTCGAAGCCTGTACCTATGAACCACTCGCTCATGGCGTAGAACTTAATTGAAGCACCGAGAACCATGAGTGATGCCGAAAGTAGGCCGGTGAAACGAATACCCATCTTGTCGAGAATGATACCTGCGAAGAAGAGGAAGAAGCAGAATACATTGAGGAAGTACTCCGATGCGGCATAGGTACCAAAGGTAGCACTATCCCAGTTAAGCGTGCTCTCCAGCTGGCTCTTAAGAGGTGAGAGCATGTCCACGAACATGTAGGCGAAGAACATCATCAGGGCGATGAGCACCAACGCCGACCAGCGTACAAACGCCGAGTCGTGAAGTTTTCTTTGAATAGTTTGAGTCATAAGAAATTTGTTTATAAAGGTTAATAAATAATTGTCGGTTTTCGGCTATTAATGCTCCGCTATGCGGAACTGCCGCAGGAGGTCGTAGGCCGAGGATATGCCAAGTTCGCCCGCCCGCGAGAGGCTCATACATCCATTGCGTGTATCCTTCAGAAGTATCTGCACCACACCTCGGTTATAGTATGCCTCACCCATATTGGGATCAAGCTCTATGGCGCGCGTATAGTCGTCATAGGCCGCAGGCAGGTCGCCCGAGATAGCCATGAGGTTGGCACGGTTATAGTATGCCTCGGCAAACTCGGGATAGAGCTTTATGGCCTTGTTGATATCCTCTATCGCCTCATCATAGCTATATGTGCGCGAGGTGTTATTGTGCAGGCGCTTCGCAGGATCCGAGTCGAAGGATATGCTCTGGTAGCTATTATCTATCGAGGAGATGAAGTCTATCATCTCGGCGCGTGTTGCCGCACGATTGATATAGAGGAAGGGGTTTGTGGGGTTGAGCTGTATCGCCTCGCTGAAGCGCGCCACAGCATTGGTATATTGCTTAATCAGCGACTGGCTTATGCCGCGCTCAAAGAGCGTAACCCAATCCTGTGCCTCGGCATCGTGAAGCTCCTCGGCGAGGGCCCTATCTATGGTCACAAGCTCCTCAACAGGTATATTCGTCTGTCGGCAGTCGAGGCGCAACAGAGGGTTATCCACACGCTCGATAAAGTCACGCAGGCGCTGCGTGCCGTAGCGCTTAACACGTCTATCCACCACCACGCTATCCCTATTTAGGAGCGTGAAGCGGAACATGGGTATCAGCGTGAGGTCATCATCCCCCGTCCTGCCCATGGTGGTTATGCGCTCGAAGTTACGCTCCATAAGTCTGCTCTCGAACGAGAGCAGACGATCGAAGCGCTGTGTCGTATCGGCATATATCGAATAGGTGGAGTCATGAAGGCGTGAGCGATACTCCTCAATCTTACGCTCTGCCGTGCGCTCATCACGCTCCGCACCCACAATATCGCGCTGCGAGCGACGCAGGGTGCTGCGACCAAGGTAGGCATTGGCAAAGTCGGGATAGAGCTCTATGGCGCGTGTATAGTCCGCAATGGCAGCATCTATATCTCCGAGGCGCGTATGCAGTATCGCGCGATTGTAGTATAGCAGAACATTATCGGGCGTATAGCGTGCCACGGCATTGAAGTCCTCAAGAGCTCGGTTATAGTCACCTATCTCGATGCGTACTATGGCGCGGTTGAAGTACCCGATAGAGCTTGTGGTATCGAGCTCGACAACCTTGTCGAAGTCGGCTATAGAGCGCATCGGACGATGCAGGTAGTTATTCGCCAAGGCACGATTAAAGAAGGCCGGCATATATGTCGAGTCGGCATGTACGGCAGCGTCGAAGTCGGCATAGGCCTCCTCATAACTTCCGCGGCTTAAGTAGAGCGCACCACGACGGTTATAGGGCTCGGGGTCCTCACGATTAGTGCGGATGGCCATGTTGTAATCCTCCAATGCACGTACCGTATCCTTGAGGTAGAGGTAGCAGGTACCTCGATTGATATATGCCCCCACATGTCGCTTCTCGAAGCGTATATACTTATCGAAGTCGGCGATGGCCTCCTCGAACTGCTGATTTAGAAGGCGCGTGACACCACGGCTATAGTATGGGTCGGGAAGGTCGGGGCGCAACTCCACAGCCTGACGGAAGTCCGACAGAGCATCGTCATAGTTACCAAGGCGCGAGCGCGTGATGGCGCGATAGTAGTAGGCACCCGTAAATACGGGGTTGAGCTCCACAGCACGTGTGAAGTCGGCATCGGCACCAAGCAGATCATCCATATTATACTTGGCAATACCACGCAGAAACGAAGCATCGAAGTCCTTATCATCGTGGCGCAGAAGAACATTGAGCACCTCTATGGCCTCGGCATAGTTATTTTCGACCATGCGCTGCTGACCAACCCAATAGATATAGTTACGGTTATACTGCGCACTACCCCACATCGGGATAAGCACACCACATATCAAGAGTATGACAAGTATATACCGTCTCATATCTACAATATACAAACTCCCATGCCGACGACTTTATTATTCGAGCTCGTAGCCAAAACGCTTCAGCTGACCATCATTGTTACGCCAATCCTCCTGCACCTTCACGTAGAGCTCCAAGAAAACCTTCTTACCGAGAAAGGCCTCAAGGTCATGACGCGCAGCCTGACCTACACGCTTCAACTTCTCACCCTTGTGGCCTATGATGATGCCCTTCTGCGAGTTGCGGGCAACATATATCGTTGCCGAGATGCGATCTATCGTAGGCTCCTCCTTATACGCCTCAATGGCTATCTCACACGAATAGGGAATCTCCTTGTCATAGTTGAGAAGTATCTTCTCGCGGATAATCTCCGAGGCGAAGAAACGCAAGGTCTTATCCGTCAACGTATCCTTCGGGTAGAAGGCCTCACCCTCGGGCAGACGCTCAAGGATAAGGTCAAAGATACCCTCCATGTTGAAGTTCTCCTTGGCCGAGGCGGGAGCGATAATCGCCTTGGGAAGCAACGCCTGCCACTTCTCGACCAACGTGGTGAGCTTGTCGGGCGTAGTAAGGTCAACCTTGTTGATGACAACAATCGTGGGTATGCCCGAGAGGTTTATCTTCTCGATGATATCTGCCGAGCGATCGCTATCCTCCACCGTATCAGTAACATAGAGCAAGACATCGGCATCGGTTATGGCACCACGCACAAACTTCATCATCTTTTCCTGAAGCTTATAGTTTGGCTTCAAGATACCCGGCGTATCGGAATAGACAATCTGGAAATCCTCGCCATTGACTATACCCATGATGCGGTGACGTGTGGTCTGCGCCTTCGAGGTGATAATCGATAGTCGCTCACCCACAAGCCTGTTCATCAGTGTCGATTTACCGACATTGGGATTACCGATGATATTTACAAAACCGCTACGATGTGCCATAACTTTTTATATTTAAGTCCTTAATCTCACAAAGGTAATAAAAAAAAGTGAAAAGCCAAAGGAGAAAGTGGAAAGAGCAAAAGAAGAGTTCGGGGGATAGCAGTTAAAACTACAGCCCTCGAACTCTTGCCTTTAAGAATGGACAAAGATGCCCTATATAAATCGAAAATTACCCGAGATAAGACTTCAACGGATTACTCCTCGACGACTGACGCAACTTCCGTATAGCCTTCTCCTTAATCTGGCGTACACGCTCGCGCGTGAGGTCAAACTTCTCGCCAATCTCCTCGAGGGTCATCTCCGAACAACCTATACCAAAGAAGTAACGGATGATATCGCGCTCACGCTCGGTAAGCATCTCGAGTGCTCGTGCCACCTCCGTTGCCAGCGACTCATTGATAAGACCGCGGTCGGCATTGGGAGAATCGGTGTTCACCAAGACATCCAAAAGGCTGTTATCCTCACCATCAGCAAAGGGAGCATCTACAGAGATATGACGACCGGCAACACGCAGAGTATCAGTCACCTTCTCCTTCGGAAGCTCAAGCTCGTTGGCCAGCTCCTCGGCAGAGGGTGTGCGCTCATGCTCCTGCTCAAAGCGAGCAAAGGCCTTGTTAATCTTATTGAGCGAACCCACCTGATTCAAGGGCAGACGGACAATACGGGACTGCTCCGCCAGCGCCTGAAGAATAGACTGACGTATCCACCATACGGCATACGATATAAACTTGAAACCGCGCGTTTCATCAAACTTCTCGGCAGCCTTGATAAGGCCGAGGTTACCCTCATTGATAAGGTCAGGAAGGCTCAAGCCCTGATTTTGGTATTGCTTCGCCACAGAGACCACAAAGCGAAGATTTGCCTTGGTGAGCTTCTCCAATGCCTCCTGGTCACCCTTCTTGATGCGTTGCGCGAGTTCTACCTCCTCCTCAACAGAGATAAGCTCCTCCTTACCAATCTCCTGGAGGTACTTATCCAACGATGCGCTCTCGCGGTTAGTAATTGACTTTGTAATTTTTAATTGGCGCATAAAATCTCTCTCCTCTTACAAGTTTTATTCCATTATTCCACATATATACGCACCACCCTATCATTTTGTTTCATTCGACCCAAAAAAAATATCGCGCACCGACATAGTGGAGCTAATTAAAATGCCACGCCCGCCTTGATAAGAGCATAGTGACGCTTCGTCGTAGGATTAAATGTATAGCCCACATTTACAGGTATGGTCATGCGTCCTACCTCCCACTCGCGACTCAACGTAAGGCTCAAGTTGGTGACATTGAATCCCGTAGGCAGATTATCGAAGTCCAAAGCATAGACGCCATCCTGCAACACGCGGGGACCGGCACACCAGAAGGGGCCTGTCCAGGGTGAGGCTCCCGCCAGCACCTCGATGTCGAACCACTCCTTCACAGGCTGCGTATAGGCCACCTCGAAGTATGACGAGAAGGCACGGCGCTTCTTCGAGCCATCATCGTTGTAGAGCCAGTCCGAAGAGTGAAGGAACGTAGTACCCCAATGCAGGCGTAGGCGGTCGAAGAAGGTGTACTCGATGGTGGCTGTTAGACTGTGGTTCTGGTCATCGAGGAAGTCGTTCTGCCAGAATGCTTTGCCGTAGTCGCACCATACGTCGTAAACGGTGATAGAGAGCCCCTCGTAGTCGAAGCCCAAGGTCATATCCAATTCCTGATAGGTGCTAAGGGTAGAGTAGTTATACCATAGGTCGATATAGAAAAGACCATAGCCGAGGGTCACGCTAGGCTGAATGGCGGGGTCGAACATATTGCCGTAGTACGACTGGTCATAACCGCGCCATAGGTAGTTTGTGGTGATATTTGCACCTGCGCCCCACCAGAACTCCCACACCGAGTCCTCATTCTCGATCGAGGCCTCCTCAACAGAGAGTGCCGTGTCGGCTGCAGTCGCCATGTCACATCTATCGAGATTGGTCTTTGCCTCGGCAGTAAACGTCAGCACGAGGGTGGCAAGGAGAAGTGTTATCCTTCTTGTCATCGTAGTAAATTTAAGTTTAAGTTATGTTAATAAATTAGAAATCTTTACTTTTTGCGGCTCGCATAGTGATGGCGGCGACGCTTCAAGAACTTCTGCGCCTTGCGATGCTTATCCACCTTACGCCAGATACCCCAAATGAGCATCAGCGCAAAGAATAGGATAATACCCACAAGCATGCCCGTAGAGAGGTTATCACCCTTCACGCGCGACCACATCTCGAGCATCTTATCCGTTCTATTACCCGAGTCATGCATCACGGCACAACGGTCGATAACCGAGCGATCGGGGTAGAGCACATCGTCAATATGCACATACTCGCTACCCTCTATAGGCTCATAGTTGGCATCCACGAAGAAGTACGAGAGGTCACACACCGTATCAAGCTCATCGTCACGCATAGCCTCGAGCACCTCCTCGGTGGCCACAACACTCACATAGCCCGTAGCATCCATATTGCGTATTGCATTCTCGGGCATACACATATAGTCTATAAAGTAGCGCGCAGCATCGACATTGCGGGCATACTTCGGTATCACCCAGCCATCGAACCACACCACACTGCCCTCCTTGGGCACAGTATAAGCGAGCTCCACATCCACCTCGGCAGCCTCCTCAATCGCCCACACGGCATCACCACTCCACATGAGGTTTATCCACGCCTTCTCCTGCGTCATCATCTCCTTACCGAAGTCGGCCTCCCAGCCCGCAACGAGCTCCTTTGTACGCCTCAAGTAGCTCTCAACCAAGGCTATAGACTCATCCGACGAGTCGTACATAAGCTGACGTATGGTATCGAGAGGCAACATCTCCTCCTCACCTAACTCGCCACGCTCACGCGCCTCAAGGGTCTTGGCATAGACGAGTATCGGCGAATAGACATCTCGAAAAGCATCCTTAACAAAAATCTTATCCTTCAAACGAGGATTGAACATCAAGCTCCACGAGTTAGCCTCCTCCTCGGTGACATACTCCGTATTATAAAGGATGCCCGTTGTGCCCCACATGTAACCCACGGCATAGTCATTGGGGTCCTCACCCTCGGGAGCCTCCAACAGCGAGAACTCATGACGTATATATGGCGATACACAGTCGAAGTAGTTGATATCCTTCTCGTTAATCTCCGCCTCGAACTCCTCGGTAATAATAGGTAGCAACATCTCGTGACGCATCATACGCTCGATGATATACTCCGAGGGACATACCACATCGAAGTCGGCATGACCATTCTCAATTTTGGCCAACATAACCTCATTGATATCGAAGGTCTGATAGATGACCTCCACATGCTTACCCGTATGCTCCTCATACCACACCTCAAACTCATCGAGCAGCTCCTCGTCGATATAGTCACCCCAATTATAGACCTTGAGTATCTCATCACGACCATCATCACACGAGGTGGACAGCAGCATCACACCGACGGCCGACACAAGCACCATCGCAATATTTAGTAGTACTCTTCTCATTATCTTCGAGGTGTTTTATTGAGTTTCAATTGTGCACGTTGCGCCTCGGCACGCTTGGCCTGACGATAGGCGCGATAGTTCACGATGACAAGCAGCAGAAGCACGACAACCAAGATAATGGTCGAGAGGGCTCGCAGCTCGGGCGTAAGACCTCCCTTGCGGGCATCGGCATAGATATATGTCGAGAGGGTCTCCAGACCGTTGGTGCCATTGGTAAAGATGGTCACCGCAAAGTCATCAATCGAGAGCGTGAAGGCAAGGATAAAGCCCGAAATCATACCCGGGCGTATCTCGGGGATAATCACACGACGCATAGCCTGATAGGGCGTAGCACCGAGGTCAAGAGCCGCCTCATAGATATTGGGGTTCATCTGCATAAGGCGTGGCATGACGCTCAACACCACATAGGGCGTACAGAAAGCAATATGTGCAAGTATCACGGTGACATAGCCCTGCGTAATGCCCAACGACACGAAGAGCAGGAAGAGCGAGATACCGGTGATAATATCGGGATTGAGAATCGGGATATTATTCACAAAGTTCATGGCACGGCGCTTACGATACTTCAGGTCGTTGATGCCGATAGCGGCAATCGTACCCAACAGAGTAGATACCGTAGCAGCAATCGTGGCTATGATAAAGGTATTCTCCAGAGCCGACACCAACGAACTATTGACTCCGCCCGTAAACAGCGAAGTGTAGAGTCCCGTAGAGAAGCCCGTCCAGTTGCCAAGCACCTTCGACTCGGTGAAGGAGTAGATGGCAATAATCAGGATTGGCGCATACAACAGCACCAACAGCAAAACAAGATATGCGGTAGAAAAAAATCGTTTCATCAGAGCAATCCTTCATTTGCCGCAGCATCATCCGACGAGTCGGTGAAGAGCGAAGTTATACCAATGATTACAAGCATGATGAGCGACAATGCAGCACCATAGTTCCACATGCCGTTATTGATATTCTCCTGTATGGTCGTACCAAAAAGCTTGATGTTATTCATCGTCAGAAGCTCCGAGATGGCAAAGGTCGAGATGGTAGGCATAAAGACCATCATCACACCACTCACAATACCGGGTACCGAGAGAGGAAAGACCACACGTGCAAAGACCTGACGCGGCGTGGCACCAAGATCCTCGGCAGCCTCGATAAGCGAGCGATCCATCTTCTGCAGCACGTTATATATCGGATAGATCATGAAAGGCAAGAAGTTATAGACCATACCGAAAATCAGAGCCCCCTCGCCCAAGGGCAATCGCATAAAGTCAAAGAGCGCAACCGTGGCCAGCGTACGCACCAAGACATTGACCCACATAGGCAAGATAAAGAGTAGCACAACGACCTTGGCAAGCGAGGCGTTGATGCGCGAAAGAATATAGGCCGCGGGATAACCCAAGACAATACATATTAGCGTGGTTATCAGTGCAATGCCTATCGAATATATAAACGTATTTGCCGCCTCGGGCTGGTTAATAAAGCGCACGAAGTTCTCCATCGAGAAGCCGCCCTCCTTACTCTGGAAGGCGTAGAAGATGATGAGCAACAACGGCACAACGACCATTATGCCAAGAAAAATGGCATAGGGTAACGACAGCGTACGACGGCGTGAAAATATCTTCATACCACCTACAATTTAAAGTTCTACGACTACTCCTTGATTGCTGTTACGCGCAGCGCCGTGGGCGGAATGGTGATACCCACCTCATCGAGGTCCTCCCACACATCGTGCGTATCGACATATACATCATCACCATCGTCGGTACGCACCGTAAGATGGTAGCGATCTCCCTTATAGAGGATAAAGCGTATCGTACCCCATGAGATACCATCATCGGGGTCATCCGTAAGCTCCACAGCCGAGAAGTCGAAGGCCACATCAACCCTCGCCCCGGCATCAATACCCTCCACAGCATCACACTCGAAGCTCTCGCCAAGAATCTCAACATGCGTAGCATCGATGAGCGTACCCTCAATATGGTTCTCCGTGCACTCCTTGCGCATAACGTGGATATCGGCAGGCTTAATCATCATGCCCACCTCTGTGCCCGGCTCAAAGGCATTATAGTCCTGAATCTGAATCTCATAACCATCGGGCGTATCTACGAACATCTCATAGTGAACACCCTTGAAAATACACGAACGCACCGTGCCATGGAACATCGCAGCCTCGGCATTGCGAATGATATATACATCCTCGGGGCGCACAACAACATCCACAGGGGTATTCTCGCCAAAGCCCTCGTCGATACACTCAAACTCCTTATCCATGAAACGCACCAGGCGATCACGCACCATCGTAGCATTGAGGATATTGCTCTCGCCGATAAAGTCCGCAACAAAGGCATTGCAGGGCTCGTTGTAGATATCCGTAGGTGTGCCTATCTGCTGAATCTTACCCTCGTTCATCACAACGATGGTATCCGAGAGCGTGAGCGCCTCCTCCTGATCATGAGTGACATAGACGAAGGTGATACCCAAATCGCGGTGCATCTCCTTAAGCTCCATCTGCATATCCTTACGCATCTTGAGGTCAAGAGCCGCCAACGGCTCGTCAAGCAACAACACCTGCGGACGATTGACAATAGCACGGGCAATAGCCACACGCTGCTGCTGACCTCCCGACAACGAGAGCACATCACGATGCTCATAGTCGGTCATGCCCACCATCTTCAACGCGCGCTTCACACGCTGCTCAATCTCCTTGTCATCCACCTTGCGAAGCTTCAAACCAAAGGCGATATTGTCATAGACATTGTAATTAGGAAACAGGGCGTAACGCTGGAATACCGTATTCACGGGTCGAAGATGCGGAGGTATATGCGTCATATCTGCTCCATCAATCTTAATTTCGCCCTTTGTGGCGCTGTTAAATCCTGCCAACAAACGCAGCAACGTAGTCTTGCCGCAACCCGAGGGACCGAGAATAGTTAGAAATTCTCCCCTTCTTACTGACAAACTGACATCGTCGAGAACCACCTTGTCGGGAAATGCCTTGGTGATGTTCTTCAGCTCGATGATGTAATTTGATTTCACCATTAAGCAAAAAAGTATTAGTAGTTAGGAGACTGCATGAACAATAACATGCCGTCTCAAATAAACCCCATGCGATATATCCGAAATAGAGTGAAATATATCCATTCTACACCCACTCACGCAGGCCGAAATACCGCACAAAAAATCTACAAACTATATACCTCAGTATATTATTGTACGCAAATATACAAAAAAATCGCAAGTTTCATCCCGATGAATACAAAAAATTAGCGCAGCCACATATCAAGCACCAACGCTTGATATGCAACTACACTAATACACAACAACATACATCCATATGTACAGCTATTATTTTTTTATTATCGCGCAAGGATATCACGGCTGCACATAGACCATTTTACACCAATAGACAAATATTAAGCACGGGAGCCACTCCCGCGAGGAAGAGATAAGGCACACATCTATAATTTATTCTTTTTTCATGCCTACTATATAAATCTTGCACGCTGCCATTTACCACTCGAGGCCGCAGTCACCTCACGCTCGACAATACCCGTCAACACATCGGCAGCATCGTCATGTCGATTGGCACGAAACAGACGACGGTAGGTTGTAAGGTGGGCATAGAACTCCGGCCAACGAAGATTCCAATCCGAGGGCATACGCAACGTATGAAGCACCGTAGCCGAGTTCGATAGTATGCGTGCCTCCTTATTACCACTCTGATGAAACCACTCCACCTTGACCGTTGGCGCAAGACGCTGCAGAGCACGAGCAAAGCCTCGGCCTCCGTTATTACTCTCGACATAGGCTCGACGTGTGTCGTTCTGCGCAAACATCGCAGCAACCAACCTCTCGGTATGCTCCATAGACTCACGCGAATAGACCACATCCGTAATATATATCACGCCATCCGTATCTACGGCATAGGCAACCGAACATAGGTAATCCTCGCCCATGTCCGCTGTATCGGTATAACTCGCACGGGTGACGATATCGCGAGGCAGCATCTGATACTCCCGAAAGTTATCCCCATAGAGATAACCCTCCCTCGACGAGGGGTGCCCCTGATACATAGCCTCGAAGCGCACAGGGTCAAGGCGACGCTTGGCAAGCAGCAGCTCACAGCTCTGCTGCTCGGGCCAAAGAGGCTCCCCCTCCTCGCGCGGGTCTATCTCACTCGGCGGCGAGCTCTTCAACGCCTCGAAGTTCAGGTAGAGCCACTCATCAGGCCCAAGCTCCTCGATATCAGTCATCGAGCGCAACTCGCGCGAGGGCTCCGAGCGCAGAAGCTCGCCAATAAGGTCATCCTCATGCCAGCGCGTAAAGACGATAAGCTCGCGCGAGGCGTTGTGCATGCGCGTACGCACCACCGAGGTGTACCACTCCCAGCAGTTCTCCCTGACAACGGGCGACTGCGCCTCCATAGCGTCCTTATAGAGGTCATCAAGAATAAAGCAATCGACACGATTGCCCGTGAGCGAGCCCTCGCGACCTACGCTGATAAGCTCACCCTTATACCCCACAATCTCCACCTCATCCGAGGTGCGGATATAGCCCGCAGGCTTCGTACCACTCTTGATGGTCGTCGCGGGAAATATCTCATGATACTCCCTCGACTCAAGAATACGCTGCACGCGACGATTAAACTTCGAGGCCAAGGTGCCCGAATAGGAGGCTATAGCAATACGCATGTCGGGATCAAGACCAAGCATATAGGCCGGCAGCAACGTCGTAGCACCAACACTCTTACCATGTTGTGGCGGCACCGAGACTATCAACTTCGGAATACGCCCCGCAGCAAAAGCCTCCAACACCTTGTAATAGGTGGCATGAAACGGAGTGAAGGTCAAAAAAGGATATACCGCAAGCGAAAACTCCTCGAACGATGGAGCCTCGACGACACCCCTTCCGTCAACATCTATCTTACACATATATACCTATATAAATTTAACCATATCCCAAAACGAAAAATCATTCATCACCTCCTCGCCATGCACCGTCGTACGACACTCCCACCATATAGGCAATAGTCGCTTTATGGGACGGAAGGTCATCCCCGCCTCTACCTCCCCATGATGCACAACAACCGAGCAGACCAAGCGTAACTCCGTATCTCCATCCATAACAGTTACAGCGCCGGCAAAGAAATCCCTATCCCCTATCGCCTCCATCAAGCGAGCAGACATCTCACAACACAACTCATCTGAAACCTCATACATAACTTTTTTTGAATTAAAATTTGAATATTAAAATAAATCACTTAACTTTGTAGTGCAAATATACGTTCAAATATTTGCCTTGTCAAGTATTTTGTACAATTTTTTAATATCATATTTTATTATATGGAGACGATAGGAGCACGTGTAAGACTTATACGCAAGCAATTAGAGCTAACACAAGAGGCTATGGCACAACACCTTGGCATAGGCAAGGCCGCACTCTCAATGATTGAGACCGAGAAGACGGGGCTCTCGACGCGCAATAAGAATATCCTTGTTCAGGAATTTAATGTCAACCCCGAGTGGATTGACACGGGCAAGGGTAAGATGTTTAATGCCGAGCCCAACCTCACCTCTTATCCTCATCGTACGGATCGCGCGCTACCCTTGCAGAGTGTACCTCTCTACTCGATTGAGGGCACGGCGGGCCTTGTGCCGCTGTTCAGCAAGCAGGAGGAGATGACGCCTATAAACTTTATCCACATACCCAACCTGCCGAAATGTGACGGAGCGATATATGTTGTTGGCGACTCGATGTATCCGCTACTAAAGAGTGGCGATATAATCCTCTATAAGCAGTTGAACGACGTGCGCGATGTCTTTTGGGGGGATATGTACCTCCTTTCGATAGATATTGATGGCGAGGAGTATATCACCGTTAAGTATGTACAGAAATCGGAGCATGATGGCTTCATCAAGTTGGTGAGTCAAAATCAGCACCATGCGGATAAGGAGGTTGAGATTTCGCGCATTCGTGCCATAGCGCTTATCAAGGCCTCGGTACGCATGCACACGATAGGATAGGATAGGATAGGATGAAAGGTAAAAAAGGAGCTCGAGGGATAGTAGCTTAACCTACAGCCCTCGAGCTCTTACTTTGTGGAATAGGGCGAAGATGCCCTATATAAATCGAAAATTACCAGTTGAGGATACGCCTAAAATCGAACTCCTCGGGATGGGGAAGATAAGCCTTGGCAGCCTCATAATCCTCGGGAGTGATGTAGTGCATGAGATTATCGATAACCTGGTGAATCTTATCGGCATTGATATCTACAAGACGGGGAGGTATCTTTCCTGTCTCGGGATCCTGAAGATCCTTGAGATAGAGAGGCGACACGTAACCCTCCTGGCTGATGTAAACCATGCAGCCGGTCTTACCCTCCGAGAAGAGTTTATATACACCCATACCGAGCTGTGAGCAATATACGAGGTCGAAGGCGCAAGGCGTCTGACAACGCACCTCATAGCCTATCTCCACGGGACGCGACTTAACCTTCACGCCAAGCTCCTTGCAACGCTTCTCAAGAAGAGTGTTGAACATCTCGGCCTTTGAGACCTTACCGAGCTCGGGGTGTCCGTGGTCATCATATGAGAAGTGGATGCCCGACTTCAAAATCTCCTCCTCGTCGAGAGAGTGGAAGACACCCTCCGAGACCATCGCTACGCCATAGTCCATGTTCATAAGCTTACGCTTCACGATAGATGAGATGATAAGGTTGATAATCTTGTCGATGGTAATCTTGGTCTTGTTGAACATCTCGGGGATGATGATCATGGGATAGTGGCATGCCGAGGCGATACCAAAGGCGAGGTGACCCGCCGAGCGACCCATGGCTGCCACCACAAACCAGTTTGCCGAGGTGCGCGCATCGTTATATACGGCACGACCGATGACCGAGCCTGCATTCTTTGCCGACTGATAGCCAAAAGTAGGCATACCTGCGGGCAGGGGAAGGTCGTTATCGATAGTCTTGGGAACGTGGATATTGGCAATAGGATACTGCTTCGCCTCGAGGAACTTGGCTATACGGTTGGCCGTAGATGCGGTATCGTCACCACCCACAGTAACCAACAACTTGATGTTGTTCTGCTTGAAGAAGTCGAGATTAAAGTTCTTCTCGAAATCCTCATTCGAGGGCTTGAAGCGGCTCATAGTGAGGTAAGAGCCTCCCTGATTGAAGATGTAGTCCACGCGGAACATATCCAAATCCTCATAGCGGGGATTGGGGTTGAAGAGTCCCGAGTAACCATAATGAAGACCTATAACGCGATAGCCCTTTGCCAAGAAGGTCTTGGCCACAGAGCCAACAACAGTGTTCATGCCGGGAGCAGGACCGCCACCCGTGAGAATTGCAATAGCCTCTTTCATAGTGTCATATGTGTTTTATATTAAAAGTATTCAATCCGATACCGCAAATATAATAAATAATTTTAAAAACGCCAATTTTTTCAAGTATCTATTGCTAATATTCCTCAAAATGTATATCTTTACGTCGGTTAATCATAGTTGGTATGCGCAGGTTTACACTCTCCATTATACTGACATTTACAATCTTTACGCTTCGTGCCGATGAGCCATTCAATGGTCTTATCATGCGCGCCGATGGTCGTGGCGTAAAGGCCCGCATATCGGTTGTCGGTCGCTCGGCATTTACACAATCGGACAGCAAGGGACGCTTTGGGCTTACGGATGTCAAGGCCGAAGATACGCTCTTGATACGCATCGCACGCGACACGATTATCGTGCCGGTAGATGGTCGTCGCAGCATGGAGATAACCATCACGGAGGATAGAAACACCTACCATGCAACGGAGTCCATGGAGTTATTAAATTACGGCCATGGATATGTTAAGCGCAGGGAGAGCACCGACTTCACCTCGGGAATATCGGGCGAGAGGCTGCGTGCCACGGGGTGCACGAATGTCGTAGATGCCATTATGGTATGCTACCCGGGGTTGCGTCGTGTGGGTGGCGAGCTTATGCTACGCACACAAAACTCGATAAACAGCTCCTCGGCAGTATTGGTGTTGGTTGATGGCTCGGAGCTAAACCCCGACATGGTCAATATCCACGATGTCAAGAGCGTAGAGATACTCAAGAGCTCGAATATGTATGGCTTCCGTGGCGTGAATGGCGTGGTGCTGATAACCACGAAGAGCGCCGAGGATCAGCTGCGTCAGGGCATGCGATAGCACCCGACACTACCCCACAATATCTAACAACGCGCCTATCTCGGATATCACATAGTCCGCACCTGCGGCATGCAGCTCCGCGGCTGTGGCATTGCCATAGCTTACACCCACACTGCGCACCGAGGCATTACGTGCCATGGCGATATCCATGGGCATATCCCCCACAACAAGGGCCTGCTCGGGTGTTATACCCAGCTCTCTCAAGGTCTTGAGCACAGGCTCCGGCTCGGGCTTATGTTTCGTGACATTATCCGAGCCAAGGACATAGGAGAAGTATTGAGCGATGCCCATACGTTTTAGGAAGAGAAGCAACGAGGGTGAGGAGCGCGACGAGGCTATGGACATCTTTATATCCATAGCATGCAGCGCCGCCAAGGTCTCGCGCACGCCGACAAAGAGGTCGGGAGTAAGCTCATCGATGCTTTGATAGAATATATCTCGGTAGAGCGACACGCAGTCACGTGCCTCCTCGCGCGACATTGCGGGATACATCGACATGAAGCTATCCTCCAATGTCAAGCCTATGGTGGCAGCACATGCAGCCTCATCTCGCAGCTCGAGGCGAAGCAGTTGCATGGTGCGTTGCAGCGTAACGACGATATTATTTCGTGTATCGCCTAACGTGCCGTCAAAGTCAAAGATGATTAACGTAGGCCTCATAAGCATAACCAAGAAGAGTGAAGAGGCGCGGCATGCTTCGCTATATCTTGCGTGAAGCACAACCACACCTCTCCAATGTTACTTAATATACGAGTTCGAGGTCGTCAACAAGAAGCAGACTCTGCGTCGAGCCCGTGAAGTAGTCACCAAAGCGTGAGCCCGTAATCGAGATGATGATATGTGTCGGCACACGCGAAGTGGTCGTATATTCCAACGGCAGGGTAAACTCTACCCAACCATCCGTACTCTCGGTGAGCACAATCTCACCTACGCCGATAACATTCTTGCCACGCTTATCGATAAAGGTGCTCTCATCGGCCGTATTTACCGTGACAGGACAATCGGGATTAGCCTTACTTCCCGAGCCATACTCCTCGACACTCCAATCGCCTACGGCAATAAGTATCTGACCCTCGTCACTATCCCCCTTCTTCAGGTCGGGACGTGCCGTAGGCGTCTTGCCATACTCGTCAATAGTACCACAATGATACTTATACCAGCCATGCAGAGCCACAGGGCGAGCCACACAAGGACGGCCAAAGTTAACCAATCCATTGAGTCCCTGCAGGCCTCCAAACTCGCCAAGGAAGATATTGCCGGCAGCAAACTTACCTACACCCATCACCTCGGCGCGCTTCGACTGCAAGGCCGCAGAGTAGCTACCATCAGAGCCGGGACGTGTATCGGGGTTCTTATCCGTAAGTGTCGTCGAAGCCATGGCCGCACCCTCGTTACCTGACGCCCAGAAGGGGGTGCCTCCCAAACCATAGGGGAAGACTATACCCTTCTCGCTGGTGTGCCACTCCTCGAAACCTCCATTGGGAAGCGTAAATACATCCTCGGTAGTGACCTTCATCGCCTGTGTTGTATCCTCACCCACAAAGGCCATAACCTCATACTCGGTCATAGGCTCAAGGTCGGTAATGACCGCGCTAAACACGCCATTCTCGATTGTTAGCTCCTCCTTGGGTATTGTCACCCACGCCTCATCACCCGCCTTGCGGTAGTTGAAGCCCATAACATCACTCGTGCGTCCCTCGGCATAGAGCCATATACGCTTTGCCCACGCATCGATAGATGTAAACTCCACGGATAGATCCTTCTGGATAATCTGCACGCTCCACACCTCCTCGATATCGTCGTGGTAGCACGCCACGACATTACATACCGAGCTATAATCCCATTTCATCTCCTCGAACGCAGGTGTATATGTCGTGATATCCTTGGGGCCGAGCTTCGCCGAGGTAACGACAACATCGCTCAACGACTGCTCCATAGGTACATAGACCGTGACAATATGGTTTACGGCATCTATCTCTGAAGCACCAATCTGACCCTCCACGGTGAAATAACGCTCAATACTCTGCTCGGCAGAGATTACCCACTCAAACTCCTGATAGTAGGTAAGACAAACATATAGCGGCGTACGCAGGTCGAAATAGCCGGGGAACGTAACCGTAGAACGAGCACCCTCGGTCATCGTGACATTCGTGATATTCACCTTACGGATATCGGTTGTCTCCTCAAGGTTGAGCTTCACGGTATGCTTCGAAGCATCTATCACGGCAGGCTCACGCAGACCCTCGGCCTCGAGCGTAAGGATATCGAGCTTAACAACACGATGAGGTATATCATTATGCACACATCCCACAACAAGGAGTGTCGCAACAAGCCACAAGGCTACATATCTAAAATATCCCAACATAGACTACTTCTTCTTTTTATTCCACAGGTGTGCCACCACGCCAATCTGTATATCGGCTATATTGACCTTAAACTGCAATCCCGTGCGGTTGCGGACTCCCGTCTCCACACCATAGGCATCCACCTGTGTTATCTTATTATAAAAAAGGCCGCCAATGCCTACAGTTACAGTAACGCACACCTCGGGAAAAACGTACACCGCAAGGCCGGGATTTAGATTTAAGCGCGCAGTGAAGTTTCGTGTGCGGTTATAGTCACGTCCCTCGGATGTCTCGCTATACATTGCCACGTTACCCGTCTTGAGGCGTAGCTCCGCCTCGAGGATAGCGCCTATAATACCCTTTCGATCCAAGCCTATATAGTTACGATGGAAGAGTGACCACGAGTAGCTCTCACTCTTAAGTCCTATGCCCGAGATGCCAAGCTCCATATCGAGCGCCGAGCCGAGGTCGAGAGATATATTTCCGAGGTCACCATTTATATACTCATAGCCGAAGCGCAAACCTACAGCACGGTTATCCTTATAGGCATACGCAACAAAGGGATTTACCGTCGTGCGACGCAATCCGAAGTCTATATCACTCACGACCAACAACAGCTCCGAGTCGTTGGCATTCATCGTTCCATACGAGGCCGTAAGGCCAAGCATCACCTCATTGCGATAGACAAACTTATTGCGATCGAGGTGGCGGTCTATACGTCGTGTCGTAGGCAGGAAGGGGGTAGGCTTCTCCGCCACGAACTCTTTATTCAAGCTATCTACCCTACACGCAGCTTGGGGCTCGGCATAGGCTACCACTGCCATGAGCAGCGCTATAACCACTGTTAGGAGTCTTCTCTTCATAGCATCATAGGTTTTATAGATAGAACGACACGCCAAAGCCTATCGACAAGAGATTGACCTTGAAATTCATGTTACTCGACCGGAACAGACCCTCCTCAACCTGATTCTTTATCTGGCGCGTATGCTCATAGCCCACGCCGAAGACGCCTATCGAGAGCTCCAATGCCGTATTATTTGTCACAAAGGCCACGATACCCGGCTGCAAAGCTATAGAGCAGGCGAAGTTCTTGGCATAGGTACCACGATAGTCGGGATATACATCCACCTGACCATCGAGAGCCACAAGGCGCGACTGACCGCCCGAGAAGTTGAGCTGCAGCTCGGTGAAAATCGCAAAGCGATTACCCTGACCCAGCGGAATATAGGGACGCCAAAAGAGCGAACCCGTAAAGGAGTGTTTGAGCTGATGTACATAATCGACATCTATACCTACTCCACTCTCACCATCGCCAATAGAGAGCGATGCACCATCTATATGCAGCATCGTGCGCTCATAGCCAAAGCGCAAACCCACGGCCATATTCTGCCACGGAGCGTAGGCTATCATCGGGCTTACGTTGACGCTATAGCCCTCCGAGTTTATATCGTTGATAACAACGAAACGATAATCCTGGTTGCGATGCGCCGAATATGAGGCAATGCCGCCAAATATCCACTGACCCTTGGGTACAAAGAGGGTATTTGTCGTAAAGCCTCGACGCGCGCGCGCCTCATTAGGGGTGAGCTCCTCAGCCTCAACCTTCAGCTCGGAATTGAGTATATCGTTATTATCATGCCCCGCCAGAGCGACGGTAGCAAGTGATAGTGCAAGTATGGTTGTAAGTATTCTCCTCATCTATCAGCTTATAGAAGCACTGCGAAATATAGCACGCCGTGCCATAAGTTAAAAATACAAGGCGGCAGCATCTATACCGCCGCCTTGCAGTGATAATTATTAGTAGTTCAAACGAACGTCATCGACATACATCCACGACTGGGAAGAACCGCAGAAGTAGTCACCATAGCCCGAGGGTGTGAACGACACCACAATCTTGCGAGGTGTGACATTCTTCATATCCTCTCGGTAGGTGATATTGATAGTCTTCTCCACCCACTCGGCATGTGAATCCGAAGACGAGAGGTAACCATAGCCAATAACACCATTCAGCGTTGCGAGCTTGTCCAACTTAAGGAACGTTGACTCATCCGCGGTATTAACCGAATATGTCGTACCATCGGTGATAAGAATCATCACCGTGTAGATATCCGTACCAGACTGTATATTTGTCGCCTGATCAATCTGACCCTCATTATTCTTCATCCAGAATGTGAGGCTCTTGGGCTTTGCCGTAAACTCAAAGTCACGACCGAAAGTTACCGTACCATTAGTACCGGAGATAACGAAAGTACCGGTAAAGAGGTTACCTGCAGCAAACTTCGTAATACCCATGAGACCCGCAAGTTGCGACTTGAGGAATGCCGACTTGGTACCGGTAGAACCGGGACGCGCATCATCCTTCGGCTGTGTCAAGGTTGCAAAGTTATTGTTACCCGTAAGCCAGAATGGCTCCTCACCCTCAAGGTAGGGATAGATGAGCTGGCTCTGATGCCAATTCTCCAAACCTGCATTGGGAAGCTGTGTGCCGGAAATAGTGGTGTAAGTGAGTACCTTACCCTTATTCTCACTACCGAAGAGCAACTTAACCTCGTACTCCTCACTTGCCGATAAGCCCGTAGCCGTAGCCGTATATAGGTTATCGGCACCCGCCGCTGCAGCCACCTCGGTCCAAGTCTCGGTACCGGCCTTGCGGTAAGCAATCTTCACATCCGTAGCCGCAGCATCGTAAACCATGGCCTTGAGCGTTGCATTACCAAACCAAAGGTTGCAATCGGCATCCGTAATAGGCAGCACACCGCTATTGGCATACTTCACCACAGCACTCTTCTTACCGCCATCAACATCCTCTACATGGAACTTGACCTCGCTCACACCACCGGGAACATTCACGAAGAACTCATCAGAGATGGTCAGCGTGTACTCAAGGTCGCTAATCTTATTGCGGGTGATGCCGGGAACTGTCGTATTGAGCACATCAAACTCTACACCACCTGTAGTAAGCTCAATAGCGCTGACGTTGGCAAGAGCCGTAATCTTATAGGTAAGAGCCTCGCCCACCGCTGACTGAACATCGTTAATCATATCGAAGCCATCACCAAGAATCGTAGGATCGGGGCTGAACGAGATATTGTTGTCGATGGGAGTCTCGGGCTCGGGCTCATACGTAGCCTCGATAACGAGCTTACCGGGAGCATCCTTCGAGTACTTGAGCTTCACCGTGTAGCGAGAATTAGCCTTAACATTCTCAATCTTACCATTAGCCACAATCTTACCATCTGTAAGCACCTCACCATTAGGCTGCTCGGCATCTACCTCCGAAGGATTTACACCCTCGAAGTGCCATACGATGGTTGTCTGACCCTCGGGCATCATAAAGTAACCCTCCTTGGTCTCGGTGTACTTCAACGAGTGCACATCGCCAGAGTTAATCTCCGCCTGATTGTACTCATCGTCGATAGCTACAGTGGTTGCATAGCCCGCCTCAAATTTCTCGACTATCGATGCATCATACTGAACCTTCACGATAGTTGACTGAAGCTTACAATCCACCTCGACAGCCTCAACAGCACCGGGCGTGATGGTAAAGTACTTCTCACCATAGTAATACTTCGTATCGAAGCTTACAGTCTTACGCTCGCCAACCTGCACCACAGCCTTATACTGACCCTCAAGCAACGAGAGGTAGTCGGGCACATCGTCAACATTCGTATAGCGACGTACAAGCTCATACTCGCCACTCTCGGTATTCTCCTTATATATCTTTATGGCAACATCCTGATCCACGAAGTTGCTTGAGCCCTGGGCCAGGGCGAAGCGTACCGCGCCCTCACCAGCAGCCATAATGATATCATTCTGTGACTCTACATCCTTTGAGCATGATGCAACAACAAGCGCCATGCACAATATTGATAGTATCTTTTTCATCTCTTTTTTCCTTTCTATATTATACTATCATTCAATTATTCAAAGTGGAACATTACGGTCTTCGTCGTGGTATTACCCGCTGTATCGATAACCGTCATCTCGAAGTCGTGATCACCACTACCAAGCATTGCAAGAACATTGAGGAAGCTTGTGATAGAGAGATTCAGGCTCGTCTGTCCTTCAACAGCATCACCCGTGGGGAAGTTGAAGTTTGTAAGCTGCTCAAAGAATTGTGTATCCTTTACAAGGCTAAACTCCTTAGCAAGATTTGCATCATTGGCCAAGACATCCTCCGTAAGCGTCTCAGAGATAATCTCAACTCGGAAGTCGGCAATAGCAAGAGGTGCCTTAACCGTCAAGTCACAAGTCATGCCCTCAAAGTATGTCTGACGCTCATCGATATTGTAACCGGCCCATCTGATTACAGGCTCAACACTCTGAACGGTGTTAACCGTCAGTGTAGCTACAGACTCGCGACCATTGACATCCTTAACGGTGATGGTAAAGGTGTGAATACCCTCATAATCCCTCATCATAGATGCCATCTTGGCAAACTTGAGCTGTACGGATGTCGTATTGTCGGCAACCTTTACGTAGCCGAACATCGCCAACATGGTATTCGAGATTGTCGTTGAGCACAAGTCGATATCGGCAGGAACGACAGAGGTGTAGTCGTTCATAAACTCTGTGCTATCCGATGCGGCCTTCACATTGAGGGCTGCAATAGCAGTCTTCGACAAGATGTCGATGTTGATGCTCTTAAGGTAGTTACCCTCGGCATCGAAGTCCTCCTCGGGCATCTCTACCTCCTGTGTGAGGTCGTGACCCTCCCACTTAATCTCGGGCATATCGGTATCGTCAACCAACACCTCCTCAAAAAGAAGATTTGTGGTATCGAAGGTAACCTCCTCGTCGTAGGTCCAAGTATCGCAAGTGATACCGAGAGTTGCAGTACCATCCGAAGCGTGCTGAATAGTAACATTCACCTTGTGCCACTGTGCAGCTCGTACGCCCTTAATCTCGTTGGTCATGACAATCTCCTTATCCTGACCTACATAGTAGCACTTAAGCGTAAGCTTCAGGGTGCTTGTCGTATTCTCGGGAGCAAAGTAACCGGGGCGACCAACACTCGACTCCGCACCCAGTATCCACTCGGCATCGGTCTTGGTGTACTCCAACGCGTTGTTAGCCACGGCGACGGTCATCGTAGTACGATCGAGGTCGAGCTGATCGGCGATATCTGCCGAGTAGGCTACCGTAACCTTGATGTTAGAGAGCTTACATACGATATCCTTCACCTCGGTAGTCTGAAGACGTGTGATGACAAACTCCTTCTTTGCGCTATATACGGGAGACTCCCAAGCCGCACCCTCCATCGTTGCCGATGACATGGTAAGGCGATAGATACCACCCTCAAGCTCAATAATCTCGGGTCGCTCGCCATACTTGAAGCTCTTCACCTGCGTATAGCTACCCTCCGATGCCTTCTCGATAACAACATCAAAAGTGTTCAAGAAGTCCACATCTATGGCACGTGTCGCAGCCTTGGCCGCTGTACCATTATTTACAGTCTCGGTATCCTCCATCACCGTAGCCTCAAGACCTCCAAGCACGAGGTAACCGATATTATCGCTAACATTATTCTTGCCATCGTCATAAGAGGCATTATCCTTGTGGCAAGAGGCGAGCGTAAGTGCTGCAACAGCAAATAGGCTCATAAGTCTTATTACTGATTTCATATCTCTTTCTTTTTATTTCTCCAACACAATGATTAAGCCCAGGGGTTAAGTTCAGTCTCGATGGGTGACTCATCGACGATATTATCGTTGAGAGTAATCTTAAGCGTAGCCTGACCTGCTGTCGTTACATCCATCTTCACCGTATAGATGGTACGGGGCTGTATGTTCTCGAAGGTCTGCGCCGAGAGCACAACCTCCTGATTAGCCGTGCCCGACTGATTGGGCTGCTTGTAAGCTACACCCGACACCTTGAACGATGCAGGAGCAATGAAGATAAGCTCAGCCTGATCCGAAACATCAAATTTATTGCCAAGAGATGTCTCGAGCTCAAGCTCATAACCCTCCGAGAAGTAGTTTTTGAAACCCTCGGTAACCACCACCTTTACAAGTGCATTGGCAATCGTAGCCTCAATCTGAACATTGGCAGTCTTACGAGCCTCAACATGGAACTCCTCGCTAACACCTACGAAGGTAGGCTTGTTGTAGCCCTCCTCGTTGATATCACCGGATGTTACCGTTGCCTTGTAGTAGCCGCGATAGAAATAATCCTCGACGACCTCCGCGATAGAGGCATACTCCTTTACAGAGTTCATCGCCTCACCACTCTCCTTACGGATGCCGTTAATCACGACACCAAAATCTTCAGCCGCGGGCACTGTGCAGTTTACCTCGGTGGTAAGCTCCGCACGTGTAGCCTCAACCGTAGTGGCCGTATTAAGGCTAACAGCAACACTGCCCTCCTCACTCTCTGCACCTGTATTCGACCTATCCTTGTCGCAAGAGACAAGGGCAAGTGCTACAAGCGCTGCTAATGTGAACAACTTTCTCATAATTGTTTGTTTTTGTTGATTTGTATATTTTTAGTTTAGATTATTATCTCTCGTATCTCTACTTTAATATCTGCACCTTGATATTATCTATATAGAGCCAGAAGGTATTGTTATTAGCTCCGTTCTTGTTATTACCGACCAATGCCCATGATAATCGGGCTGTATTATTTATACCCATAAGCGAATAACTACGTGATGTCGGCAGCGTGGTATATGTACCTCTATTTTCATCAGCCGACACCGTGATATAGTCCGCCGCGGAGTAGTTACCCTGAACTTTTGTGAGGTCCTGACCGCCGGTAATCAGACTTGAAATAGAAGATACCGATCCTCCCGAAGCGATACCTCCCGTATTCGTCACATAGCCCTGCAGTATAGTTTGACCAAGACGTACCGGACCAAGACCACCTGCTTGCTGAGAAGAACCTGTGTCGTATGTAATCTTTATATTTACACTCTTGCCGGGTTTGATAGCTGTCAATGCCGGTCCATCGACGCGCGCAGGATAGTCGGCCGAGGTCTCACGTCGCGCAGCAATACGCACCGAGGTACCTGCCTGCACACCCACTCGCGCACCATACCATCCCGAGCCCGACTTAAGCTCCACGGCACCCATCGAACCAGTGCTCGACGTCTTATACGCATCATTACTCGACACCGAGGGGAAGGTAGAGAAATCCTCGGCAAAGAGGTAGGGAACAACCATAGGTGTGATGGTATGCTCCTTATACTGCTCCAGGTGTCCGACATTCACCGTGCCCTGAACAATGGCACTCTCCGACTCATACTTAATGATGAACTCCTTATTCTGATAGGGCGAGAGGTCGATATTCTCGATATCGTAGATCAGTGAATATCTGTTCTCGGCAGTGCATACGAAGCTACCAAGCTCATTACCGTTATGGTCGCATATCGTCACATTCGTAGGCTCCTCACCCAGATTATTGCTACCTATCGAGAAGTGTAGCGCCGTGTATGGCGCTATCTCGGGTGTCGCCATGCGTATAGGTGTCACATGACCACGCAACAGAGTCTTATTCAGCTGATTGGAATTATAACGCGAGCGTCGGTCCGACGAGCGCACACGATACTGAATATCTCCCGACGTAGTGCCCGGAAGCACAAAGACCCATATCTCGTCACCCACCTTCAAGCCATTCTCGTTATATACCGTGATGGTATTCGACATATTGGAGTAGGTAGGCTCGGCATCGGGATCGGTGACATCGAAGGTTATATCGCCCACGACATTCTGCGGGAAGATAATCTCTAACTTATTGAACTCATGGCCAAACACGTTTCTATCCTCGGGCACCACAATCTTCAGTGCGTGCATCTGATGAATAAACGAGGTGTTGAGCTCCACCTGATAGGGCGAGGTTACAGCTCCCGTGGTTACGGCACGTGCCACCATGATGTCGTGACGCGCCTCATACTCACCACTCTGCTCCCCCGAGAGAGTATATATCACACGCGTACCCTCCTTCGACTTGGGTATCGGTGAACACATATAATAAGTATAGGTCTCCGCCTCGTCCTGCTGCGCCATGTTGCCCGCAAAGAAGGCCTTGGTATAGCTCGTAGAGAAGTGACGTAACAAGAACGGCACACCCTCGGCAACATAGTTTCCTCCACTATCCTTCGCCCACAATGCCAACTTATCACCCGGAGCCCAATGTGTAGTCTTACCGTCGTCGCCAAGCATCGTGCGTGTGCTCTCCATGTCGATGGCAAATGTCGCCTCAACCTCCTCGGCCGGGCGATATGCCTGCTCATCCATGTCGTGCGCGCATGACACCATTACCAATGTAATGGCTAACGCATTGATTATATGGTCAATAAATTTCATCTGTCTGCAATAAAGCAAAAATTACGAGCGCAAATCTAAATAAAACTACCCTTTTATGAAAATAAATTCAACGAAACCATACTTTTGTATAATATAAACGTCGCGGCAAAAAGTAAAAAGTCACCCGATTTTTGTTTGGAAAGGAGAAAGAGCAAAGTGGAAAGTGGAAAGTTGAAAGTGGAGAGTGGAATGAGCTACTATGAGTAGTCACATATTGCTATGAGCTAATCACATATTACCTCATCGAAGCACATCGAAGCTCCTTTCTCATTTCTCATTTCTCATTTCTCATTTCTCATTTTATCATAAACCAAGAGGTTGCCTCCAATAAAAAAAAAGAGCCCCAACACATGGAGCTCAATAGTGATGATACCTTAATATAATAGATTCTATTTCATGGCCTTACCCTCTATCACAGCATCGATATAGGCCTTAATCTTCGGTGCGGGGTCCTCCCATGTATCGGGCTTGATAACCTTGCCATCCTTGGGATTATAGTGAGGCTTGCCATCGGGCCACAGCTTTGCCATATTTGCCTGCTGCACAATCTCGAAGAGCTCGTCAGCCTCGAGTCCCATCTCTACCATCGTGCCGAGGGCAAAGTACATAAGGTCAATCATGGCATCTGCCTGCTCGTAGATGTTATCGGCGATGAGGAACTCGGCAACCTCCTCATTCATCCACTTGGCGCGCGACAGTGCGCGTTTCTTATCAATCATCTTGGGCTCCTCGGCCACGGGATGTCCAAACTTCTCATGAAATTCGCGAACATCATTCCACTCTTTCTTCATAGTTATATTAGTTAAATAGTTGCATTATCACGGACAAAATTATAAAATTTAACAAAATAATACAACTAACGACGATTTCTATACCATTTTTCTTGCACATTCACAAATAATCTCATAATTTTGCGCGCCGTATAGCAAATTAAATTTAATCAACTATAAAGTTTTAGTCATGCAATTCACAAAATTCATGGGGGGGGGAAGCCAGACGAGCCCCGCTCTCAACTACGAAGCTCCCGAGTTGAGCATCTTTGAAGTCGCCATCGAGAAGGGTTTTGCCTTAAGCACCGACGCTACACTTGGCAAGTGGGGCGAAAGCGATGAAGAAATCTATTGGTAACAAACTATTAACCGTAAAATTTATTGACTATGAAAAAGTTCTATTCTTACATACTTTTGGCGGTCGTTACCATGTTCACATTCGCAGCATGTCAGACCGATGACACTACAACGCACCGCCCCGCCGGTGAGCTTATGACATTTGAGGCTATTGCCCACACCGACGAGGCTGCCCAGGCAGCATCAACTCGCGCCGAGCTTAGCGGTCGCGAGACTTGGTGGAACAACGACGACAAGATTTACATTTACGACGGCAACGCAGTAAATGAGTTCTCTATCTCTGCCGAGAACACATTCGAGGGCGCAAGCCAGAGCGCAAAGTTCAGCGGCACGGCTGCCCAGAACGACTCTTACATCGCAGTATATGGACAGGGCGAGTGGAGTGTTGAGGATGGTGTTATTAAGGGTGTAAAGATCCCCGGTGTTCAACGTCCTGCAGTTGGTCATTTTGATGACAAGGCATTGATTTCGGTAGCATACACAACCGACAAGACGTTAGCTTTCACCAATCTTGTAACTCTTATCAAGTTTACTGTTGGCTCGAATAATACTGTTAATGACATTCGTTTCTCTTCTACAGGTTCACAAAGTCCTGCTTTCACCGGTAATATCATTGGTATTGCTAATGGCACTCCTACTTTGGAAAACGATACTGACTCATCCGAGTTGTGTGTCGCAACCACATTACAAAAAGGTGACACCGCTTATGCTGTTGTCGCTCCGGGTACCTACGAGACTTTGACCTGTACGATGATGACCAAGAAGATATTCACCTTAAAAGATGTCACCCTAAAACCCGGTACGATTGTAAACGTGGGTACAATTGGCGAAGAGTCCACATGGGGTGTTAAGGGTTCTGAATGGAATAGCTGGAATACCGCACAATATTTACTCTACAACAGACCCGATGCTAACGGCACTCGTTTGGCTGCAATCAAAGATGTTCCCGGTGGCACGGAGTTCAAGTTCGTCAAGGGTGACTCTTGGATTGGAGGCCATGATGCTACAAGTGTAAACGTCTGGATGAGCTGTGATGACAACGGCGGAAACATCATACTTCCCGCAGAGGGCAATTACGATATCTATTTGAACGAGACTACCATGTTCTACTGCATCGTTAAAGCAGGTGACTCTGTTCCGGCTGATACAAAAGATCGTCTGTTCCTCAAATACGCTGGTTGGGACTATAACGGTGCTCGTTTCGCAGCATATTTCTTCGAGAAGGACGCAACATGGGTATCGATGGAGCGTAACGTAGGCTATTACACCGTGGCTATTCCTGATGGATACAAAGGTAACGGAACAAAGGCTAACTTTATTTTCTGCCGTATGAATGGCAGCACCTCAACTAACAATTGGGATAATAAATGGGATCAAACCGGCGACTTAACGATTCCGATCGATAATAAGATATTCTACAACAAACCCGGAGACAATCAGAATCTCAACGACTCTCATTGGTCTGATACAAGAATCTAATTTCTGTTTGTTGCATAAAAACGTGGGTGACTTAAGTAAAATAGTCATCCACGTTTTGTTTGGAGGTTGAATAAGAAGCGAGCGACTATTTTACTTTTTATTCAGCCTCGTTTTTTTGATATTTTCTCCGGAACATTCATGGCTCTGACTCAACGACACCCGAAACCTACCCCTCAAAATCATTAAAAACAATTTTTAATTTAGAATTGTTTCCTTATCTTTGTGCCATGCAGATTACAAAAGCAGAATTTAAGTGTAGTTCCGAGAGGATTTCGCAGGTGCCAAAAGACGACCTGCGCGACATAGCCTTCATTGGGCGTAGCAACGTGGGTAAATCATCGCTGATTAACATGCTGACCAATCGCAAAGGGTTGGCCAAGGTCTCGGGCACGCCCGGCAAGACCAAGCTGATAAACCACTTCAAAATCAACGACAGCTGGTATCTGGTCGATTTGCCAGGATATGGATATGCACGTGTCTCGAAGTCGGCACGTGGCGAGTTCTCGAAGATTATCACCGACTACGTGCTCAAGTGCGAGAAGATGCACTTCTTGTTTGTCCTTGTCGATTCGCGCCTCGAGCCGCAGAAGATAGACCTCAACTTTATCTCGCTGCTCGGCGAGCACGGCATACCCTTTGGTATCATCTTCACAAAGGCGGACAAGCTCTCGCAGGCACAGCTCAACCGCAATGTGAAAAACTTCCGCACAGCCCTTTCGGAGCAGTGGGAGGAGCTACCCCCGATGCTTATCTCCTCAAGCGAGAAGGGTAAGGGACGTGATGAGATTTTGACATTTATCGAAGAGTGTCTAAACATTTCAGAAAAATAGCAGCCTAAAGGTTGTTTTATTCACCATATCTTTGTATCTTTGTCAAACGTTAACCTAACCTAATTATAAATTATGGCAATCCATAAAATTAAGTTCTTCGCCGGCCGAGGCTCACGCTACCTCGCCGAGAAGATTGCTGCCGAGTATGGCATCAAGCTTGGAGACTCCGACGTGCTGCAGTTTAGCGACGGTGAGTTCCAGCCCTGCTTCCACGAGTCTATTCGTGGCTGCACAGTCTTTATCATTCAGTCAACATTTCCACCTTCAGACAATCTGATGGAGCTTCTGATGATGGCAGACGCCGCCCGCCGTGCTTCGGCACACCAGGTTATCGCTGTTATCCCCTACTTCGGCTGGGCTCGTCAGGATCGTAAGGATCGTCCTCGTGTGCCCATCACCGCACGTCTTGTTGCCAATATGCTTATCGCTGCAGGCGTACAGCGCGTGATGACCATGGACCTCCACGCCGATCAGATTCAGGGCTTCTTCGACCTCCCCATGGATGCACTCTATGCATCGGGCATCTTCGTGCCTTATATCCAGAAGTTGCAGATTCCCGATCTCTCGATAGCCTCTCCCGATATGGGTGGCGCAAAGCGTGCTTCATCTTATGCCAAGCACTTCCAGGCACCCATCATCATCTCTCATAAGGAGCGCGCCAAGGCCAATGTTGTGGGCTCGATGACGGCGATTGGTGAGGTTGAGGGTCGCAATGTCATCATCGTGGATGATATGATTGACACGGCAGGTACCATCTGCATGGCGGCAAACATGCTCATGGAGCGTGGTGCGAAGAGCGTGCGTGCGGCAGTTACCCACCCTGTACTCTCGGGCAAGGCCTACGACCGCATCAACGAGAGCGCTATTCAGGAGGTTATCACCACAGATACTATACCTTTGAAGGAGGGTGAGGACCTGCACAAGTTCACGGTACTCAGCGTAGCTCCCATCTTCGCAGATGTTATTGAGCGCGTGCATAACTATAAATCTATCTCGTCGATTTTCTATCGTTAATCGCCGCTGCGAGATATAGACAAAAAGTGGGTGACTATTTTTACTGTAGTCACCCAACTTTTTATTCGGCCATTGGTCAAGAGAACAGAGAACAGAGAACAGAGCGGATGGGAAATACGTCAATGTCCCATTGGTGGTCTTGACATGAAATTAGGCTGGATGGATAGTACTTGGATGTACATTCCATTCAGCCTAATGATTGAAAGGCCGCAGATGCTGCCTTATCACAACAAATTACTTGCCGAGAACTATCCTCTCCACCTCCTCTATCTGCGCCTTAAACAGCTTGTCGGTATCCATCATGTCGGATACAGCCTTGCAGCTGTGAAGCACCGTAGCATGGTTACGGCCGCCTATAGCAGAGCCTATAACGGTGAGAGGTGCCTTGGTGTGATGCTTCGCGAGGTACATAGCCACCTGACGAGCCTGTGCCACATCGCGTGTACGCTTGGGCGAGTTGAAGGTCTCGAGCTCAATGTTATAGTAGTCACAGACAACCTTCACTATATGGTCGATGGTTATCTCGCGCTGCGTGAGCTTAACATAGACCTTGAGGATATCCTTCGCCAGCGACATGGTAATCTTACGACCAAGGAATGAGGCATTAGCCATGAGCGACGAGAGAGCACCCTCAATCTCACGTACATTGGCCGAGATATTCTCCGCGAGATAGGCCACGACATCCTCGGGGATAGTGGCACCAAGACGCTGCGCCTTGGCTCGGATAATCTTGAGCTTGGTTTCGTAGTCGGGGATGCTCAAGTAGGCCGAGAGCCCCCACTTAAAGCGCGTCAGCAGACGCTGCTCGATATCCTTCAGCTCCACAGGAGGCTTATCCGAAGTGAGGATAAGCTGCTTGCCGGCAAGCTGCAGGTGGTTGAAGATATTGAAGAAGGCATTCTGCGTACCCGTCTTACCCGTAAGCTCCTGAATATCGTCGATGATAAGCACATCGACAGTCTGGTAGAAGTGTATGAAGTCGGTTATCTCGCCATTCTTATATGCCGTCTGGAACTGCGCCTGAAACTTATTCATCGAGACGTAGAGCACCTGTAGCTCGGGATGACGCTGGCGCACCTCATGACCTATGGCCTGCACGATATGAGTCTTACCCAATCCCGAGTCGCCATATATGTACAGAGGGTTGAAGGCCGTGCTTCCGGGAGATACAGCCACAGCCATACCTGCCGAGCGAGCAAGACGATTGCACTCACCCTCGACATGGTTGTCGAAAGTATAGTTGGGATTGAGCTGCGGATCGAACATTATGCGACGCAGACCCGGAAATACAAAAGGATTTTTTATATTTGCAGTGTCGGAGGGCGTCGTAAACTTGGGTATGGTCGAGGTGTTAGACTCGACAGCCTGTGACGCCACCTTGCGAGGTACGGCATAATGTAGCTGTGTATCAACACCATAGAACTCCGAAATCACAGGACGCAGGTAGTCGATATAGCGCTTATTGATTGTCGAGACGAAGCTCTCATTGGGCACACGCAGACGCAGATTAGAGCCATCGAAGCCGATAGGACGTATAGGCTCAAACCACTTGACAAACTCCTCCTCGGTAATCGAGGAACGAATCTTGTCAAGGCAGTCCTGCCAGACTTCGTTATATGTTTGGTTCTGCATCATCGCGTTAAATTTTGCTCTTTTTTTAAGGGCGATAAACACCCTGAAACAGCCTCGTCGCTCTGTCTCAATAAGTTACGTTTTTCTATATTTTCCTTTGCTAAAACTCGCCACGAAAGGTTACCTTCATGGGGTTGTTTTGACACTGCAAAGATGTGGATAATTTTATTAAAATAAATATCAAAAAGCGTTGTATTATTCGTTTTTTTTGCTATGGATAGAGCGGCAAAAAATTTGCTCGATTTTTTAACGTGCTGATACTTTTATATATGAAGTTTTTTTCTTAAATTTGCATATTGGATTTTTGTTACGAACATATATAAATTATAAATATAACTGATACGACTATGGCAAACGAATTAGACAAGCAGGTACTCGCCAAAGCGCAGGCGTGGTTGGATGGTGACTACGATGAGGCGACAAAAAGGGAGGTACGCCTTCTTATGGAGAATAATCCCAATGAGCTCGTCGAGAGCTTCTACAAGGATCTGGAGTTCGGCACGGGAGGACTACGCGGCATCATGGGCGTAGGTACAAACCGCATGAACATCTACACTGTAGGTGCTGCTACACAAGGACTTGCGAATTACCTTAAGCTCAACTTTGTGGGCGAGAAAATCAAGGTCGCCATATCGCACGACAGCCGTAACAACTCACGCATGTTTGCCGAGCGCGTGGCCGACATCTTCGCCTCGAATGACTTTACGGTATATCTCTTCGATGCACTGCGCCCCACGCCGGAGTTGAGCTTCGCCATTCGTCAGCTCGGATGCCACTCGGGTGTTATGGTGACGGCATCGCACAACCCCAAGGAGTATAACGGCTACAAGG
>JAZNFC010000009.1:0-5410 GCA_045588935.1 Alistipes sp. | reverse complement strand
AAGGGTTTAACAATTAATCTCCTCAACGAGAACCTGTGTCAGATACTGACGGTGACCGTTACACTTCTGATAACCTGTTCTACGCTTCTTCTTGAACACGAGGACCTTGTCGTCCTTGAGGTGCTTCAAGATCTTGCACTTAACCGAGGCGCCTTCTACTACAGGTGCACCTACCTTAACCTGACCGTCGTTGTCTACGAGCAGGACCTTGTCGAAGCTCAAAGACGAGTTTTCCTCGCCCTGGAGACGGTGAACATAGAGCTTTCGACCCTTTTCAGCCTTGAACTGCTGACCTGCAATCTCTACTATTACGTACATTAAACTAAAAATTTGAATGTTTAGCGCGGCAAATGTACAAACAATTTTCTTTCCGTGCAAATATTCCTCGATTAAATAATAGGTATTTATTCCCGTCATCATCTTTTTGGCACACTTTTAGACTTGCGATGTGAGCCAATTTGTTTGCTCGGGATGTTGCATATCTCGAAACTTATTATTAACTTTACCTCTGATAGCGAATGATTACCAACAACACTCCTTCGACAATGATTGAACGTAGCATTATAGAGTATCTTCTCGCCGAGCAGTTTAACGCCGCGGTGCGTGCCGGGGCTGTCATCATGAGCATATATAAGCATAGCGACGATTATGATATATCTCTGAAGAGCGACCACACACCCATAACCATTGCCGACCGCATGGCTCACGCCACAATCAAGGAGGCGCTGGGTCGCACACGCATACCCATACTCTCCGAGGAGGGGCGCGAGATGCTCTACGAGGAGCGTAAAAACTGGGAGCTCTTTTGGCTTGTCGATCCTCTCGATGGCACTGTGGAGTTTATTAAGGGTAATAACGAGTTTACCGTGAACATCGCCCTTATGGAGAACAACCACTGCATAACCTCCGTGGTATATGTTCCCTACCACCATAAGATGTATGTTGCCGAGCGCGATGGCGGGGCGTGGCTTATAACCGATATAGAGGCCTCGGCCGAGGCCTCATACAGCTATGACGATATAGCCTCGCGCCGACAGTCTTTACCCCTTGCCACCTCCTCGCACACCACCTTCCGCGTGGCGGTGTCGCGCTCACACCAGACTTCCGAGACGCACCAACATATCGAGGAGCTGCGCACCACACATCCCAACCTTGAGATTATCGAGCAGGGCAGCTCCTATAAGTTCTGTCTTCTTGCCGAGGGTACCGTTGACTACTATGTGCGCACCTCCACCACTTCAGAGTGGGATACCGCTGCAGGGGAGCTTCTTCTCCACGAGGCAGGAGGTGTGACCCTCTCCTATCCGAATAATGAGGCGTTGAGGTACAACAAAGAGGAGTTGGATAATCCGTGGTTTATTGCCTATTGTAGATTTACATAGGGCATCTTTGCTGCGTTCTCCTTTCTGCGTTCTCCTTTCTGCTCTATTTGCGGAAAATAAAATATACTGCTAAGACCAAACAGGCAAAGCCCGCAATATGGTTCCACTTCAGGGGGTCACCCTTAACAAAAAGCACAGCAAAAAGTGTGAAGACAACAAGCGAGATAACCTCCTGAATGACCTTCAACTGCCATAAGGTAAAGGGACCTCCAAGCTCCTGACTACCAATACGATTGGCCGGCACCTGAAAGCAGTATTCAAAGAGGGCGATGCCCCAGCTCAAGAGCACGATGGCGACCATGCCGTAGCGCTCCAGGCGCGACTTGAAGGCAATATGTCCATACCATGCCAAGGTCATAAAGACATTGGAGCAAATCAAGAGTCCGATAGTTGCAATTCCTCGAGTAAGCATAAGTATATGTTTTGAATTCTCTTTTGAGCCGCAAAGATAGTAAATAAAGTGGAAATGATAAAGGAGAACTTTGCTCTTTGCTCTTTCATCTTTGCTCTTTCATCTCGATTTTGAGTTTTCATAATTTCGTTGTATCTTTGTAGATTGAAAGCAAACTATTTAATTTAAACTATAAGATGATGAATAAATTTTTATCTGTTTTTGCTATGGGAGCATTAGCTTTGGCGTCGTGCACCAACCAGCAGGATGGCGAGCAGCCATGGATTGTTGATCGTTTCGACGACATTAAGGTTATCCGTTATGAGGTCCCCGGCTTCGAGGAGCTCACCCTTCAGGAGAAGGAGCTTATCTACTACCTCGCCGAGGCCGCAAAGTGTGGCCGTGACATCCTTTTCGACCAGAACTTCAAGTACAACCTCTCGGTACGCCGTACCTTGGAGAGCATCTACACCGCTACAGAGGAGCGTGAGGGCGAGGAGTTCAAGGCCTTCGAGAAGTATTTGAAGAAGGTGTGGTTTGCAAATGGTATCCACCACCACTACTCGAATGATAAGTTCAAGCCCGAGTTCTCAGAGGCGTGGTTCCGCGAGCAGCTTGCAAAGTACATCAATGACGACAACCGTCAGCTTGAGGATGACTTCCTATGCCAAATTATCTTCGACGAGACACTCTACGCCTCACGTCTGAACCAGACAGCAGGTGTCGATGTCATCAAGAGCTCAGCAAACAACTACTACGAGGGTGTATCGCAGGAGGAGGTTGAGAACTTCTACAATGCTATGGCCGCAGCCGATGCCGACAACCCCGAGCCCATCTCTTATGGTTTGAACTCAAAGTTCATGCGCGACGAGCAGGGCAATCTCGTGGAGCGTGTATGGAAGGTTGGTGGCATGTACACCGAGGCCTTGGAGCAGATTGTCTTTTGGTTGGAGAAGGCGGCTACCGTAGCTAACAACGAGCAGAAGGCTGTAATCGAAGCCCTCATCAAGTACTACCGCTCGGGTGACCTCAAGGATTTCGACGACTATAGCGTACTCTGGGTGAAGGATACAGCGTCGAATGTCGATTTCGTGAATGGCTTTATCGAGAACTATGGCGATCCCCTTGGTCGCAAGTCATCATGGGAGTCTGTAGTAAACTTCCGCGACGTGGAGGCGTGCAAGCGTACAGAGATTATGGCGGCCAATGCGCAGTGGTTTGAGGATAATGCACCTATCAACCCCGCATACCGCAAGAAGGAGGTTAAGGGTGTATCTGCAAAGGTTATCACCGTGGCTATGCTTGGTGGCGACTGCTACCCCGCAACGGCTATCGGCATCAACCTTCCCAATGCCGATTGGATTCGTAAGGAGCATGGCTCGAAGTCGGTGACCATCGACAACATCACCTATGCTTACGATAAGGCAGCACAGGGCAACGGCTTTGCCGAGGAGTTTATCCTTCGCGAGGAGGACCGCGAGCGTGCCAAGAAGTATGGTAAGCTCGGTGACGACCTACACACCGACCTTCACGAGTGCTTGGGTCACGGCTCGGGACAGCTTGCTCCCGGAACAAAGGGCGACGAACTCCGCACCTACTCTTCAACACTCGAGGAGGCACGTGCCGACCTCTTTGCTCTCTACTACCTTGGTGATGAGAAGCTTGTTGAGATTGGCCTTATTCCCACACTCGACGTCGCATGGTCACAGTATAGCGATTATATCATGAATGGTATCATGACACAGCTCTCTCGCATCGAGCCCGGCAAGAATGTTGAGGAGTCGCACATGCGTAACCGCAAGCTTATCGCCGAGTGGTGCTACGAGAAGGGTAAGGATGAGAATGTTATCGAGTGGGTGAAGAAGGATGGCAAGACCTACGTTGTTGTTAACGACTTCGTACGCCTCCGCGAACTCTTTGGTGAGCTTCTTTGCGAGGTGCAGCGCATCAAGTCGGAGGGCGACTATGAGGCCGGCAAGGCTCTCGTAGAGAACTATGCCGTAGCTGTTGACCCCGAGCTCCATGCCGAGGTTATCGCTCGTAACAAGGCACTTAACATCGAGCCTTATGGTGGCTTCGTAAACCCCGAGTATGAGCTTGTAACCGACGCCGAGGGTACTGTCGTAGATGTTAAGATCAGCTATCCTGCCAACTACGTAGAGCAGCACTTGGATTATGGTAAGAACTATTCGTTCCTGCCCTCAATCAACTAAATATATGTGGATGTGAAGATGACAAATAGCGGCATAACGTCTGCTCCTCGTTCGTCTTGACAGCTCACTATCTACTGACACAGTGGGTGACTAAACGCAAAATAGTCACCCACTTTTCTTCTGCCTTGTTTGTTTAGGGAGGTTATATAAATTAGGTTAATTGATTCTTGAAACTAAATTCTCTTAACAACGCAAACTTATTTACGAAAAGACAAGGCCTAATAATCAAAAAGGAGCATGACGGTCACACTCCCGATACCCCATAAATAGTACTTACAATTTATGCAAAACCAGCGCTGTGACCCTCGCAATACACCCTTACGGGCCTCATCAGAACGCCCACATCTGGAGCATCTTTGTATCCATAATAATTATACGTGGTGAAATATATTTCTCAATATCTCACCTCCTCTCACAGCTCTCTTTTGTGGCCATTAAGCCCACGCCATCCTCCCTCTCCTCCGAAATCACTTGTAATATATATAGTCCGTTTAAGGTCACAATCACAAGCCCACAAAAAAAACAAGTGCCAACTTTCGGGTAATGACTACCCTTATGTTGGCACCTATTTACGGCAGAGTTACCTGCCTTATAGATTTAAATCTTAGTCCTGAAGCTTCGCTGCAAGGAACTCGCGATTCAAACGTGCAATATGCGCGATAGAGATTGACTTGGGACACTGCGCCTGGCATGCACCCGTGTTGGTACAGTTACCGAAGCCGAGCTCATCCATCTTCGCAACCATCGCCTTGGCACGACGTGCACCCTCTACGCGACCCTGGGGAAGCTTCGCGAGTGACGATACGCGAGCAGCAACGAACAACATCGCAGAGCCATTCTTACATGTTGCTGCGCAAGCGCCACAACCCACACATGCTGCAGCATCCATACTCTCATCGGCATCGGCCTTGGGAATAGGAATAGCATTGCCATCGGGTACAGAGTTGGTGCGTACAGAGATGAAACCTCCCGCCTGAAGAATCTTATCGTAAGCGCCACGATCTACTACGAGGTCGCGGATTACGGGGAAAGCAGCCGAGCGCCAAGGCTCGATAGTGATGGTCGAGCCATCCTTGAACTTACGCATATACATCTGGCATGTGGTCACAGCCTGTGAAGGGCCGTGTGCATGGCCATTGATATGCATAGAACACATACCGCAGATACCCTCACGACAGTCATGGTCGAAGGCTACGGGCTCCTTACCCTCGTGGATAAGGTTGTTATTCAGGATGTCCATCATCTCGAGGAACGAAGTGTCGGCCGAGATATCCGTAACCTTATAGGTCTCGAATGCACCCTGTGACTTAGCGTCTCTTTGACGCCATATCTTTAATGTAAAATTCATAATTCTTCGTTATTAAAGTGTTACGTCAAAAAGTTATTAGTCCTTGTAGTTACGCTGTGCACGGTGTACGAACTCA
>JAZNFC010000008.1:0-18020 GCA_045588935.1 Alistipes sp. | reverse complement strand
GAAAAAGCCACCGATGGGTAGTACTTGATGTACGTCCCATTGGTGGCTTTGATTGAAAGGCCGCAGATGTACCTTTATAACGCTAAAGAACGATGATTTCGTCAGTAAAGAGAAACCCACTATGCTTACTTCGATGCGCCTTATAGCGTATATATCGCGCTGTAGCCTCGCCCTCCCAGCCAAAAGACTTAAAAGAGGGAAGTTCATCGAGAATAACCTCGTGGGGGAGGTCAGCAATCTTGGTATAGTTCTCGCCATCGGCAGAGATAGCTATCTCCACGAGGCACGGCATAAATACTCCGGGACCACATATCTGCATAAAGTCGGCAGAGATACTGTGTATGGGTAGCACCTCGCCAAGGTCGATAATGACATCTACACCTCCACGACCAAGGAAGCCTTGCCAGCGGCTGTCGGAATATGTCCAGGTGCCACGAAGACCATCGGTAAGGGTGGCATCACCCGCTGCGGCATACTGCGGAGCATAGTAACGCGAGGGATAGAGGTACTCAACATGCTTACCTCGTGCAAGGTGCTCAACCTCGCTCTTCGACTCGGGGCGGTTACCTATCTCATTTTTCAGGTCAAAGGGGGCATAACCCTCATCAAGCATACGCTCTACAAACGTTACGGCGCGCTCACGAAAGAGAGTATAATCCATATTCTCGCGAGGTGACCACCCTATCTCGGCCACGGCGATGGCTCGAGGCCAGAGCATATGTTCGTAGTGCTCATCGGTAACGATAAACTCCGCCCAGAGATTAGCCTGAACACCGCGAATATAGCGGGCCACCTCGGCATCAAGGCTCTCGGGCACAGGGTTATAGGAATAGACCTTCTCTAAAGGCAGATAACCACCAATAGACTCAGGCTGCGAGTAGGGAGCATCCTGCGGAGCATCGATATAGCAGTAACCATGGGGCGACATTATAACATCGTGTCCTGCGGCTGCCGCAGCACGACCACCCTCCTCACCGCGCCACGACATAACCGTAGCATTGGGCGCAAGGCCTCCCTCAAGAATCTCATCCCAGCCGATAATCTGACGGCCACGTGCATTGAGCCACTTCTCGATGCGATGTATCATATAGCTCTGAAGCTCATCCACCGACTCCAAGCCCTCCTCGCGCATGCGACGCTGGCAATCCTCACAAAGCTCCCAATCGCGCTTCGAGGCCTCATCACCTCCGATATGTATATACTCCGAAGGGAAGATATCTATAACCTCCTCAAGAATAGACTGCATCATCTCGAAGGTCGCCTCCTTGCCGATGCAGAGGTCACCCTGACGCTCGGGGAGGTGTGTACAGCGCAACTCTGGATAGGCAGCAAGCACCTCATCGGAGTGGCCCGGCATCTCAATCTCGGGAATGACGGTGATATAACGGTCGGCGGCATAGGCCACAATCTCACGTGCCTCGGCCTTGGTGAGGTAACCACCACAAGCCCCTTCAGAGCCCTCCTCCACATGTCGGCGCTCACCATACCACCAACTCTTCCAGTCGTGAGGCGTACGCCATGCAGCATAGCTCGTAAGGCGTGGATAGCTCTCCACCTCAAGACGCCAGCCCGCAGCATCCGTAAGGTGCAGATGAAGACGGTTCATCTTCAGCTCGGCCATCTTATCTATCTGACGCATAATAAACTCCTTGGTGCGGAAATGACGTGAGATATCAACTAACACCCCTCGATAATCGAAGCGTGGAGCATCCACCACACGGCAGCAATATATACCAGCACGGCAGATGTGCGCCAGACTCTGCATAGCGTAGTACAGGCCGGCAGGCGTAGCGGCACGTGCCGTAATACCCTCCGGAACAATATCAAGCTCATAACCCTCCGTAGCGATACCCGAAACAGTATCTATAATAAGGTTAAGGTAGCCATCACACTTCGGGAAACGCACACTCTTGAGCTTCAACCCCGTAGCCGTAGCAGCACGCTCCAAACGCACTCTCTCCTCGCCCTCAACACCGATATATAGTTTTAGGGTGCGTGTAGCATCAAATGTCGCATTATCGGCAGCGCGATACTCCTCCACAGGCACAGGCGTGATAGCCGAATACTTCGCCTCATTAGGTCCATGAGCCATAGTCGCAGTCATGCACAGCATAGCCACAACGAGCATAATGATAGGTTTTAGATATCTCATATCTCAATCTTTTATCTTCTTATGCAAAGGTAATATTTTTTTCGAAGATATCCTAAATAAATAAAAAACCGCCACGAATATCGCAGCGGTATATAGTCAGCTACAAAGCAGCTTACTGACGGAAGAGCTCTACATCCTCAATGCCCGACTCCTCGATATATGTCGCAGCCTCCGTAATCTTCTTCGTGGCATACTTAACAAATATCTTGGCCGGGGCGAGGTAGTCGGCCTCACACTCCGCAGCCTGGCGCAACATGATATGCGACATAATGATATATCCTGCAATCTCCACCAAGCGACGTGCATGAAAGTCCTTATATCCCGTAGCCTCTTTATCGAGAGCCTCAACACGTGCCACAGCCGCCTCGTACATCTTACGCAAAGCCACAAGCTTCTCGGCAAGAGGTGCTGTAGCCTCGCTACCAATCTCCTCCTCATAGCGCATAATCTGCTCGAGGTAGGTGCCCTTCGTCACATGGTTGATAGCCGCCACGACCTGAAGCTGAGTGGTACCCTCATAAATATTCATAATACGGGCATCACGATAAAGACGCTCACAAGCATAGTCCTTCATATATCCCGAGCCACCGTGTATCTGTATAGAGTCGTAGGCAACCTCATTGGCGTACTCCGAAGCAAACATCTTGGCAAGAGGTGTGAAGCCATCGGCCAAGCGGTTATAGAACTTCATCTCCTGACGCTCCTCGGGCTCCAACGAGCGATCGTGTGAGATATGCGTAAGCTGCTTATAGATATCCACGAAACGAGCTGTCTCATAGAGCATGGCACGCGAAGCCAAAGTCTTGGCCTCCATATTCTTAAGCATCTCGCTCACAGCAGCAAACTGCGCAATAGGCTTACCAAACTGCTCACGCTCATGTGCATACTTCAACGCCTCGCGATAGGCCGCCTCACACAAGCCCGTAGATTGTGCTGCGATACCCAAACGAGCTGCATTCATAAGCGACATAACGTACTTGATAAGACCCATCTTACGGTCACCCACCAACACCGCAGGGGCATTGTTAAAGACAAGCTCACATGTAGGCGAGCCCTTGATACCGAGCTTATTCTCGATACGACGCACCTTAACACCACCGTCGCGTTTATCGTATATAAGCATCGACAAACCGCGGGCATCCTTTGTGCCCTCCTCGGTACGTGCCAACACCAACGAGATATCTCCATCACCATTGGTAATAAAGCGCTTACAGCCATTCAGACGCCATACGCCCGCAGCCTCATCCCACGACGCCTTGAGCATCACGGCGCCGAGGTCGGAGCCCGCATCCGGCTCAGTGAGATCCATAGCACAGGTCTCGCCGGCAGATACTCGAGGTAAGAACTTCGCCTTAATCTCCTCGGTAGCAAACTCATTGATAGTCTCGGCACAATCCTGCAAACCCCAGATATTCTCGAAGCCCGCATCGGCACGTGCAACCATCTCGTTAGCCATGGCAAAGCATGTAACAGGCATATTCAAACCATCATACTTACGAGGCAGAGTCATACCTCCCAGGCCCGCAGCTTTCAGCGCCTCGATATTACGTACCGTACCCGAGGCATACTCCACATGGTCATTCACCACTCGAGGTCCCTCATGGTCAACACCCTCGGCATTCGTGGCAATAACCTCACCACACACATCGCCTACAATATCCAATACTCGGCGGTAAGAGTCCAATGCATCCTCCACATTCTGAGGAGCATAATCATACTCTGCAGCATCGGCAAAGTTACGCTCCTTGAGCTCGATGATTCTGCGCATCAACGGATGCGACAGTTGATACTGCAAGTCTTTATTATCTGTATAGAAATTTGCCATGATTTACTACTTTGAGTTCTGTTTGTAATACTTAATCATCTTGGGGATTACCTCCTCGACACTACCCGTAATGGCATAGTCGGCAATCTTATTGATAGGAGCTTCAGGATCGGTATTGATAGATACAATCATCGACGAGCCATCCATACCTGCCGTATGCTGAATCTGTCCCGAAATACCACATGCGATATAGAGCTTGGGACGCACCGTAACACCCGTCTGACCAATTTGACGCTCATGCTCCGTGAAACCGGCATCTACAGCCGCACGTGAAGCACCTACCTCGCCACCCAAGACATCGGCCAACTCATGAACGAGCTTAAAGCCCTCCTTCGAGCCTACGCCGTAGCCTCCGGCAACAATAATCGAAGCACCCTTGATGTTTATCTTGCGCTCCTCGATATGACGCTCAACAATACGCACCGAGAGATCCGTATCCTTAACCATCGGACGCCACTCTATCTCGCGCAACTCGGCCGCAGCAGGCGTAGCAACCATCTCCTTACGCATCACACCCTCGCGCACCGTAGCCATCTGTGGACGACACTCCGGATTGACAATCGTAGCGATGATGTTACCACCAAATGCAGGACGTATCTGGTAGAGCAACGAATCATACTCCTTGCCCGACTTGGGATCCTTGTGCTCTCCAATAACCAACTCTGTACAGTCGGCCGTAAGACCACTATGCAGTGCCGACGATACTCGGGGAGCAAAATCGCGACCTACGGGCGTAGCACCAAAGAGCGCTATCTGCGGGCGCTCCTGCTCGATAAGACCAACCATAACAGCCGTGTGGGGCAACGTACGGAAGGGTGCAAAAATATCATCCTCGGCATACCATACCGTGTCGGCGCCATACTTCGCAAGCTCCGAAGCCATGCCCTTAACATCCTTGCCAAGAACGACAGCCTCGAGCTTCACGCCCAATCTATTAGCCAACTCACGGCCCTTTGTAAGGAGCTCCAACGACACATCGGCAATCTCCTTATCCTCAATCTCGATATATACAAATACGTTATTCATAAATCTCTCGTTTAGGGGTTAACCGAGCGTGTGGCTCGCTATAAGCTCCTGCATAAGTTGCTCAATATCCTTATCCTCGGCCGTGAGGCTTTTAGCCTCCTTCGTCTGGAACACTACATTCTCAATCTTCTTCACCTTCGTGGGAGAGCCTGATAAGCCGAGCTGCTCGAAATCGGGATTTACATCCGCAGCAGAGAACTCAACAATATGAAGATAGCCTCGCTCCTCGATAAAGGCCTGACGTGAGGCATCGGCAGTAGCCATCTCCGAGGTTGCCAACGCATACTTATACTTCATCACACGTTTGGCATTACGAGGACGACACTCCTTGGCCGAAGAGTTCACCGTAATCACCGCAGGCAGAGGCGATACCACAACCTCCGAGCCACGCTCCAAACGACGCTTCACCGTAATCTCGCAGTCGTTGATATCCACAAGCTCCTCGGCATATGTTACCTGTGGCATGCCGAGCTTCTCGGCAACCTGAGGACCCACCTGCGCCGTGTCACCATCAATAGCCTGACGTCCCGCAACAATGATATCGGGCTCAATCTTACGCAATGCACAAGACAACGCATACGACGTAGCCAACGTATCCGAACCGGCAAACTCCTTGCCCGAGAGCAAGTAGCCACCATCAGCACCACGGAACATGGCCTCACGAATAACATCAGCAGCACGCTGCGGACCCATAGTTAATACATATACCGTAGCCTTGCCCAGACGATCCTTCATCTGAAGAGCCATCTCCAAGGCGTTCAAATCCTCGGGGTTGAAGATTGCAGCCAGAGCGGCACGGTTTACCGTACCTTCAGGAGTCATGGCATCCTTGCCCACATTGCGAGTGTCGGGCACCTGCTTTGCCATAACTACGATTTTTGTCACTTTCTCCATAACTATTTTTTATAATCTGTTTCTACGCTCAAAAACTACCGCCAAACTTACGGCGCTAAAGGCTGTCAAAGATACGCATTTTTTACCAAAAAGGATATGTATTTATACGTATTTTTACATCACAGAGCCTCAATCCATTAATTAACAGCAGTTTATATTTTTACATATTTTTCTATTTTACCACTCACCTATTTCCACACCTATACGTTTATAGCACTTTAGCACATTGTAAGCTACCACCTCGGAGCGGAAGCGCGAAGCGTACTCCTTGCCGGCAATGACCATGCGATGTCGCTCCTCTGCGTCACCCAACAGGCGCACAATCTCCTCGAGAAGTGCATCGCCATCATTAGAGTTTAGATATATCGAATTAGGGCCTCCGGCCTCCTCCATGCTCGAGCCCTTAAGCGCGATGACAGGAACACCCACGGTCAAAGCCTCGACTATAGCCGTAGCAAAGCCCTCATAGAGCGAGGTATAGACAAAGAGCTCTGCACGACGATATATCGCCGGCATATCCTCATCCGTAACATCGTGTATAAGATGTACACGGTGGCTCAAGCCAAGCGACTCTATGCGACGCAGGATATGGCGCGTATAGGATGTCGCACGTCCGACAACTACGAGATGGAGGTCATCATCCAACTTTTTCAAGGTCTCGACGATATGTCCGATATTCTTACGTTCGCTCTGCGTGCCCACATTGAGGATATATCGGTCAGGGAGATTGTAACGCTCGGCAACCTCGACCAACCTCTGCTCCGATAGAGGCTCGGCAAAGCGAGGATGACAACCGCTATAAATCACATCCACCTTCTCGGCATCGACACCTACATAGCGCACCAAGTCGCGCTTCACACACTCGCTCACCGCCACCACACGGTCAGCACGACGTGTAACATCGTGCAATATCAATCGTCGCCATAGTCGTTGCACAGGGTTATAGTATGAGCGCAAGCGACAAAAATCAAGAGAGTGGATAGTAACAACGCCGCGTATATTTCTGCGCGAAAGACCATAGGGAAGCACCTCATCAAGACCATGATAGAGCTCCACATCACCACGCTTGGCATCCTTCGACACATGCCAAAGTCGCCATGCGCGTGGTAACCTACGCCAAAGCACACCATCCGGCTCCATCGACTCTACATTGTGGCGCGAGGCAAGCAGCTCATACTCGGCACACGGCTCCTCATCTGTGACGTACATGCGAAAATAGCCGTGACGAGGGCACGCCTCCGAGATGGCATCGATGATAAATCGGCTATAGTTACCCTGTGCCGTGATATTGCCATTGGCACTACGAGCATCAAAACCTATGGTGTGACTGCGCTTCATAGCTGTGATACATTATACATATGTGTGCGCATGCGCGCGCGCATCGCCACAAATTTAGTAATTTTTCATTATTTGAGCAACATATCGCTACTTATTGAGCTATAAACAACAACACACCACCATATTATAGAGAATACGAACAAACCTCTTAAACGCAATAAATCAAGCAAATAAGGAAATCGAGAGGGGATTAATTAAAAATATTGAAAGAATTATTGAATTTTTTTAATAAAAAATTTGCAGGATTAAATCTTTGTCTTTACCTTTGCAGCGAAGTTTTAAGGTTCATTTAGGTTAGTAGTTTTAGGTTGGAGAGGCCAATCGAAAGGTTGTAGCAAAAGGCGTATGCTTCCAAAGGTGGAAATACACGTTTTGTTACTAGGCTTAAGGAGAGAGTTCCTTCTGTCGAAAACCTTTCGTTGGCCTTATTTTTTTTGTCCTCTGCGAGCAGAGAGTAAAGAGCAGAGAGTAAAGAGCAGAGAGCAAAGAGCAAAGAGCAAAGAGCAAAGAGTAAAGAGCAAAGAGTACAGAGAGTTTAGGGGATTTAGGGAGTTTTGCGGTTGACAGCTTAAACGTACTTCTCTAAATATTTTGTACTGAAAAAGTTCCCCGCCCTCCTCTTTCATTCTCTTGACATAAAATGCCGACCATGGGATAGTACAAAACGTACAGTCCATTGTCCGAACTTTTGTTAGTGGCAGTAGATATCAGCCTTATAACCGAAAATATTTTTGATTAGAAGGTAGTAGATACAACGCTCGGCAAAAAATGCCGACCATGGGATAGTACAAAACGTACAGTCCGTGGTCGGCATTTTTGTTAGCGGCAGTAGATGCTGCCTTATAATCAAAAATTACTTGATGGCGATACAATCAATCTCTACCAACGCCCCCATAGGCAATGCAGCCACCTGATAGCAGATGCGCGCGGGCTTCTCGCCTGTGAAGTACTCTGCATAGATAGCGTTCATGGCTGCGAAGTCGGCGATGTCGGCAAGAAGCACGGTAGTTTTTGCCACGTCATCAAAGGTGTAACCTGCCTCGTTAAGGATATAACCGAGGTTGGTGAGTGCCTGACGTGTCTGCGCCTCTACGCCCTCGGCCATCTTACCTGTAGCTCCGTCGATGGGCAGCTGACCAGAGATGTAGAGAGTAGCGTCATGAGCAATAGCCTGTGAGTAGGGTCCTACGGCCTTGGGAGCCAAGGGCGATGCGATAACTTTTTTCATATTTATAAATGTTTTAGTGTTTTTATACTATCTTTGTCACAAAGATAAACATATTTTCCAAAATATATATATGAAAACAAGGATATTTTGCACAATAGTTTTAGCTGCGACATTGGCAGTGGGGTGTTGTAATTGCAGATATAAGCATAAGTTGGAGAGGCCTCTTGTAGGTACGGAGTGGCAACTTGTGCAGATTATGGGCACGGATATCAGTGCCAAGGGCGAGGAGTTCACGATACTATTGCATGACAATGGTCAGGCCTCGGGCATGGGCAACTGTAACAGGTTTATGGCGACATATAAGACCTCGGAGAGTCGAGACATCACCTTCACCAACATCAGCTCAACACGTCGCTTCTGCCAAGATATCGAAAGGGAGATGGAGTACTTTGCAATGTTGGAGAGTGTGACCCACTACGAGATGGATGCCGAAATTATGATACTCCTCTCTAATGGCACCTTGGTGGGCATGATGAAGCCGAGAGCCGTAGAATAATAGTAGGAGTCTTTATACAATAAAAAAATAACGGAACATCGTCGAGTTTAGATGTTCCGTTATTTTTATTTGCCATTGTAGGCATTCATGGTTCTATCTGCTCCTATCGAGACAAACGAGAGTATCGCCTCACCAAAGAGCTTCAGGCGCTCGGGCATCAACTTGCGCTCCTCGTCAGAGAAGTCGCCCAAAACATAGTCCACCTGATGACCTCGGGGGAAGTCGCCACCCACACCGAAGCGCAAACGAGCATAGTTGTTTCCACCTAAAAGCTCCGTGATACTCTTCAGTCCGTTATGCCCACCCTCCGAGCCATTCTTACGCATGCGGAATGTACCAAAGGGGAGGGCTATATCGTCCGATATCACGAGGAGGTTTTCACGCGGTATGCGCTCCTGCTCCATCCAATACCTCACGGCCTTGCCTGAGAGGTTCATATATGTCGAGGGCTTAAGCAGCAGTATGGTGCGGCCACGATGCTTGAGCGTAGCCATATCCCCATAACGCACCGTCGTAAAAGAGATATTGGATGCCTCAGCCAAGGCATCCAACACTCTGAAACCTATGTTGTGGCGGGTTGCGGCGTACTCGGCACCGATATTTCCCAGCCCGACAACAAGATACTTCATATCGCTCTACTACTGTGCAGCACGTGAAGCACGTGTTACGCGAACAGCGCAAACGGCAGTAGTTGCGGGAGTAACAAAAGTGAGGTTCTCGCGCTTGAGGTCGCCTACGAAGATAGTCTGACCAACCTGCAAGGGAGTAACATCAACAACGATCTCATCGGGAATATACTCAACGAGAGCCTTAACAACAAGCTTACGAGCCGACAAAGCGAGCTTACCACCGATCTTAACACCCTCGGCGTTACCTGTAAGACGCACGGGCACGCTAACAGCCACAGGCTTACCCTCCTGTACACGGTAGAAATCTACGTGGAGCACCTGCTCACGAACAGGGTGGAACTGCACCTCACGCATTACGGCCTTCTCCACCTTACCGTCGATGTTGAGTTCAACGATGTATGAGTTAGGAGTGTAGATGAGCTGGTTGAGCTCCTTGGCATCGATAGTGAAAGCAACCTCCTCGCCACCACCGTAAACGATGCAGGGTACCTGACCCTCGCGACGTGCAGCCTTTGCAAACTTCTTACCGAAGTCCTTGCGAGCTGTACCATTAATCTGAATTGTCTGCATAATTGCTTAAAAATTAATTATTTAACTTCAGCACCACTCAATCATAACCAAGTGAATTATGGTATAATACCCTTATTATGACCCCATAGATGCCTGCTTGGGAGGGCAAAGGTAGTAAAAAAAACGCAACAAGCAAGCGAAACGAAGTGAAAAAAGATAGAAAGGAGATTGTTATACTTGTGGTGCAAGGAAAGCAGAAAGCAAAGAGCAAAGTTTTGACTCATTTTTCATTTCTCATTTCTCATTTCTCATTTCTCATTTCTGCAGCACGAAAAGAGGTCGTCTTATAATAACAAATTATCGGCGGTTGAGAAGCGCATGTGTGATAGTCAGCTCATCGACATATTCGAGCTCATCACCAAAGCCTATGCCTCGGGCAATAGTAGTAACCTTAACATCGGGAAAGGCCTTGAGGCGATTCGTAAGGTAGAAGTGTGTGGTCTCACCCTCCACAGAGGTTGAAAGAGCAATGATAACCTCGCGCACCTCACCCTGCAGCAGCTTATCGCAAAGAAGGTCTATCTTCAGGTCGGAGGGACCTACGCCCTGCATAGGAGAGATAACACCGCCAAGGACATGGTAAAGACCATGATACTGCCCCGTATTCTCAATAGACATAAGGTCTGCAACCTGCTCGACAACACATATCGTCGTCCTGTCACGACGTGAATCATTGCATATAGGACAGAGTGTATCATCAGAGAGGTTATTACAACCTGCGCAGTAGCGTATATCATGGCGAAAGCGGGATATACTCTGGGACATAGAGTCCACAACCTCGGGCTCCATCTTTAGTATATGCATAGCAAGACGCAGTGCTGTGCGACGGCCTATACCGGGCAGGCGCTGCAGCTCACGTGTGACATTTTCAAGCAGTTGCGACATAGCTATAACTATATATGTTCTACGGCACTACGACGTATCCACCCCTTCTCGCCATCCATCATGCGCACCTCGACCCAGGTGTCATGTGTACGCAGAAGCTCCACGGTAACACCCTGCGAGGGTTCACGCAAAATCTTCGAAGCACTATCGGGTGAGGCGTGCACAGGTGCGGTGTCGTTACACACGATAACGGCCATATCATGCTGCTCCATAGCGCGGCACGAGGAGAGTGCAAAGGCCATACAGAGGATAAAGCCCGCAAAAAGCACCACAGCAAAGGAGAAGGCGAGCTTACGCACCACAATAGAGGAGATAAGCAGGTAGAGAAGTACAAAGGCGAGCATCAGCACAAAGGCAACAATCGAGGCCACAGCCCAGCTATTGGATGATGCGCCATCACGCAACGTATGCCAGAGGCGCACGATAAAGCTCTCGGGCAGGGGCTCCGTATCGTTGGTATATTCAACCGCAATATCGAGGTTGTAGCGAGCATCATCCATCGCAGGGTTGAGATGCAGCGCACGACGGTAGTTGAGCACAGCACGCCCCAGCTCACCACCGGCAAAGGGACGCATGGTCTCGTCATGCTGCCCAAGCTTAAACCACGCATTGCCAAGGTTATAGTATAGGTCTGCCGAGGCCTGCTCCAGAGCCACGATCTGCTCGAAGCACTCCACAGCCTTTGCATAATCCTTCGCCTCATAGGCAGCGATACCCTCACTCCAATAAGCCTCGGCCATAGTACGGGCATCAGCAGCACGTGACGACACGGGAATCAGAAGTGTCATGCAGAGCACCGCCACGCCTATTATATTTATATATGTACGCATCACTACTATCGTTTAATTACATCCTCAATCTTCGATATTATCTCTACGGCATCACCATATACCGCACCCATATCCCCCTCGGTCATGGGCGCATACTGCGCCTCATCGGAGCGAGATATAATCTCGCAGAAGAGCTCGGCATCAGCCGTAGATACCCCCGCAGCATAGAGGCGCTCGCGAATGGTCTCCTTCGTAAGATTTGCTACCGGGATATTGAACTTATCGCTGATATATCCCCACATGGCACGCAGCATCTCCTCATAGAAGGCATGACGATTATCCTCACGCATATATCTCTCGGCCATACGCAGGCGCTGCACAGCGACCTTGTCGGCACGCTTCATGCGTCGTACCACAACATTACGGTTGGCGCGTATGCGACGACGCAAAAGCGTATAGAGCACAATGAAGATGGCCGATGAGAGCACTATGACCAACCAATATATCGGTCCAAAGAGCACAGCTCCACGCTCGGGACGCGGCAGAGCATCGGTATGTATAAAGCGGATATCGCTGGCCAGCTGTCGCATGGCACCTCCGTAGCCCATGTAGTTATTCTCGACAGATATAGGTGTCATTGCCGAGCCATCGCTCTTGACACGAAGGTCGAAACTCTCGGTAGAGAGTGTTTCATAGCTCTCGCTCGTAGGGTCAAAGTAGGTGAAAAGCACCGCAGGAATGGTGAAATCGCCCTCGGAGCGCGCAACAAAGGGGTATGTGTAGGTTATAGCTCCCGACATGCCGGCTGCCGTAACCTTGATATTATCCGCCACCTTCGTGTCATAGAGCTCGAAGGAGTCGGGAAGCTTAAGTGTCGGTGCTGTGATAAACTTAAGGTTACCATCACCCGCTATTGTGACGACCATGCGGTCGGCAGAGTTGGCATCTACCTCCGCTGTGGGCATCTGCGCCGTCATCGTGAAGTGGCCCACGGCACCGCGGAAGGTCAAGGGTGCACCCTTTGGGAACTCCTTGACATTTAAGGCGACGGGAGCACTCTTCAGGTCGCGCTTCACATGATATACCTGTCGGCCTCCGAAGATGGGGTCACGACTGCGGTTATCCTGCACAACGACCTGCGCCAAGACACTCATCTCGGCTGCAGGGATAACTATGCGACCACTCTGCTGCGGCCACAGCAGATACTCGCTAATCTTGTACGTCTCGTATATACGGCCGTTGTACTCCTCGCGTGAGGGTGCATTCTCGAAGGAGAGCTCCTGCGACCAGAAACCATCAAACGAGGGCATCGTGAGTGACTCGATATCGATACCTACACGTGTGTAGAGCACCAACGAGGCTCTAACGGGCTCACTCTTATAGAGTTCCGTCGTCGAGAGCTTCAGACGTAGCATTATATCATCCTTGGCAATGCGCCCCTCGGGGGATGTGGCAGAGGATGACGAGCCACGGTTATCACTACCCTTCTCGGCTATAACCTCTATAGGGAGCTCCTTGGTCTTGTAGCTCTTGCCATCTACCGAGACCTGCGCAGTACCTATGGTAAAGATGCCTGCACGTTCGGGTAGAAGAACATAGGTATATGAGCAGCTGTAGCTCGACGACTGACGTCCGTTGATAAACTGTACGGAGCGACCTGTCGATACCGAGGGACCGGCTATCACCTCAAAGCCCTCAAATGAGGGTGCTCGGAAGGAGTCCTTGTCGGGCTCGGCATCCACGGTAAACTCCACACGGAAGGGTTGCCCAAGTGCAGTAATTGAGGAGGCATCCACGGTGAAGGATACCTGCGCCCACGCCTCGAGCGAGCTTATAAGAAGGATGAGCAGCAGAGCTACTCTACGAAACATACTATTCATCAATAACTATTTAATCTTTCCGATGCTTATCTAACGCCTCGGAGAGCGTTTTATTGCTATGGCTTAGGCTTACGAGGATGGATAATCTGCAGACTACCCATCCCTCGTATAGCACCAAATCAGCCGATTAGGTCTTATTAAAATTGAAGAGTGGCGGTTAGTTTAGCAATTGGTCGAAGTAGATAGGTGCACAGCATACTTAAACGCATGTGAACAACTTATCTACAAGCCAAGCTTCGAAATAACCCCGCTATGCAATCTTAATGCGCGAAGTCGGCAAAGAAATCATTACCCTTATCATCCACAATAATGAACGCAGGGAAGTTCTCCACATAAATCTTACGCACAGCCTCCATGCCGAGCTCCTCGAAATCGACAACCTCAACCTTCTTGATTGAGTTCTTGGCAAGAATTGCAGCAGGACCACCTATAGAGCCGAGGTAGAAACCACCATTAGCCTTACAAGCGTCGGTCACCTGCTGTGAGCGGTTACCTTTAGCTACCATCACCATTGAGCCACCGGCCTTCTGGAAGAGATCTACGTATGAGTCCATACGACCTGCTGTAGTGGGACCAAACGAGCCTGACGCCATGCCTGCAGGGGTCTTGGCAGGGCCTGCATAATATACAGGGTGCTTCTTGAAATACTCGGGCATAGGCTTACCCTCATCGAGCATCTGCTTGATGCGGGCATGTGCGATATCACGAGCCACAACAAGTGTACCCTTAAGGTTCAGGCGTGTCTTGATGGGATACTTCGAGAGTATCTCGCGCACCTTATCCATACCCTCGTCGAGGTCGATATCTACGGCCGGCGACATGGCGGGAGCCTGTGCCGGAAGGAAGCGTGCAGGATTCTTCTCGAGCTGCTCAAGGAAGATACCCTCGGGAGTAATCTTCGCCTTGATGTTACGGTCTGCAGAGCAACTAACACCGATAGCCACGGGACACGATGCCGCATGACGAGGTGCTCGAATAACACGTACATCGTGCACATAGTACTTACCACCAAACTGCGCACCAAGACCTATCTCTTGGCATATCTTCTGCACCTTAGCCTCCCACTCGAGATCACGGAAGCAGCGACCACCCTCGTTACCCGATGTGGGGAGCTCGTCGAGGTAGCCCGCAGAGGCCTTCTTCACAGTTGAAAGACACATCTCGGCAGAGGTGCCGCCGATACAGATTGCAAGGTGATAGGGAGGACATGCCGATGTGCCGAGGTCAAGGATATGCTTCTTGATGAAGGCAGTCAACGACTCCTCGTTAAGCAGTGCCTTGGTCTGCTGATAGAGGAATGTCTTATTTGCCGAACCACCACCCTTGGTGATGAACAAGAACTCATACTCCATACCGGGGTGACCGGCATAGATATCAATCTGTGCAGGAAGATTTGTTGCCGAGTTCTTCTCCTCGGTCATGGTGAAGGGCACAACCTGAGAGTAGCGCAAGTTACGCTCCTTATATGTCTCATACACACCGCGCGAGATACACTCCGCATCGTTAGCACCGGTATATACATCCTCACCCTTGTGACCAATACAGATAGCCGTACCCGTATCCTGACATGTGGGAAGCTCTCCCTCGGCTGCCACACACTGATTCATAAGCATGGTGTAGGCCACAAACTTATCGTTATCCGTCGCCTCCGGATCCTCAAGGATGTTGGCCAGCTTCTGAAGGTGTGAGGCACGAAGGTAGAACGACACATCGCCATAAGCCTCCTTTGCCAGAAGCTCAAGACCCTTGGGATCAACCTTCAAAATCTTACGGCCGTCACACTCTACGACCTTAACATAGTCCTTCGTGAGAAGACGATACTCGGTCTTATCCGCCTGAATGGGATAAGGCTCCTGATAGATGAATTCTGCCATAGTGTTTGAGTTTTTATTGTGTTATTATATTTATTACAAGTTGCTTATGAAGTCGATGATGCCGAAGATAAATACTACGCTTACCAACACAGGACATACGTAACGCAGAAGAAAACGTATAACAGGATAGGTCGCCTTATCGACACCACCTTCAGCCGTAAGCTCCGCCTTCATATCCTCCTTCTTCCATACCCAGCCTACGAAGATTGAGGTAAAGATGCCAAGCAAAGGCAGCATGACGATAGCCGTAAAGTTATCAAGCAGCGAGAAGATATTCATGCCGGCAACCTTGATATGGCTCCAATCGCCGAGCGACAGCGAGGCCACCGTGGCAAGCACAAGAGCGATAAGCGTAACAAGGCGAGCACCATGCTTACGCGACATACCGCGCTTCTCGACAAAGTACGAGGTAACGGCCTCATGCATAGATATTGTCGAAGAGAGAGCCGCCAAGCCCAACAATAAGAAGAAGAGAGCCGCCCATAAGTTACCCAGAGGCATCATCGAGAAGACCTTGGGCATAGCAACAAAGGCGAGCTGCATGCCGTTCTCATTCTCGACACCCGCCGAGAAGATGATGATGGCCGCCATAAGCGCCACAAAAGTATCAAGCGACACCACGTTGATAGCCGTACCTGCAATCTTGGTTCCATCCTTGAAGTAAGAACCATAGATGAGCATAGCACCCATACCTATTGAGAGGGTAAAGAAGGCCTGACCCATAGCATCAAGGAAGGTCTTACCCGTAACCTTCGAAAAGTCGGGTGTGAAGACATTACCCAGTGCCTCACGACCCTCGGGCAGCCACAACGAGTAGATAGCCAAAACAACGAGTATCACAAAGAGCAGAGGCATCATAATCTTCGACGCCTTCTCAATACCACCCTGTACGCCACCCACGATAATTGCGTGGTTAGCAACAATAAAGAGGAAGGTAAACAACAACGGCGTCCATGTGCTTGTGGTAAACGAGGTGAAGAAAGCTGCAAAGTCGCCATCTATGGCGTTTGTTGCCGAGGCGATAGTATAGTTCAGAGTCCAGCCCGAAATAACAAAGTAGTAACCCATAATCAGAGTCACAGATATAAGGCCTGCTGCACCAAGCCAACCCCAGCCGCGCTTAATCGTAGCAAAGGCATCTATAGGGTTCTTCTTGGTGTTGTGTCCCACCGAGAACTCGGCAATAAGCAGAGGCAAACCAAGTAAGAGAATACATCCCAAGTAGATAAGGATGAAGGCTCCTCCGCCATGCTCCGAAGTGATGTAGGGAAAACGCCAAATATTACCCAAGCCTATAGCCGAGCCTGCAGCTGCAAGGATGGCGGCAACCTTGCCTCCAAAACCACTGCGCTTTGTCGATGTCTGTTCCATAAATTATTTATAGTTATCCTATTAGTGTTACACTTACTCTATCTATCTTACCACCAAGCGGAGGTGCAAGCTTCGATACCGTGCACTCCACCTCGACAATCTCGGGGAAGGTCTCACGCACAGCCTCGATAATATTCTTCGCCACAGCCTCGATAGTACGCTGCGTGCGATGCATTGTGCGCTCGACAATCTCATAAACGGTAAGATAGTTCACCGCCTGTGTGACATCATCAGTCTCGGGCAGCATGCCAAGAGGCGTCTTGATAACCATATCTACACGAAAGCGGTTGCCCACCTGCTGCTCAAGGTCGTAGCAGCCGTGGTAGGCACGCAGATAGATGCCGTCAAGACGTATAGTATAGAGCTTTTCCACGTTACTCTACGGTGATAAGGTAGTAGTTCTTCTTACCCTTCTGTGCCAAGAGATACTTGCCTGCAATAAGGTCTGCCTCCGTAACCTCACGCATCGGGTCGGCAACCTTCTCCTTATTGAGCTGTACGCCACCGCCCTGCACCATCTTGCGGCACTCACCCTTCGAGGGGAAGACCTTGCACATCTCGGCCACGATGTCGATAAACGACTTGCCGAGATTATCACGCGACATAGTAAACTGGGGGACTCCATCGAACACCTGCAACAATGTAGCCTCGTCCAACGAACGCAACGCCTCCGAGGTGGCATTGCCAAAAAGAATGTTCGAGGCGGCCTTGGCCTTCTCCAGCTCCTCGACAGAGTGTATCATCGTGGTTATCTCCTCGGCAAGACGCTTCTGCAAGACGCGGAGGTGCGGAGCCTCCTCATGCTCGGCGATAAGCGACTCGATAGTCTCACGGTCAAGCAGCGTGAAGATCTTGATATAGCGCTTGGCATCATCATCGCTCACATTCAACCAGAACTGATAGAACTTATAGGGCGAGGTATAGCGAGCATCGAGCCATACATTTCCCGACTCCGTCTTACCGAACTTTGTGCCATCGGCCTTCGTAATCAGCGGGCAGGTGATAGCAAAGGCTTCAGCCTCCGAGCCCAGCTTACGACGTATAAGCTCCGTCCCTGTAGTGATATTACCCCACTGGTCAGC
>JAZNFC010000007.1:0-22966 GCA_045588935.1 Alistipes sp. | reverse complement strand
TACCCTTTTTCATTTTCGTCTTTTTGTTATAATTAATATATTGCAATAATTAATTCGGCGCAAAGGTAACACTTTTTTTTTATATTGCAACACCCTGACATATAATTTATCCTATTCCGCAGATGCTTCGGCACTCTTTTTTATACTCTTTTGTTATTTATTCTTGGTCGTTAAGAGATTTTTTACTACCTTTGCGCTGATATAGTCGGGTGAAAGTTCTTTTGGAGCAGATGCCGAAAGAGCCACGCAACCGAAGAAAGTTGTATGGCGTAGGCTATTTTGAAGATGCTCGAAGATTGTGATACCGCAGTTTACTTGGCGTAAATGAGGATATCGCAAGCGAGGCAGATGCCGAAAGAGCCACGCAAGACAACTTTCAACACCCGAAGTGTTTAACTCTTAACTAACAGACTATGGACGATGGCTATCATTCCAACAATAACAGCCGTATCGTATTTGAATACGATACCATTCGTCTATGGACTAAAGCACGCAGATAACTTGCGTGCAGAGTTGCTGTTAGCTCCCCCTGCAGAGTGCGCAAAGAACTATATTGAGGGTAAGGCAGATATAGCCTTGCTCCCTGCGGCTGTTGTACCTCAACTTTCAAATACGAATATCATCACGGACTACTGCATAGGCGCTGTGGGCGCTGTGCGCACGGTCGTAGTGGTATCAAACGAGCCTATAACGCAGGCAAAGAGAGTATGGCTTGACGCCCACTCGCGTACATCGGTGCAGCTCTGCGGATACCTTGCAGCACACAAGTGGCATATATCGCCGGAGTGGCTGCACATGGAGGATTATGCCCGCGTGGAGAGCCCCGAGGTGGGCGATGCCTTCCTGCTTATTGGCGATAAGGTGTTTGGATATGAGGGCAGGTTCAAATATACATATGACCTCGCCATAGAGTGGAGGGAGGTCACGAAGCTACCCTTTGCCTTTGCCGTATGGGTGGCACGCAAGGGTGTGTCGTATGAGATCACGGATGAGCTGCAGCGCGCCCTGACATTCGGCATAGAGCATATCTGGGAGGCAGTGACAGAGTCTTCATATATGGGTGCCGACAACGGCATCACGGCATACGACTACCTCACACGTAACATCGACTTCATCCTCGACGAGGAGAAACATAAGGCACTGAAAAAATTCTGGGACGCAGGCATAAGAATAGTCCCCCGATCCTATTAAAGAAGTCGCGTGGGGCAACAGCCCAAGCACGACTTCTTACCTCCGATAAGAGCGTCACTACTTGTTGAGCACGTCGCTCGAGAAAAGGCCCGCAAGGGCAAAGTTGAATAAATAACACTAAGGGCAGCCCCGGCAAACGTAGCTACAGTGGTCACAACAAGCCGAGGTACACCCGATAGATGAAAACTTTTGGAGGGATATGATTACTATCTATCTTAAGCAATACAACAAGATTATCCGCAACGCCGACCCCGCGCTCTTCGATGAGCTCGGCTTCGACGACATACTCTGGATCGACCTTCTCGAACCCTCAATAAAGGAGCAGAAGGCCGTGGAGAACTTTATGGAGTTGAGCCTGCAGACCAAGCAGCAAGTTGAGGAGATTGAGTCAACATCTAAATACTCCGAGACCGAGAATGCCATAATCTCGAACTCAAACTTCTTCGTGCCCCAGGGTGAGTCGTTCACCGTGGAGCCCGTGTCGTTCATCATCTCAAATGAGGGTGTGCTTGTATCTATGCGTCAGGCCGAGTTCCGCACCTTCCGCGAAGCAGAGAAACGACTACAGATGAACTACCGCTCATACTCAACAGGTTACCATATCCTCATATCACTCCTGGAGGTGCGTATCGACTATGATGCCGACCTCGTGGAGATGGTTGGTAAACAGGTAGCCACCGTGAGCAAGGAGATAAGCAGCGGACAGAAGATTGACAAGGAGGTGCTGTATAAGATCAACGCCCTGCAGGAGAACACCATGTTGCTGCGTGAGAATATCTTCGACCGCCAACGTGTGCTGTCGTCAATACTCCGCTCGGAGCGCTTCCCGAATGATATATATCCACGCCTGCAGCTGATGCTCAAGGACGTTAACTCTCTAATCAGCCACGCCGACTTCAGCTTCCAGCGACTCGACTATATCCAGGATGCGGCCCTCGGCCTTATCAATATCGAGCAGAATGAGATAGTTAAGATCTTCTCCGTGGCGGCCGTAATCTTCATGCCCGCAACGCTTGTGGCGAGTATGTATGGTATGAACTTTAAGTTTATGCCCGAGTTGCAGTGGGAGTACGGATACCTATGGGCGATACTTCTGATGTTGATAGTATCGGGTGCCACCTATTGGTTCTTCAAGTTTATGAAGTGGCTTTAATTTATTGTGATAGAGGCGATAAACTATCTCTGACAATACGTAAAGCTACTTCCTACTTACTGAAGTGTCTATCGTGCTCCATGCGGCGAAGCTTGCGCACCTGCAGCATAAGAAGCGTAGCTGCCACGATAATCGAGGCCGTATCGGCCAAGGGCATAGCCACCCAAGCACCCATAGCTCCATACCTCGGAGGAAGGATAAGCAATAAGGGTAATAAGAAGAGCAGCTGACGCGTTGTTGACATAAACATCGCGAGCTGCGCATGTCCGATATACTGGAAGAAGCCGCCGGCAATAATCTGGAAACCGACAAGAGGAAAGACAAGCATAGCGATGCCCAGACCTTGTGACACGACCTCGACCATAGCTCTATCTGCTACACCATTAGAACTGTCAACAAAGGCCGAAGCAATAGCCTCGGGGAAGAAGACTCCGACAATAAAGGCAAGCGTCGTGACGCATGTAGCACAAATAACAGCATACTTCAGCACCGTGAGCACTCGTCCATACTGCTTTGCACCATAGTTATATCCCACGATAGGCTGCATGCCCTGGTTAAAGCCCTGAGCCACCATAATAAAGAGCATAAATACGCGGTTCATAATGCCATAAGCACCGACATATACATCGCCCACAGAGCCACCCATCGTAGCTGCCGTGATGATATCCTCGGCACCCGTACCTCCATACTTCAATAATGCCGTATTCATAAAGCGCGTAACGAGTGAGGCGCAGACATTAAGCAGGAAGGGAGCCATGCCTATGGAGATTATCGCACCCACAATCTTACGGCTGAAGCGGAAGCTTGTGCGCTTGAAACGGAGGAAGCTTCGGGGTGAGGTGTAGTGGTGTATCTGTATCAGCAGAGATATCGTCTGTGCAATGACCGTAGCGAGGGCAGAGCCCTGCACGCCCCATCCAAACACAAAGATAAATAGAGGGTTGAGTATTGTACATACGGTCATCGAAAGCAACATGATATACATCGCCTTACGGGGATATCCCGAGGCGCGCAGCTGCTCGTTAAGGCCTAAATAGAGATGCGTGATGATATTACCAAACATAATCACACGCATAAAGTCACGTGCATAGCCTATCGTTTCGGCACTTGCCTCACCACCCGAGAAGAAGACCAATATGGGGTCGAGGGCAAAGAGAAAGATGAGCATGATGCTTATGCCGAGCGTGAGATTGAGGAGTACGGCATTGCCGAGGATATGCTCCGCAGCACGTTTATTACCCTCGCCCAGGCGTATTGAGATACGTGCTGCAGCACCCACACCTACCATGGCGCCAAAGGCGGATGCGATATTCATGATAGGCAGTGTGATAGCCATGCCCGAAATTGCAGCGCCACCCACACCGTGACCTATAAATATGCTGTCGATGATGTGGTATAGCGATGATGAGGCCATGGCAATGATTGCCGGTATAGCATACCTCGCCAATAGTTTGCCCAGCGAGTCGGTGCCGAGCGATATGGTATTGTTTTGTATTGCAGCCATTTCTTGTGTGCTACTCCTCCTTATATGTTGCCACGGCACACACCGTGTTATTCTCCGTAAACTTAAATTCGACAATGGCACGTCTTACGCCACCAAGCAGAGCCTCGGCATATTGTGCTTCGATGTCGAGGAGCGTTATCGTTATATCACCACGAAGCTCCACACCACGCATGCCGTAGAGTTTATATAGAGCCTCCTTGGCCGTCCATGCCATTGTCGCCCAACGGCTATCGCAGGTGAGTAATATCTCTTGAGAGGTCATATATCGCGTCTGCACGCCACTGAAGTTACGCCCCATGGACTCTATATCTACTCCCACAGCCCTATCGGATATGGCCACGGCTACCATGTCACGACAGTGTGACACACTGATATATCGCTCTGCGGCATCCACCACGGGAGCACCCACCTCGTTATACTCTATGACAATATCGCGACCAAGCTCACGCCGCACTATACGTCGCCAGGCGAGGTGTTCATTACGACGACACTCATTCTGAAAGCGTGAGGCCGAGGCTACATCTGCGGCCGTTATGAGTGTGTCACAGCAGAGGTAGAGTGGTGGTATTGACTCTATAAAGAGATTAACCATTGACTTCAACCTTTATTTTATCTACACGGCGGCCATCCATCGTAGCGATAAAGAACTTAACGCCATGTGATTGCAGCTCGTCGCCACGACGGGGCAGGTCGCGCTTGAGCTCCATCATTAGTCCTGCCAACGTCTCGGCATGACCCTCCACGTCGGCAAAAGCATTCTCCTCGAAGCCTATGACGCGAACAAACTCTCCTATATGTATCTTTGCATCGAAGATATATGTGTGCTCACCAATCTTCTCGTAGAGCTTATCCTCATCGTCGTCGCTCTCGTCGGTAATCTCTCCCACAACCTCCTCGAGGATATCCTCAAGAGATACCAGGCCCTGCGTGGCACCATACTCATCCACCACGATGGCGATATGTATCTTCTTCTTCTGAAACTCCTTGAGCAGGTCGTCAATCATCATGTGCTCGGGCACGAAGTAGGGCTTACGTAGCAGCTTTTGCCACTCGAAGTCGTTGTCTTTTGATATATGGGGAAGCAAATCCTTGACATAGAGCACACCGCGCACATCATCAAGGTCGTCGCCATATACCGGAATACGCGAATATCCCGTCTCGACAATCACCTTGCGCACCTCGTCGTACGAGGTGTCGTACTCCAGCCCTGTGATATCCACGCGCGAGTGCATAATCTCCACCACCTCGGTCTGTCCGAAGCTGACAATACCCGAGAGCATCTTCTGCTCCTCCTCCGAGCCCGTCTCGGCGAGATCCACAGCATCGGCCAACTCCTCGATAGATATCTCGGCATTGCGCGAGGCGAGACGGCTCACGCGGCTTGACGTGCGGATAAGGATAAAGGCCAGAGGAAAGAGTGCCCAGCGCAAAAACTTCAGGGGGAGAGAGAGCGCTGTAGCCATCTTCACCGGATTGGTCTGCGACAACACCTTGGGCATAATCTCTCCGAAGAGCAACAACAGGAAGGTGATGACAATGGTGTTGAAGACAAACTCCCACACGCCCGTGAAGACAAATATCAAATCTACAAACTGCGTAGCGATGATAACCAGACAGATATTCACCATGTTGTTGGCCACAAGGATTGTCGCGAGCAACCTATCGGGGTTCTCAAGGAGCTTTACAACACGTCGTGCTGCGGTATCTGTGCGACTGTTAAGGTGCTCTATTTCGCTACGTGAGAGCGAGAAGAAGGCCACCTCCGAGGCTGATGCCATGCCCGAGAGCAGTAGTAGCAAGATGCTCACTGTGCCCAGAAACAGCAAGTGTAGCAGGTCGATATTCTCGTTTATAGTTATAGCGTTCATCGTTACAAAAGCCTATTAGAAGAGTGAGCCGCCGTTGTTCTGCTCCTCATGCTTTGTGGCAGAGGTATCACGTGCAGCCTGTATCGTTGTGCGTGATGATGTCTCGGCCTCCACCTCGAACTCCACCTTGAGGCGCATGTATGCAGGCTCACGCTTCTGCAAACCTATCTGCTTATATCTATCCACCAACGGAGAGATGGTCACCATCTCGCGATTCTTACGTGGAGGTATTGCCGTGCTCTCGGGCTTCTCGGGTGTGTTCTTGGATGCAGGTGCCGGTTCAAAGGGATTATTCCCATCAGGCTCGGGGTATGTAGGCTTAATATTGAGCTGGTTGCCATCGGCAAAGCGTGTAGCCACAACGACCAGCTCGAGCTCATCCTCTTCGAGCGTACGCTTCTCGCTGGCGCCCCAGATAATGTCGGCAGAGTGTACTATGCCATCCTCATCCATATAGCTTGCATGCTTCTGTATATACTCCATTGCCGTTGTCACATCATCCTGCGTGAGAGAGTTGATGTCGGCTACCGAGAAGCTCAAGAGTATCTCCTTGGCTCCGGTGATATGGTTGTCGTCGAGAAGTGACGATGCAAGAGCCCCCTCGGCAACCTCCGTGGCGCGGTTCTCGCCTGCCGCCTTCACCACAGACATATGTGCACGACCACTGCCACGCATCACCTTCTCTACATCAGCGAAATCAACACGCACCAATGCGAACTCCACGGTGATAAGCTCGGCAATGCCCTTTGTTGCCATACCCAAAACATCATCCGCCTTACCAAAAGCCTCCTTCATCGGGAGCTTACCATAGAGTTGACGCAGACGTTCATTATCGATAACAAGGAGTGAATCTACCCACTGGTTAAGCTCGTTCACACCCTGCATGGCATGCTCATAACGCATGGGACCCTCCATGCGGAAGGGCATGGTTACCACGGCCACTGTAAGGATGCCTAAATCATGTGCAATCTTTGCAATCACGGGCGAGGCACCTGTGCCGGTACCGCCACCCATACCTGCGGCGATGAAGAGCATTCTCACGCCCGAGGTTTCGAGCAGCGAGCGTAGCTGCTCTTCGCTCTCGATGGCAAACTTACGGCCGAGTTCAGGCTTGTTACCTGCACCCTCGCCGGGACCCATCTGTATCTTATTCTTAACCTGACAGTTGTTCAGCGCCTTGCGATCGGTGTTACATGCCACGAAGTTAACGCCCGTAATGCCCATTTCCTGCATGTGATTTACGGCATTGCCGCCTGCACCACCGACGCCTATGACCATGATTATCGACTCGCTATCGAGCTCCAAGCCCGAGAGGTCGTCACCGGCAATGGCTCTGACAATATCATCAGCAGCATTTATATAGTTATCCATTACTTATGTTGCATTATCTGTTAAAATTCCTTCTCCGTATCGTCGCTACCCGCAAACGAGTTGCTCATGGCCTCGAACTTCTTCTTCGCCCAGCCCCAAAGACCGGTAGTGGGGGTATCACCGCCATCCATTATCGGGGTGTCGGTTGAGCCATCTTTCTTATCCTCGTTGCCGTTGTCGGGAGTCACAGGGGTGAGCACCGAAGCAGAGCCTCCGGATGCCGGCGTATTGTTTATCACAGGCTTGGGATGTTGTACCTCGGGGCGTGGTACCGTGATATTTTGACGGACAGAGATATCGCAGCTGCCGAGCTTTGCTCCAAAGATAAGCAGCGAGGCTGCGGTGGCGTATGCCGAAGTTGTGATATGCTCGGTCATGCCCTCGGTAAATCCATACTCAGGATATACGGCACGCACCTCCTCGAGCTCCAACTCGCGAGCAAAGAGCTTTTCGATGTCGGGCATCATCGCTCCACCACCCGTGAGAAGTACGGTAGGCCTGAAACGACTGCCACAACCAGCCTCCTTAATCTCACGACGCACCCACTCGGCAATCTCTTTGAGGCGTGACTCGATGATGCGTACGAGGTTACGACGTAGGATGCTCTTCGGCACACCACGACGTGCCGACTGAAAAACTATCTTCTCATCATCGGCCAACTCAGCAATCGCCGAGCCACACTTAATCTTGAGATTTTCGACGTAGTTTGCAGGGATGCCGTATGCGCAGATGTCACTATTTATACTCTCCGTGCCGATAGGTATTGAGGCTATATGTCGCACCTTGTTATTAAGCACGACAGTGACATCCGTAACGCCACCTCCGAGGTCCACGACAACGCATCCTTCATCCATCTCCTCGGTTGTAGCCACCGCAAGGTGCGAAATGAGAGCATTGACCGTAAAGGCCTTAACCTTTATGCCTTGACGCTGCAAACAGGTGTTCAGACGGTCGCGCATAGATTTATCCACAAGCACGAAATTGTATGTTGCCGAGAGCATATAACCATATGCACCCACGGGAACCTGCACCTCCCGGTCATCAACCTTATAACGTATGGGCTCCATGGCAATAATCTCCTCACGATCGTCAGGGAGCTTCACACTATTCATACGACGATTGAGATCCTCCATGTCGCGCTCGGTAATCTGGTTACTACCGTTGCCCAGCTCATCCTGAACATAGACATGGTCGGTGACCTGCACGCAACGGATATAATCGCCCGATAGGCCGGCATAGGCCTCCGTAATCTTAATGTTAAGTTTGGCCTCTATGCGCTCCTTCGCACTCTTTACAGCGCGTCCCGCCATCTCGCTATTCTCTACGCGACCGGCATTGATACCCTCGATACGCTCCGAGACGATACCTAAAATCTCTATGCGATCATCCTGATGCACCTCACCTACGGTGATAACCACGTTTGACGAACCTACGTCAATTGCTACAATTTGTTTCCCTTTCATCGTATATCCTCTTTTTATCTTATTTTCCAATCATCTTATTACGGCTATCGGCATACCACCTGCCCATCGTAGCGGAGGCTTATCTCCTTATATTTGCTCCAGCCCACCATGTCGAGCCCCCGGTGGTAGAAGGCGTAGAGCGTCGAGAGCTTCTCCTCAATACGCTCCGTGGTACCCAAATCTACGGTGAAGCGTCCCGAGCGTGGCACTATGGCTATTTGCAGGGGCTCATTCTCACCTCCCGAAGCCACTATCTGCACTATCTCCGAGCTCCAGAAGCTGCTGCTATTAATCTGCTTAAGCATACCTATGAGCGCGCGGAAGTCGGCTGCCGCCTGTCGTACTACCTCCTTCCTTTGTCGGATATCATCCTGCTCCATATCAAGGCGTGTAACCTCGTCATTGAGGTTGCGCATCTTTTGGTTGTACGTTGCACGGGCATCACTCTTGCGCTGTTTTAGTGCCGTAACTATCAATTCGTGCTCCATCTCCGACATGAAAAGGCCACGTTTTATGCGCTCCGACGTAATCTTGCGTAGCGCTCTACGCTCCTCCACCATCTGCGCGAAGTAGGGAAGCTTCACATCCTCAAGCTCCTCGATCATAATATCGAGTGAAGCTATGGTATCGCGTACACGCTCCTCGGCGCAACCTCTATATGAAGCATCAAAGAGGGGTTTATAGCGACCCGTGATTACAGGCACGGCCGCCGCTCTACACTCCGTGGCACGAATGATATATCCGTCATCACTTATATAGGAATCATAGCCCGCAATACGTAGTCGCCCAATGGGCTCACGCGGTATAATCTCTATCTCTACCTTGCCACCATAAGTCACATAGACCATAGCTTCGGCTACGGCACTATGCTCGACAATGGCGCGCTCGATGGCTGCTATGTCGATGTCGGAAATAGCCAAGCCCTCGGGGTATAGTTGACGCTCCTTAATCCAAGAGGCGATCATCTCGGCATCGATAAGCGAGTGGCGCCCCTCCTTCTCAATAGTGATGTTTACCCCCGTAACGTGCTCCTGCTTGTGATGCTCCGCAGCAAGCGTATCGGCCCAGAGGATTATCGCCAAGACGATAACCCACATCAGAACAAAACCCGAATATGTCAATATGCGTCGCATCATCCTCTCAACTCTTTTTTAGCACTTTGCGGTAAGAGCCTCGGCTACAGCTGCACAAGTGGTATCGATGTTGCCAGCACCAAAGGTTACAACTACATCGCTCTCGGAGTGCTGCAGATATGAGGCTATCTCGTCACGCTCCTTCAGGCACCACGGTGTCGTAAGGTTGCGACCAATCATCTCGGAACACACCCCCTCTATAGGCTCCTCACGCGCAGGATAGATAGGCACCATCACCACCTCATCGGCCAAGGACAACACCTCCGAGAACTCCGTAGCGAAATCGCGCGTACGGGTGTATAGGTGGGGCTGGAACACCGCCGTGAGCTTACGTCCCGGGAAGATGCCTCGCAGTGACTCTATTGTTGCGCGCAACTCCTCGGGGTGGTGGGCATAGTCGTCGATATATACCTGCTTCGGGGTGTTGATATATACCTCCATGCGGCGTTTCACGCCCTCGAAGTCGCGCAGGGCCTTGCGCAGCGCCTCCTTGTTTATTGTTTTGCCCTCCATCTTGGCGGCACACCAAAACATCGCCACGGCAGCTATCGAGTTCTCGATATGTATCTTGCCAAGTATGCCGAGCGTACAGCCCTCAATACGGCCATCGGGTGTGACGATATCGTAACGATAGTGTCCACCCTCAATCAGTTCGATGTTCTCGGCGTGGAAGTCTCCCCCCTCGCTGCACGAGTAGCGGTAGAGTGTGCGTGTCGTGGTGTCGAAGTTAAGCTCTACACCCTGCTTAAGTATCAATGCTCCACCTTCGGTTATCTGTGAGGCAAACTGCTCGAAGGCCTCGACCATTGCCTCGGGTGTGCCGTAGATGTCAAGGTGGTCGGCATCTGTGGCTGTGATTACCGCAACGGCGGGGTTGAGTCGCAAAAACGAGCGGTCATACTCGTCTGCCTCAACAACCACACGTTGACCTTCGCCTAATACGAGGTTTGAGCCAAAGTTGCGCGATATACCTCCGAGCAGAGCACTACCCTCGCCTGCGGCAACATGGTTGAGCCACGCTGCGAGTGTCGATGTCGTAGTCTTGCCGTGCGTGCCGGCTACAGCCATGCATAGCTTCCCGCGCGTGAGGTGTCCCAGCATCTCGGAGCGCTTCTCGATATGAAACCCCTTTTCTCGCAGCCATGCCCACTCATGGTGGTCGGAGGGAATCGCCGGGGTAAGCACCACAAGGGTATCCTCTGCAGAGCGCATAGCCTCGGGTATAAACTCGGGGTCATCCTCATAGTGTACTGCAGCACCCTCTGCCTCAAGGGCACGGGTTAGGGGTGTTGCCGTGCGGTCATATCCGGCCACCATGCAACCCTCATGCAGGAAATAACGCGCCAAAGCACTCATGCCTATGCCGCCAATACCAAGGAAGTATATCTTCTTATATGCTCTCTCCATAGCCAGCTTGTTATATAGTGCTATTCAGCACCTTCTCTATCTCGCGCACGACACGCTCTGACGAATCGGATATAGCCAATCCTGCAATGTTGCGTGATAACCGCTCACAACGCATCTCATCCTTGGCTAAAGCCACAGCCTCCTTCATGCCGTGGGTTATAGCCTCATTGTCGCGTACTATCTCTGCGGCACCCTTCTCTGCGAGTGCCACAGCATTCTTCGTCTGGTGATCTTCGGCCACATTGGGCGATGGCACGAATATCACGGGCTTGGCCACCAGACAAAGCTCCGACACAGTGCAGGCTCCGCTACGTGAAAGTACGACATCGGCAGCCGTATAGGCATAATCCATACGCTCGATAAATGCTCCCTGCCAGATATTCTTCGTGGGGTGTGCCGACAAGAACTCCTGCATCTCTCGCTCGTAGTACTTACCCGTCTGCCATATCACCTGCACCGGAGCCTCACCACCAAGGGTCTCAATCCATGCCTTCATCATCTCGTTGAGGGTGCGTGTGCCGAGTGAGCCTCCGACAACAAGTATTACGGGGAGCTCCTCGTTGAAACCATAGTGGGCGAGTGCTTCACCACGGTCACTGCCCTCGGCCGAGAAGCGACCGCGCAAAGGGTTGCCTGTCATTACGATGCGCTCGGCGGGAAAGAAGCGCTCCATCTTGTCGTAGGCCACACATATGCGTTGCGCACGCCTTGCGAGAAGCTTATTGGTAAGACCCGCATAGGAGTTTTGCTCCTGAATAAGCGTGGGGATGCCAAGGCGTTGTGCTGCCCAGAGCACAGGAGCCGAAGCATAGCCTCCGAAACCTACGACGATATCGGCTCGAAACTCCTTGATTATGCGCTTTGCACGACGTATGCTTGTCGCCACCTTGAAGGGCAGAGCAAGATTCTTAATTGAGAGCTTGCGCTGTAGTCCAACCACGGGAAGACCTACGATCTTATAGCCGAGAGAGGGGACCTTCTCCATCTCCATCTTACCCTCGGCACCCACAAAGAGCAACTCTACATCATCGCCCCACTTACGCTTCAGCGCCTCGGCTACAGCCACCGCGGGATATATATGTCCACCGGTACCTCCGCCCGACAAAATTATTCGCTTCATATCTCGGTTCGCAGCTCACTTAAACATAGCATTGCTTACGCTGCTATTTTATTGAGCTTTAATAAGTTAAATGTCATGTGTCAAATATTGGGAAACATACCCGCAATTTCACCCTACAAAATTATGAAATCCTACGAAATTTTACAAATGTAAAACATTGCTTTTTTTGTAAAATTTTCAACCTTATACAAAGTAAAAGTGGGTGACTATTTTACTTTTAGTCACCCACTTTTCGTTCGGAGGCTACTCGTTACTCGTGGTTGTAGTCCAATGTGAGATCTCCCTCATAGGTCGCATAGTGCTTAACTTTGCGCTCTGTGCCATTCTCATAAACGGAGAAGACACCATCGATAACGACCTTGTTCTCGGTTACTGTTACCGTGCCATCCTCGAAAGAAAGGCGTCCGTTGGTATTGGGCGTGCCATTACCCCAGTTCAGGTAGTAGCTGAAGGGGCCGTGGAATGTTCCACTTAAGGGCGAGTCCTCCGTGTTACACTTGTAAGTACCTGCAGGTGCGCTATTTAAGCCTGCGCGCGTGGTACATAGTTTAATGAGGTAGCTTGTGCTGTTATGAGGTACATCAAAAGGATTTAGGACGTTCTTCGTTACAGGAGTATCCGAAAGAATGATGTAGTATGAGTTGTTCTCGGCCTCACCCGCAAAGTATGTCGCCGTGAATGTCACATCATAGCCGGCCATATCATCGCCACCCTGGTCGCCGCCATCCTCTGTGCCACCCTGGTCGCCACCATCTGGCTGCTCGGTGTTGTTGTCGTTGTTATTTGGAGCCTCCTCAGGCTCGCAGCCGGCAGCTGCAAGAGCGACTACTGCCAAAAGCAGAAAAAGTTTTTTCATAGTTTATTAGTTTTTAGTTTGTTGCCTCTATTACCATACCTACATCAACACGCCCTATTAGGCTGCTGCAAACATATTCTCTCGCTACAAAGATAAGCATAATTTACCAATAGTATGGTGCCGGTATAGTAAAATTTTTGGTTGATTGTGTGGGTATCGAAAATTTTGCGTACATTTGTGTACTTTTACTAAAACTACGCTTTAAGATTATGAAGAGAGCTTATACACTTTTTACTCTTTTTGTTGCTGTTATTATGCTGCTTACGAACGTAGGATGCACCATGAAGAGTGATGTCACGGCAGATATTATCCGTGTGGAGAACGGTAAATTTATCCGCCATGGCGAGCCCTACTACTTTGTAGGTACTAACTTTTGGTATGGAGCTATCCTTGGCTCGGAGGGCGAGGGTGGCAACCGCGAGCGTCTTTGTCGCGAGCTTGACTTTATGAAGGAGAACGGCATTGACAACCTACGTATCCTTGTGGGTGGTGAGGGCGAGAATGGCCTTCTCGGCAAAATTGAGCCCAACTTACAGCCCGAGCCCGGTGTATATAACGACGAGATACTTGCCGGCTTGGATTACCTTATGATGGAGCTCGGCAAGCGCGACATGACCGCTGTGCTCTACTTCAACAATGCGTGGGAGTGGAGTGGTGGTTATACACAATATGTGGCATGGGCAAATGAGGAGCCTGTGCTTGTGCCGCGCGTTGATGGATGGTTCTCGTACAACACCTTTGCCGGTGAGTTTGTGCGTAATGAGCGTGCCAAGCAGATATACTACGACCACCTGCGCTATATTATCACGCGTACAAACCGCTATACAGGTATTAAGTATATCGACGACCCCGCAATCTTCTCATGGCAGATATCTAACGAGCCTCGTGCCTTCAGCTCCAAGGAGGTGGACAACAAGGAGGCCTTTGCTCTATGGATTGAGGAGAGTGCACGTCTTATCCGCTCGCTTGACCCCAACCACATGATATCTACCGGCTCCGAGGGTTTCTATGGTTGCGAGTGGGATATGGAACTTTGTGAGCGCATACACGCCATTGAGGAGATATCCTATATCAACTGCCATGTATGGCCCTACAACTGGAAGTGGATGCGTGGCGACCATATGCGCGAGGATATGGAGCGCTCTAAAGAGAATACCGAGGCCTATATCGCCATGCACGTAGAGCTTGCCGAGAAGATATCTAAACCTGTTGTTGTCGAGGAGTTCGGCATGCCTCGCGACGACATGGACTTTCGCAAGTCCAGCACCACCACTTGCCGTGACGAGTACTACACCTTCGTCTTTGGCCTTATAGAGGATGCCTATAATAAGGGGGGCTACCTCGCAGGTTGTAACTTCTGGAGTTGGGGAGGCTACGCCGAAACACATGTCGAGGATCATGAGTATTGGGCCAAAGGTGATGACTACACCGGTGATCCCGCACAGGAGCAGCAGGGCTTAAATTCTATCTTTGTAGATGATCACTCGACAATAGAGATTATACGCACTACAAACCGCACCCTCGGAAATTTACAGTGATAAAGGGAGGGGGGGCTTCAGACTCTCAATCATTAGGCCGAATAGTATATACTTGACGTATTTCCTATTCGGCCTAATTTCATGTCGAGGCCATGCCTCTATGACTGACTATAAGATATAGATTGTTATATACAATGTGTGGGTCTAACAAAACGTGGGTGACTAAAAGTAAAATAGTCACCCACGTTTTGTGAAGCATATAACCCTATTAGACAGCTTCTCTCCCTTATATAGAGTTTTTAAGCTACTCTGCTGCAGGCAGTGTGATACCGAGCTCCTTCATCACTGCGGGAGTGATATCTGTCAAGGCATCCTTATCGAAGTAGGCAAGACCCGCAGCAGCAGGCTGGTCATTAGCGGTGCTGAATACCGCGAGGTAGCCACCGGCAACAGAAACCCTCTTCACAGCCTCGTTAGCCTTCTCGTAGATGGGGTTCATAACCTCGGCCTCCTTCTTCTGCATATCCTGCTGTGCTATCTGCTGGAAGTCGGCAAAGCGCTGCTGAAGCTGCTGAAGCTCTGTCTCCTTAAGCTGGCGCACAGAGTCGCTATATGTAGCCACATTCTTCTCATACTCGGCATAGCGGGTGTTGAACTCAACCTGTATCTGCTCAAGCTGGTCCTGAAGGTCGCGACCATAGGCCGAGAGGTTCTCCTCCGCCTCCTTATACTCCGCCATATTCGTAACGATAGAGGCCAAATCTACACGGCCAAACTTCTGTGCAAAGGCCGTAGATGTGCTCATCATAAGTACGGCAACAAGGGTCAGTTTAAAAATCTTCTTCATCATTTCTAATTATTTGTTATTTACGTAATTACACATTAGTTTTGTAAGGCGCGGATAATCTGCTCGGTACAATTTACGCGCTCCGAGTAGTAGAGCACCGTAGGATTGGCTGCGATGTCGATAACAAGGTCGTAGCCATACTGCTTGGCAAAACTCTCTATAGTACTGAACACACGCTCCTGAATGGGCTGTATAAGCTCCACGCGGCGCTTCATCAACTCTCCTTCGCTGCCGAATATAGACTCCTGATACTTCGTAGCCTCGGCCTCCTTCTTCAAGATGTGCTGCTCATACTGCTGTCGTGTGACCTCCGAGAGTGAGGCGCGCTGCTGCATATAGCTGTTATACATACTCTCCACCTCCTGGAACTTGGCATCTACCTGCTTCTGATACTGCTCCGAGAGAGTGTCGATGCTATTGAGGGCTTCGTTATAAGCCTCTATCGACTTAAAGACCTTCTCGCTATCTATGACCATGTAGTTCTGCGCCGAGGCAAGACCAACACTCAATAGAGCTGCTAATGTCAATATTACAATGCGCTTCATAAGGATGTTTTTTTGTAGTGTTTACTATTATAGCGTATCGTCAATCAAATTTATTGCCACACTGCGAAGTTCTTCGTTAGAACTGCTGTCCCAGCACAAAGTGGAACTGACTACCACTGCGCTTCGTAGCTCCAAATGCAGGGTCGAAGCCATAACCCCAGTCTATGCCGAGCATGCCGACAACGGGGAGGAACAACCTCACGCCGACACCTGCCGAGCGTTTGATCTTGAAGGGAGAGAACTCGCGCCATGAGTTAAAGCCATTACCACCCTCAAGGAAGCCGAGAACATATATCGACGAGCTTGGCTTCATGATGATGGGGTATCGCAACTCCAACGTATATTTATTATATGCCACAGAGTAGTACTCCGAGGGGTCAAGAGCTCCATCTTCATAACCTCGCATCGAGATAACATCTACACCATAGATATTATATCCCGTCATACCATCACCACCTATCTCGAAGCGCTCGAAAGGTGATATCTTATTCTTATTATAGTGTCCGAGGTAACCCATCTCCGCGCCGAGCATCAACACAAGGTTTTGGTTCGGAGTAAGGGGGAAGTACCAGCGACCTTTGAGCAACCACTTGTGAAACTCTATCCACTTATATCTATCCTGATCCGAGAGGCTCGCATCGGCATAGTTCTTACCATCCCACAGCGAGAAGGGGGGCGTCGCCTGAACCGAGAGGGTGAAATCCGAGCCCGAGCGTGCATAGAAGGGTGAGTCGGTAGATGAGCGCTGCAAGACAAGGCGCAACGAGAGAGTATTCGCCTTACCATCACTCATGACAAACGAGCTCCAGCCCTTCAATCCATAGTGTTGATATCCCAACTCACCATAGAAGGTGAAGTAGGGGTCAGGCCATGTCAGACGCTTACCAAAGCCGATAGAGACACCCGCCGAGCGATAGTACATCGTAGCATTCTGCCATACGTAGTAGGCGTTATTCTGCTCCGAGATATATCCCGATACGGTAAATGAGTTGGGACGACGACCTCCCAACCATGGATCGGTGAAGCTCAACGACAAGGCTTTATAGTATGTGCCATTCGTCTGTCCCGAAATCGAGAGTTTCTGGTTTTGTCCCGAAGGGTAAGGACGCCATGCACCCTTCTTGAAGAAGTTACGCATCGAAAGGTTGTTCAACGTGACACCTATCGAACCTACGAATGTGCCCTGACCAAAACCTCCCGCGATGTTAAACTGATCCGAAGCCTTCTCCTGCAAGGGGAAGTTGACATTTACAAGCTCGTCGGATACGGGCTGTATATCGGGTTGCAACGACGTCTCGTCGAAGTGCCCCATGCTCATCAGCGTACGCAGGGTCTGCATAAGCAGGGCTTGGTTATATAGCTCTCCCGGACGTACATATAGCTCACGACGTATGGCCTCATCGTCAAGACGCATATTTCCCGATATACCCACCTCGTTGATAGTAAATGGCTTACCCTCAAAGATACGAACCTCGATATCGAGCGAATCGGGACCTACAACAATCTCCGCAGGCTCGATTTGCGACATCAGATATCCGCTATTCTGGTATAGTGACGATATGGACATCTCCTCGGGGTTGCGCTCCCTGCCGATGCCAAGACGCTTGTGCATAGATTTCTTATCATAGACATCACCACTATTCACGCCAAACATTGAGGAGAGCTGCTCGGTGGTATATACAGAATTGCCCACCCACTTAACATCACGAATATAGTATTTGTTACCTTCAGATACGGTGATATCTATACCGAGCGTAGCATCGTCGATATAGTATATCGAGTCGCGCAGGATTGTCGCATTACGGTAACCCTGTGAGTTGTAGAAATCGAGGAGTAACTCCTTATCTTCGGCATACTCCGCCTCTTTGAGCTTGCGGTTTTGGAAGAAGAGGATGCTCTTCTGGTGTGTCTTCTTGAAGGTGCGACGCAGGCGCTTATCATCAAAGGCTTCATTGCCCTCGAAGTTAATGACTCCCACCCTCACCTTAGGACCTCGATCAACAACGAAGGTCACATTAACACACTGCTCATATACCGTATCATTCGTTAGACGCACATCGACCTCGCAGGTGCGGAAGCCCTTCTCGGCATAGTGCTCCTTGATGAGCTTGATATTCTTGTCGATAACATAGTCCGAGAGCTCGGTATTTCTGCGCAGCTTAAGTATCTCCTCCTTGAGATCTTTAGCCTTCGACTTCGATACGCCTTCGATATTCCATGTGAGGATGCGAGCACGCTCCTTGAGGAAGACCTCAAGGTCAAGAGAGTCGCCATCGATGGTTGCGCCAATCTGAATATCGGAGAAGTATCGCGGAGCCCATAGACGCTGCATGGCGTTTGATATAAACTTGCTTGGAAGATATATCGAGTCGCCCTCCTGCAATCCGGCTGAAGACTTTAATATGCTATGGTTGAGATACTTCACGCCATGAAGGTTGATATGGCGTATGTAGTATAGCTTGCCATTGCCCTCGGTGAGCACAGGTGCTTTAAGGTCGAAATCAACCGTATCCGAAAAGCCGATATTCGCACTATCACCCAAGGTGTAGCGCGTTGTGCGCTGCTGTGCCTCGGCAGAGGTCACGGCAACAATCACAAGGGCCAAGATGGCTGTTATTATTTTGATATACTTCATTATTCGGTTAAACTCTTCCACGTTTTTTCTTCGCCCCCACTATAGCTTGCCGTAGCGTCGCTCGCGCGAGATATAGACCTCTATAGCCTTGTCGAACTCCTCATCATTGAAGTCGGGCCACAGCACCTCGGGGAAGTAGAACTCGGCATAAGCAGCCTGCCAGAGCAGGAAGTTGCTTAAGCGGCACTCGCCACTTGTACGTATTATGAGGTCAGGGTTGGGCATCTCGGGGAGAAAGAGCTCACGCTGTATGCTCTCCGCCGATATCTCCTCGGAGCTCATCTCACCCTTTGCAACCTTACGAGCAAGAGATTGTGTCGCGAGAACCAGCTCCCTCTGTGACGAGTAGTTAAATGCCAACACGAGGTTTAACGTCTCGGCATGGCGTGTCGTCTGCTCGATGTAGTCGATCATCTGCAACACCTCCTGTGAGAAGCGCGTGCGCTCCCCCATAATCCATACCCTTACGCCATTTGCAGCCAGCTCCTTGGCCTCGTTCATGACGGTCTTGCAGAAGAGTGTCATGATGGCCTCTACCTCTGCCGTCGGACGACCCCAGTTCTCTGTCGAAAAAGCATAGAGAGTGAGCCACTTAACACCGTAGCGTGTCGCGGCACGCACCGCGATGCGCACGGGCTCTACACCTGCAAGATGTCCTTCATAGCGCTCCTTGCCACGCATCTTTGCCCAGCGACCATTACCATCCATTATGATGGCTACATGTTCGGGTATAACTCCTTGTTTACTCATAATATCTTGCAAATGTAACAATTTATTCCGATATCACAATTTTTTTATTGCAGATTTGTGGCTTTGAGGCTTTAGCCTCGCTCTCGTCAAGGTGTACTATCTCCTATCTATGCCCCACATCATCTTCTCTCTTAACGTATCGTAGAAGGTGTTATTGTGAGGTGTCGCCAAAATGAGCTCCTCGGGTGCTAAGGCCAGCGTTATACTTGCTCCGTCACGAAGTGTATATGTGCGGTTATCGGCCGAAAGAAAGGCCTCGCCTCCACGAGCATCAAGACGCAGGCTTATGGTGCTACTGTCGGGAATGACAATGGGGCGCATCGTAAGGTTGTGCGGTGCCAAAGGCGAGAGGATAAAACAACGACACAAGGGGTCAAGGATGGGGCCTCCGGTACTTAACGAGTAGGCGGTAGAGCCCGTCGGGGTACTCACCACAAGGCCGTCACCATGATACGTCGCCACATGTTTTGCATTGATGCAGGCCTCGATGGTTATCATCGTGGCACCATGACGATGTATAGATATCTCGTTTAGCGCCAGGCATTTACCCGTGGCACCTATATCACCATGCACCTCTATAAGTGTGCGGTGCTCGAAGTTGAGCGTACGCTCGGCAATGCTTCGTATCAATCTCTCTATGCCTTTGCCATCATCCGCTGTTAGATATCCGAGGCGGCCGCAGTTTATGCCGACCACAGGTGTAGCGTTATCCGGCCGCAGGGTTATGGCATCGAGCAATGTGCCATCACCGCCATACGAAACCACGATATCATCTCCCGAGGGTGCGACATGCTCCGCAAAGCGACGCTCTGCGGGAATGATGATGCCGAGTAGCTGTTCTATAGCTGCGGCAAAGTCCTCATTTACAATATAATTAAGATTATTACGTTCAATCTCATGGAGCAGTGTTCGAAGTTGCTCCGGGCGATGTCCAACCTGCTTGCGCGAAAAAAGTATTATCTTCATGGCGGCGGTAAGAAAAAAAATAGTAACTTTGCTTTCGCAAAGATATAAAAAATTATGACAAAGTTAAGTGTAAATATCAATAAGATTGCCGTTGTGCGTAATTCGCGTGGCGGAAATGTGCCTAATCTTTTGCAGGCGGCACTCAATATCGAGCGTTTTGGCGCCGATGGTATAACTGTTCATCCACGCCCCGATGCTCGCCATATACGCTACTCGGATGTACGTGAGCTGAAGGCTAATATCGCTACAGAGCTCAATGTTGAGGGCAACCCTATTGAGAGTTTTTGTAAGCTTGTCGAAGAGGTGCGCCCCGCGCAGGTCACGCTTGTTCCTGATGCCGAAGATGCTATCACCTCGTCGGCGGGTTGGGATACCGTGAAGTATCGTGATTTTCTACGAGCAATGGCGGAGAGGTTTCATAAGTCGGGCATACGTGTATCTATCTTCGTAGATCCTGTTGTCGAGATGGTTACAGCGGCAAAGGAGTGTGGAGCAGATCGCGTGGAGCTCTACACCGAGGCCTATGCGTCGGGATATACCGAGGATAGGGAGAAGGCTATTGCGCCCTATGTCTCAGCTGCCGAGGAGGCGCGTCGTGTGGGCTTGGGGCTCAATGCCGGTCACGACCTCAACACCGAGAATTTACAGTATTTTATCGAGCGTATTCCCTGGGTAGATGAGGTGTCGATAGGTCATGCATTGATTAGCGATGCTCTCTATTGGGGTTTGGAGAATACTGTGGAGATATATCAGCGTTGTATCCGTCGCGCACAAAACAAGGAGTAAGAGATGCCGTTACGACACCCTATCTTTGAACATATAACACGTGTTGTTGACCGCATGGGCGTTGAGGCCTATGTTGTCGGCGGCTATGTGCGTGATCACTATCTTGGTCGCCCCTCGACGGATATAGATGTCGTGGTGGTGGGTAGCGGCACAGCTGTTGCCGAGGAGCTGGGGCGTGAGCTCGGTGTTAAGGTCTCAATCTTCAAGACCTATGGCACGGCTATGTTGCGTTGGCGCGGTCAGGAGGTGGAGTTTGTAGGTGCTCGTCGCGAGAGCTACAGCCCCGAGTCGCGTAATCCGCGTGTCGAGCCCGGCACCTTGGAGGATGATCAGCGTAGGCGCGACTTCACGATAAATGCCATGGCGTGGTGCATAAATGGCGCCCGCTTTGGTGAACTTGTTGATCCCTTTGATGGCATGTACGACCTCGAAGATTGCATCATACGCACCCCTTGTGAGCCCTGTCAGACCTTCTCGGATGACCCCTTGAGGATGATGCGCGCTGTGAGGTTTGCCTCGCAGCTCGGCTTCGATATTGACGATGAGACATACGAGGGTATATGTCATGAGGTGGAGCGCATAGCCATCATTTCGAAGGAGCGCATCTCTACCGAGCTGATGAAGATTATGGCCTCGCCGGCACCCTCTATAGGTCTTACCTTGATGCGTAATACGGGATTGTTGAAGCATGTGCTCCCCGAGCTCGACCGCATGGCGGGCGTGGAGCGCAGAGGCAAGCATGCGCATAAGGATAACTTCGAGCATACGATGAAGGTCGTAGATAACGTTGCCCGCCGCACGGATGATGTGTGGCTACGCTGGGCGGCACTCTTCCACGATATAGGCAAGCCTACGACCAAGGCCTATGAGCCGCAGGTGGGCTGGACCTTCCACCAGCATGAGGCCGTGGGCTCGAAGATGATACCACAGCTCTTCCGTCGCTTGAAGCTGCCTATGAATGAGCCTATGCGCTTTGTGCAGAAGATGGTCTTTCTGCATATGCGACCTATAGTCTTGTCAGCAGATATGGTTACCGACTCGGCCGTGCGTCGTCTTCTCTTCGAGGCGGGTGACGATATAGAGAAGCTTATGACTCTGTGTGAGGCAGATATCACCTCGAGAAATGACAATAAGGTTAAGCTCTACTTGCGGAATTTTCAGCTTGTGCGCGAGAAGATGCACGACCTCGAGGAGCGTGACCGTGTGCGCAACTTCCAGCCCCCTATCACGGGCGATATCATCATGCAACGTTATAACCTTCCACCTTGCAGTGCCGTGGGCGAGATTAAGGAGGTAATCAAGAATGCCATTCTCGATGGAGTAATACCCAATGACTACGATGCGGCCTACCGACTAATGGAGGAGGAGGCTACACGCCGAGGCATTTCGTCGCGCTCAACTAAAGACTGAACGGAGAAAGCAGAAAGGGGAATCTTGCGATTAAGGTGAGAGCCGAGGGAGTTTGTGTCGTTTCCTGAAACAGGTTGACTGAATTAGTCTTGTATATTGAAATAAAGCAGACGCCTGTTAAACATTAAAACTGACAAAAAGAGCCCGAACTTTAGGGTCAGGGCTTTCAATTCTTAACTCATTGATTTTCAGCGATAGTTTTATAAAGACAAGCGAAATCCTACATATAAGACTACACGGAGGTCGTAATTAAGCCAACATGCTGCAAATGCGAATGAGGATAATGCAACTGAAAGTAAACCGCTGAAATAGGATAGTACAAAAAGTGGGTGACTATTTTACTTTTGAAGTGACCCCAAAAGTTTGGACAAAAAACTTTTGGGGTTTCTTTATGCGCAAAAAGCACGATTATGGAGCATTACTCAAATATATGAGAATGCTCGAAGAAGGTTATTCTATTCGTTACCTTCACTTGAAGTATGG
>JAZNFC010000006.1:0-25600 GCA_045588935.1 Alistipes sp. | reverse complement strand
ACACTTAGCTACAACTCCTTGGCTCACAGAACGACATGGCTACGATCCGACTTACCGCCAAGCTGCACCTTGCAGTTGTACTCGTTATATAGGTGCAGGAAGTCGTAGCCCTGCAACAGCTGATAAGTAAACTCTGTGAATGACATACCGTCACCTTCGCCATTGAAACGCTTCTTCACAGAATCCTTCGCCATCATGTAGTTCACCGTGATACACTTACCGATATCGCGAGCAAATGCCAAGAACGAGAACTCCTTCATCCAGTCGTAATTATTCACGAGCAAGGCGCGATTCTCGGCATCCGAATCAAAGTCAATAAGCTTCGAGAGTTGGTTCTTAATAGCCTCCTGATTGTGACGCAACGTAGCCTCATCCAGGAGGTTACGCTCCTGCGACTTACCCGAGGGGTCACCAATCATACCCGTAGCACCACCTATAAGTGCGATGGGGCGATGTCCACACATCTGGAAGTGCTTCAATATCATCACACCCACGAGATGACCTATATGCAACGAGTCGGCCGTGGGGTCGATACCTAAATAGGCCGTCGTCATCTCCTTCTGCAACTGCTCCTTCGCACCAGGCATAATCGTATGTATCATGCCGCGCCACTCGAGCTCCTCAACAAAATCCTTAATCATATCTATCGTTTTAATTTTTATCTATATTCTCTTATGTTCACTACTCGACATCGAGGTCTAACCTCTCTATCATCTCTCTTATATTACCATTCTTCGAGGCAAGGTGTGAAAGACGTTCCTCCAGGGTTATAGGTCGCTCCACCTTGACCTTCTCATTAACCACCACATCGAGCTCTATCAAGCCAAATACTCCGCTATGCCTTGCCAAGAACTTCTGCCACTCATGCTTATTGCGCTCTATATCCTCACCAAAGGCTTGCGAAGGCACGATAACCGTCACCTTATTACCATCCACCTTCATATTCGAGAATGTGGCTCGATAGCGAGGACGTGTCGTCGATAACTCCTGCTCTATGGCCTCTCGTGCCGCCATGAGCTTGCGCTCTGCATCAGGGTCTATATTACTGCGCAACGATCGGCTTGCCATCTCCTCGGCCTCCACCTGCTCTGTCGCCGTGAGCGCTCCGCCATGCAACAACGAGCCTATAGAAAATCCACCCGATATCGCCTTCTTGGCAGCGGTACCGCGCGAGGCCTGACGAGGCTTACTCTCTGCAACAGCTACGGCAGGTGCCTCTGATACCTGCTGCGGTGACGCAGGCATAGGCGCGGGCTGCACACTCTCCACCCTTTGAGCCACGGGCTGCGACGCAGATGCCACCGTGGGCTGTGCAGGTGCTGCTGTCGGCTGTATTGCTGTCTGAGGAGCCGCCTCACGCACCACACTCGGTGTATCAAGATCGGGCAGAGCGTAGTTCGTAGCGAAAGTTAAATTCTCGCCTATCCCCTCATTTTTTTTTTGACCGAGACCCGCTATCTTCATAAGTCCCAGTTCCACAAGTAAACGCTGATTTGAGGATTGTCGCATCTTACCGTCGGCCTCCGTAAGCAGTGATATAGCACCGAAAAGGAAACTCTCTGCGGCACGTGTCGCCTGCTCTCGATACCTCTCCACAAGCCTACCCGTAAACTCCACAAGCGAGATTGCCGGACCCTTTGCCAAGAGCAAATCACGCATATGAGCATTAAGACCCGAGATAAAGACCTGCGGCGAGAAGCCTCGCGAAAGAACTTCATCAAAAAGCAACAACGCCTTGACATAGTCTCCTGCAAGTAGCAGATCGGTAGCCGTAAAGTATGTGTCGTAGTCCAAGACATTGAGAGTCGCTGCAACATCCTTATAGTTGAGGTTATTGCCACAGAACGACACAGCCTTATCAAACATTGACAACGCATCTCGCATACCTCCGTCAGCCTTATGAGCGATAAGATTCAGCGCCTCATCATCCGCCACAACGCCCTCCTGACCTGCAATATGTCGCAGATACTCCACGCCATCCTCAACCCTGATGCGGTTGAAGTCGTAAATCTGACAACGTGACAAAATCGTCGGTATAATCTTATGCTTCTCGGTTGTCGCCAAGATAAATATTGCATGATGTGGGGGCTCCTCCAAGGTCTTCAGAAAGGCGTTAAAGGCCGCCGTAGAGAGCATATGCACCTCGTCGATAACAAACACCGAGTAGCTGCCCTCCTGTGGAATAATACGCACCTGCTCAATAAGATTGCGGATATCATCCACCGAGTTGTTCGACGCAGCATCGAGCTCGTGCACGTTGAGCGAGCGACCCTCATTGAAGGTTCTGCACGACGCACACTCGTTACAAGCCTCTCCCGCCTGCGGATTAAGACAGTTTATAGCCTTGGCAAAGATGCGGGCACATGTAGTCTTACCCACACCGCGCGGGCCACAGAAGAGGTAGGCATGAGCCAACTGCCCACGCTCTATAGCATTCTTCAGTGTCGAAGTGATATGTCGCTGACCCACAACCGATGCGAAGGTTTGAGGGCGATACTTACGTGCTGATACTACAAAATTCTCCATAACTCGACAAAGATAGTATTTTTTTCTCACAAACGCACGCACACGCGAGGGAATTTTGACACACAACCCCAATAAAGATAATTTTTCTATCTTTGCACAATGATTAAGACATAAGCCATGAAGACAATGAAACATCTCTTAGCATCTCTTTTTTGCACACTCCTGACCACCGCAGCCACAGCACAAGAATCGGGATTTAATCTTATTGTCGTGGGCGACGTACAACCTCAAAAGGAGTGGCAGCTCGACACTCTAAAGCAGGAAATTATACCTGCGATAGCCTCGATAGTCGAGGAGTATCGCGCAACAAACTACCCAACAGCCATACTTCTTACAGGTGACGTGGCATGGGATAATATGGCGTATCTGCACGAGGTTAAAACCCTCTTTGAGGCGCTTAACGTACCCGTTCATGCCGTTATCGGAAATCACGACCACAATCGCTACAACTCACGCCGAGAGTTTCTCTCCGAGAGCGACTACGAAGCTGTATGGGGCTCGCGATACTATGCCTTCGAGTTAGGCGAAACACTCTTCATAGGGCTCGACAACATCCGCTACATGGGCTATGAAAACTACAAATATAAGATTAGTAATGAACAGTTTAGGTGGCTAAAGAAGATTGTCCGTGAGCAACCTCGCGACAAGCACATTGCCATAGCTATGCATGCTCCGGCAGCCAATTTCAAGACAGAGAAGCCTCGCGCCTACATCCGCAAGGTGCTGCGTCTGCTACGCGGTCACGACATAGACCTGATAACGGGTCATCGACACCGTCACGCCACCATAGACTACGCTCCAAACATCATCGAGCACAACGTAGCACAGGTAAACGGAAACTTATGGTTCGCCCCCATCTGCACAGATGGCACACCGCGCGGAGTCTTCTGCATCGAGGAGCGCAACGGAGTATGGCAATGGCAACACAGGTTGCTGGGGCATGACACCGACACACAGCTCATACTTTGGCAGGAGGGAGAGGTGAACGACCACGAAGAGTATCTCGTGGTAAAGGTCATCGGTTGGGATAAGAGATGGCGCATAGAATGGAGTGAGAATGGCGAAAAAAGAGGCACGATGGAGCAGATAGAGATTCTCGATCCCGACTATATGAACTATATTGATAATACCGCTAATTATGAGCCGATTATCATGCAGCGACTGCGTCGCTCCACAGAGCCTCACAGACACTATTTCCGATGCAAGCGAAGCATCGAGAATAGCCATATTACAATAACCGCCACAGACCGTTTCGGACGTATATACACCCTTGAAGAGGGGCGATAAGATTATCTCTTACCATCAATCTTTGAGGTCACGGCAAGCACCGCCACCGAGATACGACAGTCGGGCACCTCGGAGATGATTGTTTCGATGCAGCTACAGAGTGTAGCACCCGTTGTAAGCACATCATCAACCAGAAGTACATGGCGACCACGCAGTGCCTCCGCATAACGAACACCGAAGAGCGACTCGAGATTCTCCCAACGCTCGGCAAAACGACGACGCGCCTGCGAAGGATTATTACGTCTGCGGCATAGAGCACGACGCTCAACCTTCACACCAAGCTCTTGAGCTATACCCTCGGCAAGATACTCCGCTTGGTTATACCCGCGATGTAGCCTCTTTAATGGATGCAGGGGAATGGGGACTACGACATCAATGTCATCATAGAGCCCCGAGCTCTTGAGCTCCGCACCATAGATTCTTCCCATATTACGTGCCACGTACCATCGACCTCCATACTTAAATCGATGTATAAGGTCGCGCCAAGGGCTTGATGATGAGTAGAAGTAGAGTGCCGAAGCACGATGTATAGGTACAAAGGAGGAGAGGCGGTCATAGACAAGATTATCCTCCTCCTTACAGCTATCGGTCGTAGGCATATCGTAGCGGCACTGCATACACAATCCTCTACTCGACTCGTCGATTGAGCAGCCACAAGACATACACACCTCGTCGAAGAGCATCGACCTGATGGCTCGATATATACTACCAAGCATCGACATCGACCACAACCTTTATACCCTTATACTTAGGGTGCTGTTCAAACTCCTTAATTGCCTGTCGCAGATGCTCACGCACATGACGCATCAAGGCTCCCGACTCTATCTTCAGGAGTAACTCGCCACGATGCTCGCCACGCAACATCTCAAGGGCAGAGGATACGGGACCCATGACACGCTCGGCAAAACGATGACGCAGACGTTGTGCGAGGTAGTGTGCTGCGTGATGCAAAAGCTCATAATCGGCATGACGCACCATTATACGCACGACACGTGAATATGGAGGGTAACCAAAAGCCTTACGCTCTTGTAGTTCGGCGCAAGCCATAGCACGATAATCTCCCGAAGCAACATAGCGTATTACAGGGTGTGTGGGCTGCGCGGTCTGTATCACCACACGACCACGATTATTCCTACGACCGGCGCGGCCTGCCACCTGCATCATAAGCTGGAAGGCACGCTCCGAAGCACGAAAATCGGGAGCCGAAAGCAGATTATCGGCATTGAGGATACCTACCGTCGTGACACCTCCGAAGTCGAAGCCCTTGGTGATAATCTGCGTGCCCACCATTATATCCTTTTCACCACGCTCGAAGCTCTGCACAATACTCTTAAAGGCACGCTCCGAAGTCGATGTATCGCCATCCAAACGTGCCACACGAGCCTCGGGATAGAGGCGTGAAACCTCCTCCTCAACCCTCTCCGTGCCGAAACCCATAAGAGCCATATCCTGTGTCTGGCAGTTGGGGCATACATGCGATATCGGGGTGCTATAGCCGCAGTAGTGACACTCCATACGTGCCCCTCCCTTATGATTTGTCAGCGTAACATTACAGTGTGGACAACGTGGCGAGTAGCCACACGTACGACACTGCATATATGGCGAGTAGCCACGTCTGTTTTGAAAGAGCATCGACTGCTCACCATGCGCCAACGAGCGCTCTATGTTCTGTAGCAGCTCAAGGTTAAACTGCGCCTTACGCTCACCGCGTTTTACAGCACGCAACGTATCCGAAACAATAACCTCGGGGAGAACACCCTCACCCCAACGCTCCATGACCTCTACCAAGGCATACTTCCCCGACAGCGCATTCTTATAGCTCTCCAATGAGGGGGTAGCACTACCCAGCACGACCGAAGCACCATGCTCACGAGCCAAAACCACCGCACAATCACGAGCATTATACCTCGGGGCCATATCGCTCTGCTTGTATGAAGGGTCATGCTCCTCATCAACAATAACAAGCCCCAGATGCTTCATCGGCAAGAAGATTGCCGAGCGCACACCCACGATAAGCTCCCCTCCCGACGAGGAGGCTAACGAAAGGAATGTTCGACCACGACGCAGTGCCGTGAGATGTGAATGATAGGTCGTCGTGCGACCCTCAAAGATGCGCTCCAGACGCTCGATAAGTTGTGACGTGATAACAATCTCGGGGACAAGCAAAAGCACATCCTTACCCGCAGCCAAGCACTTGGATATAAGGTGCATATATATCTCGGTCTTACCCGAGCCCGTAACGCCATGCAGCAGTGCCACACGACCATCGCGATGTGCCGTTTCGATTTCATCTAACGCACGGGCCTGTATTCCCGAGAGTTGCGGCAGCAAGAACTCATCCTCGGCATTGAGAAGACGTTCTATCTCGCGCTGTTCGCTAACGATAAGATTACGCCGACGCAACTCGGCAATATGATGCACATCGACCCCGATAAGGCGACGTGGCACATATCCATCCTCGGCATCGCGCTGCCGAACAAGCGATGCAATCCTACGTATTGTATCAATACGGCGCGGAGAACGACGTTCATGCTGCAAACAATACTCCTCAAGAGCAGTGCCCTCGCGCAGCTCCTCTGCCAGCGCCACATACTCCTCCATAGGCACCGATATACTCTCCTCGGTAAGAGCGCTATACGACGTTGCCGAGGGCTTGGCTAACGAAGGCAATGCCTGACGCATAACCTCACCTACGCTACACATATAGTAATCGGCAATCCACTCCCAAAAACGTTGCGCCGAGCTATCTATAAGAGGTGCATCATAGAGTTTCGAGAGTATAGGTTTTATTCGCGGATAGTTAGGTCGCTCGGAGGTAATAGACCAGACAATACCCGTATAATAACGACTGCTGCCAAATTGCACCACAACAGCATCGCCCACCTCAACAGCCAACCCCTCGTCAAACGAGAAGGTGTACATTGGCTGCGCCAAGGGTAAGACTACCTGTGCGTACAACATGGCAGCAGTAGTATTTTAGATAACAGCCTATTAGGCCTTATTCAAAGCATCGAAGCCCTGACCATATACACCCATAACCGAGCCTACGGTGAGGAAGGCGTTGGGATCCTGCTCCTTAACGAGCTTCAAGATGGTCGAGGTATCGCGCTTACGGCAAACAACCATGACAGCCTTTGACGGAGTCTTGGTGTACCAACCCATAGCATCGATAAGCGTAGCACCACGATGAGCTCTGGTGTTAATCATCTCGGCCATAGCCTCATAGTCCTTACAGAAGATAAGTATCTGATTAGACTGCTGGTTGCCGGCCTGCACCAAATCTACAGTATAGCCAATAACAGCAATCATCATGAAACCATAAATCACACGAGCAAATGCGAGTGACGTAAGAGGATCTATCTGCGTAGGAGTACCCGCGATATTGACATTTGTTGTAAGGAAAAGCGAACCAATAAGGATACCACAGTCGGTCATAAGCAACACCTTACCATAGCTCACAGTACGGAACTTATTGATAATCATGGCAACGATATCGGTACCTCCGGTTGAGCCTCCCTGCATGAATGACACAGCTATACCAAGACCGCAAGATGCCGCACCTGCAACAACCATCAACAAGTTCGGAGCATCAACCTTCTGCAAAATATTATAAACAAGAAGAGGATCGAACTGCGTCTCAACAAGGTTGAACATCACCGACATCATAAAGATACAGTAGAGGGTCTTAATACCAAACTTCCAACCAACAATCATAACACCCAAAATAAGCAAAATGATGTTGATTACAAGAATCAAGTTACCGATAGTCAAAAAGCTGCTAACGACCTCGGAACCGGGAAAAGAGTTCGTGAGAACTGCATTGATAAGTGTAGCCAAACCTGCTGCACCACCACCCATACCACCTGCTGGCAATACACACATCTGCCAACCAAAAGCGTAGCAGAACATACCAAAGGTCATAAGGATATACTCCTTCACGCCGACAAGAATGTCACGAGATGATATCTTCAAGCTCATGTCTCAAAAATATTAAAAAGTTTAGGTTTAATATGTGATCTCAAAATCTACTCTTCGTAAGAAAAGTGGCGCAAATGTACGAACTTTCGCTCGAAAAGTGCAAAAAAATCGATTTATTTTATCAGTCCGCGTGTAAATCATTGTTTTCCCGCGTCTTACACGCGACCCTCCGTTATTAATACCAAACGCTCTTATCTACGCCCATATAGAACTTAAGCACACCACCCGATACAACCTCCTCGTGGGTGATATAGTTGCGGTCAAGGGATTTGCCATTAAGCTCTACGCGCTGCACATAACGTGCCTCGGGAGTGTAGCCCTCGCGCACCACCTCAAAGATGCCTCCTTGGACATCTATCTCGGCGCGGTCCACCATAGGAACACCCAACACATACTTACCTGTCGCAGGCTCCACAGGATAGAAGCCAAGCGTAGTCATGATATACCATGCCGACATCTGACCAACATCCTCATTACCCGATAGACCATCCACCTCGGTAGAGTACATCGTATCACAAACCTCGTAAAGAAGGTCTGCGGCCTTCCAAGGCTCACCCAACATAGTATAGAAGTAAAGGATATGGTGGCTCGGCTCATTACCATGAACATACTGACCGATAAGACCGGAGATATCGGGAGTTACATCCTCACCCTCCATCTTCGAGTCGGCAGTAAAGAGAGCGTCAAGACGCTCGATAGTCTGCTCCACACCTCCGAAGCATTCAACCAAGAGGTCGAGATCCTGAGGTACAAGCCATGTATATTGCCATGCATTACCCTCACAATACTCATTTGCAATACGCGATGCATTGAAGGGATTAAAGTCCTCGCGCCACTCGCCCTTTGACGACTTACCACGTACAAAGCCCGTTGTGGCATCGAAGTAGTTGAGCCATGAGTGGCTACGCTGCTCGAGATAGGCGGCCTCCTCCTTCCCAAGCATCTTGGCTACCTCCGTAGCTGCGGCGTCGGCAATAGCAAACTCCATATCGTGTGCAATAGACTCTCCCTGCAGGTCATTGGGCATATAACCATACTGCTTACGGTAGCGACCACCACGCATATCGTGCATGGCCGAAGCATAGATAGCCTCCCATGCACGCTCGGCGTCGATACCCTCAATACCCTTGGTTACAGCATCCGACACGGCAATAATACCGGGAGAGCCAACCATACAGCCATTATCCCAGCCCCAAAGGTGCCAGATGGGAAGGAAGCCCTGCTCATAGTAGATGTTAATCATCGTATTGACAACTCCTGTCATGCGCTCCGGATGTGTAATAGTCATCAAAGGCAACTTCGCGCGGTAGGTATCCCACAGCGAGAAGGTGGTATAGGTGTCGTAACCGGGATTATCATGTATCTCATTATCAGCACCACGATATGTACCATCGACATCCGAGAAGAGCGACGGAGCAACATACATGTGGTACATGCCTGTATAGAAAATCTCCTCCTGCTCAGGCGTAGCACCATAGATACGAATCTTCGATATCTCCTTGTTCCACTTATCATAAGCGAGCTTACGCGCGGCGTCGAAGTCGATATCTGCAACTTCGGCATTGAAATTAAGCTCGGCACCCTCGGGGCTTGTAGATGACAAGGCCACCTTCACGCCAATCTGCTCACCCTCCGTAGTATTGAAGTGAATACGGTAGTAGAAACCATACTCGTCAATGGGCTCGAACTTCTCAAAGGGCTTCGAGAACTCGATAACGAAGTAAACCTTCTGGTTGTTTGCCCAGCCCCAGCTATGACGATGACCGATAACGCGACAATCGCCATCGGCCTCGGCATACAAATCCTCGGGGCGATCGAAGCATCCACCATGCACCAAGTCAAGAATAATGGCAGACTCCTCACTGGCCGGGAAGGTATAGCGATGCAGACCTCCGCGCTCCGTAGCCGTCATCTCGGCAACGATATCATAGCGTGTAAGAGGCACTGAGTAGTAACCAGGCTCAACAACCTCCTTTGTTCTGTCAGCCTCCGACCAAAAGCCCGTAGAGTAGTCTCCAAGACGACCACGGCCATACTCCACCTCGCCAACAACGGGCATAAGCGTAACATCGAACAAGCCGCCACAACCCGTACCCGAGAGATGTGTGTGCGAGAAGCCGATAACGCTATTCTCCGAGTCGTGATAGCCCGAGCACCAATCCCACTCCTGTGTGATGCTCGTAGGGCCTACCTGCGTAAGGCCAAAGGGCACATTAGCACCTACAAATACGTGTCCATGGCCACCAGAGCCAATCTTTGGATTTACCTTCGCTGCATAATCAACAGTCTCATTCATAGCGCAGCCGACAGCCAACACAGCCGCCAATGCGACAAGCATAATTCTTCCGATTTTCATATAGTTAAGGTTTTAGTTTTAATTTCAGCGTCAAGTTCTTGGCCTTCACTAATTCATCGTGCGACAAACGATAGTGGCACAGGTGCTTATTGCCCAGCTTCACACTCTCGATATAGTCACCCTCGCCCTCTGTGGTTATGGTAACCACACCCTGCGGTGTATCTATCTCCACACGTTCGAAACACGGCGTAGTAAGCGTATAGTAGGGCATGCCCGGACAATCAGGATAGAGACCCATCATCGAGAAGAGTGCCCATGCCGACATCGTGCCCGTATCATCATTACCAGGCAAGCCGTCAGGCAATGTCGAATAGTTCTCCTCAAGAAGCTGCTTTACAAGATGTTGCGTACGCCACTCCTCTCCCTTTACACGGCTAAAGAGATAAGGATAGGCTATATCGGGTTCATTTGTCGGATCATAATATCCATCCTCGAAGATGCTCCATAGCTTGTTTACGAAGTTACGCTTACCACCCATAACCTTCATTAAGCCCTCGACATCGTGAGGCACAAAGAAGGTATAGTTCCACGAGCTACCCTCATGAAAGCCCACCGTATTCGAGAAGTTGGCACCTGCCGTAGGGTCGAAGGGTGTAATAAAATTGCCCTCCATATCGCGTGGTCGCATAGCACCCACCTCCTCGGAGTAGTAGTTACGCCACCTCGCAGCTCGACGCTCCAACTCCTCGGCGAATGCCACATCTCCCATTTCGCGAGCAAAGGCAGCCAGGGCATTATCTGCCACATAGTACTCCAACGCATGCGACACGGAGTTATCACCCGACATATCTGCGGCAAACCACCCTACAGGGATATATCCCCGCTCGATATAGGGGTCTATGTCGGGACGCATGGTATTACTCTCTCCCTCGGTCGTAGCCGAACGCTTCATCGCCTCATAGGCGGCCTCCACATCGAAGTCGCGCAAGCCCTTCATGTAGCTATCCACAATAACAGGTATCGCGGGATCGCCCTCCATAGTGAAGGTCTCTCGACCGTAGAGTTCCCAGCGTGGCAACCATCCCCACTCCCTCGACATATCAACCATCGAGCGTATCATATCAAGCTGACGCTCGGGATAGACAAGCGTAAGCAGCTGATGTACATTACGATAGGTATCCCACAACGAGAATACCGTATATCTCTCATAATCTGTAGCAGAGGCCGTATCACCACTCTCCATGCGCGGATAATCACCATTGACATCGCTCACAAGGTTGGGGTGCAACAAAGTATGATACAGTGCCGTATAGAATATCGTGCGCTCCTCCTCCGTGCCACCCTCTATGCGGATACGCCCCAACGCCTCGTTCCACTTCGAGCGTGCCAACTCATGTACCTCATCAAAGGAGCGTGCTCCCACCTCTGCATCGAGGTTACGACGCGCATTCTCAATCGAAGTATAGGAGATGCCAACCTTGACCTCTACCTGCTCGCCCGCCTCAACCTCGCCCAACGAGAAGTAGAAGCCTATGTCATTACCCATCATCTCGCGCGAATAGCTCTTGTAGAGCTTATACTCGCCACTATCGCCCGACCACTGCGCCTCGATACCTGTCATCTCGGGCTGAAGCTTCCAATAACCGGTGGCCTTGGCAGCACGAGATACACGCACAACGAAGTAGATAGGGAAGACCGCCTGATTGGTATAACAGAAGGTACCCAATAGTCGCATACCCTCAACCTCCGTATCACTCACACGGCGCAACAACGCTCCCGACTCGTTCGATAACGCAGTACCCAAATCTACGAGAATATTGGCCTCACCCCCCTCAAGGAAGGTGTAACGCTCAATAGAGGCGCGCTCCGTAGCCGTAGCCTCGGCACGCACGGCATACTTATCGTACGTCGCCGTATAGTACCCCGCCTCGGCATGCTCCGCACTATATACCGAACCATGGTCATATCTATCGGGCATAACCTCACCCGTCGTCGCCATAGTGATTATGGCTCCCAGCTCGGGACAGCCAACACCACTCAAAGCACCATGAGCAAAGCCCACACTATATTTATTACGTATATCATAAGGTGTGCTCCACCAACGCATATCCTTATCATAGCGGTTAAGCTCCGAGCCCGTAACATTGAAGGGCACTGCCGCCATCATACCGTGAGGCACGACAGCTCCAGGATGCGTAGCCGAATAATCTGCCGTACCAATAAATGGATCGACCCACCTTATCGGCTCCTCGGCAGATAACGTCATATATGTTGTCACAATCGCCAACAGCGTTAATACAAGTCGCTTCATAATTATCTTGCTATATCAACTCTATACTTTACGACAAAGCCTCCACCTTCCTCCATACATATTGCACTCAAATCACAGGTGCCACACTCGTGGATATACCCACCCTCATCGATATTATCTCGATAAATCTCGATATCCGTAGCTCCCTCGGGCAGCGTTATATCTATCATACGTCGTTCATTGCCATTGAGTCCGGCAAGATAGAACGTGCCATCCTCCGCCATGCGCTTCACAACGGCATACTTACCTATCTCTCCCTCCATACACTCGCTATAGCTCCACACCGTAGGTATCTCGGCTATAAATCGTGTATAATCAGGCTCCTTCTCATACTCCGTAGGCGAATCACAAAGCATCGCAAGGGGAGAGATATAGACAACATACATCGCCAGCTGATGACATCTCGTACCCTGACTCATAGGGCGCGAGTAGTCGGCGCGATACTCCACACGTGGTGCATTGCGCATCGCTCCGGGCGTATAGTCCATAGGGCCTGCAACACCGCGAATAAAGGGTATCATAACATCGTAGGTTATCTGGTCGTGCTCCCCGCCCAGCCACTTCATAGTCTCCAGACCATGTACGCCCTCAAAACTAATGGCATTTGGATAGGTGCGATTTAATCCCGTCGGCTTATACACGCCATGGTAATCTACCAACAACCTATATTTTGCAGCTATCCCGGCAAGCTCATATACGAAGTGGACCATATCGGCATCATCACGATCCAGAAAATCGACCTTGAAGCCCTTAACGCCCATCTCTGCAAAGTGCTTGCAGAGTCCCTCGATATCGCGTTGCAGAGCCCAATAGCCCGCCCAAAGAATGATACCCACTCCTCGCTCATCGGCATAGGCGACTATCTCCTCGAGGTCTATCTCGGGAACAACCTGCATAAGGTCAGCCTCACCCGTGACAGCCCAACCCTCGTCGAGGATAACATACTCGACACCGTAGTGCGACGCAAAGTCGATATAGTATTTGTATGTCGCGGTATTGATGCCGGGCTTAAAATCTACACCCTCCAAGCCCCAGTCATTCCACCACTCCCAGGCCACCTTGCCGGGCTTAATCCACGATGTATCCTCTATGCGACACTCCGAAGCCAGCAACCACACAAGGTTATTCTCCACCAGCTCGGCCTCCTCCTCGGCAATAGCAACAATGCGCCAAGGAAAGGTACGCACTCCATCACACTCGGCGATATACTCCTTGCGCGACTTAACAACACCCTGCAACATATTGTAATCACCCTGCTCCACAATATCGGGCATCGGAGCAAACTCCGTATCGAGTACTCCATCTTGATTACGATTAGAGAGGAACATGCCGGGGTACGCCTCAACATCCGACTCCATGATGCAACATCTCAAACCATCACGACACACCACCGCCGGGGTAAACATCAGCCTACGCCAATCAATATCGCGCAGTGCAACATGGCAATATACATTCTCAAACGAAGTGTAATACTGCGTATCATAGTCCGACGTAGCATCCGGCTTAAAGTTCACATAGGGCAGCCATGCCATATCCTCCTCGGCAAACGCAAACTCGGCAACCTCGTCAACCACAACATAGCGGCCCTCCGCCATCGAGATAAAACGATAAGCGACACCGCTATCATAGGCGCGCAGCTCCACGGCAAACTCTCCAAACACGACAATAGCAGCATTATAACACTCCTCTATCTTCGCCATAGGCATCAGGCGAGAGTTGAGAACTCTATCTACGCTACGATACTCAATCTCTGCAGCCTTGACGTCAATACCCCATGTACCTCGCGAGGTAGTCATAGAGATATGCGAAGGCGCAACGACCTCCATATCGCCATGGTATGCAGACCACTGCAACATGCCAGAGCTCCAGTCGAGAACGATGTAATTATCGCCACAGCTCACAAGCACACTGTGCTCGCGAGCGTAGGTAAAACCAAAACCCCAAATTATCAGGGTCAATATCACAACCAGTCTCTTCATTTACTCATGTACCTTTTCGGCCGTTGAAAGCAATCCGCATGCTGCCTCTATATCCTCACCACGCGATGCTCGAAGCGTAGTCTGTATGCCACGTCGAGTCAAGGTATCGCGAAACTCGATAATCTGCTCCAGAGGCGGAGAGAAGAAGGGAGAGTCGGGAATCTTATGAAACCGGATAAGGTTAATACGACACTTTATACCGTCAAGCAGTCGCGATAACTCCTTGATATGCCGTGTTGAGCAATTCATACCCTGTAACACAATATATTCGAAGGATACGCGTCGCTGATGCGTAAAATCGTAACGTCGCAGTATATCGCACACCTCGCGTATCGAGTAGCTATTCTCTATGGGCATAATCTCTCTACGCTCCTCGGGGAAGGGGTTATGCAGCGACACGGCAATATGCGCCTTCGACTCATCGAGCAATCGAGGAAGCGTTCTGGCTACACCCGCCGTAGATACCGTTATGCGTGTAGGCGACCAGGCCATGCCCCAATTCTGCGTCAGAATATCTAGTGCGCGCAACACATTGTCAATATTATCCAACGGCTCACCCATGCCCATAAACACGAGATTGGTAAGCTTATCACGCTCGGGAATGGATATCACCTGGTTGATAATCTCCGCGGCAGAGAGGTGATGCCTGAAGCCCATACGCCCCGTAGCACAGAACTTACATCCCATCTTACACCCCGCCTGCGATGATACGCAGAGTGTCATGCGCTCCCCATCGGGAATAAGCGCCGATTCGATATACTCACCATGTGCCGTGCGGAAGAGATACTTCTTCGTGCCGTCACTCGACACCGAAACCTTCAACGGCACCGATAAGCCGAGTTCGCAACGCTCCTTAAGTCGCTCGCGAGCAACCTTCGAGAGGTCGGTCATATCGTCTATGGTGGTGACAAAGCGCGCATAGAGCCATCGCGCAATCTGCTTCGAGGCAAATCGCGGCAACTCCAACTGCTCACACAGAGAGGATAACTCCCCGAGTGAGGCGCCATAAAGTGTCATCTTACGCGGCTCTATCATCCCGTTATCATGGTTTACCGACTACAAAAATAGTAAAAAATAGATATTTTTTCGACAGGATGTTACTTTTTTAAAAAAATTATACCTATCTTTGCATAGTGTACTGTGCTCTGTATATGTAGAGCATCATGGTCAAGTTACTAAAACTAAAAAAATTAAGTATAAATGGAGATTAAAAAATCACCTAAAGCCGATCTTCAAAATAAAAGAACGGTTTTCCTGCTCATCGGCCTCGTCATCACACTTGGCCTGACAGGTCTTGCCTTTTCTATTAAGTCGGAGCCCAAGGCTGGAGAGTACAAGCCACCTAAGCGTGAGACTACCGAAATGGAGCAGATTGACCAGACACGCCAGGATCAGCCCGAGACGCCTCCCGAGCAGCAGAAGGCACAGGCACAGGTTGTTACCGACGTACTCAACATCGTATCTAATGATCAGAAGATTGAGACTAATCTTGTCTTCACCGATGATGCTGACGAGTTCGATGATTTCGAGTTCGTAATCGAGGAGAAGGAGGAGGAGATCGAGGAGGAGGAGATCTTCGTAACTGTAGAGGAGATGCCCAAGTTCCGCGGTGGTGGCCTTGCGGAGTTCCGCACATGGGTACAGCAGAATGTTAAGTATCCCCAGATTGCATTGGAGAACGGCATTCAGGGTAACGTGGTTATTCAGTTTGTTGTAGGCTCGGATGGTAAGATGACCAACTTCAAGATTCTTCAGTCGCCCGATAAGACTTTGGCCGATGCCACTATCGAGGTATTGAAGAAGGCTAACGAGATGAAGAATGGTTGGAAGCCCGGTAAACAGCGTGGTAAGCCCGTGAAGGTATCGTTCACACTGCCCGTATCGTTCAAGATTCAGAACTAACCACCGGCGCACACTCATATTCGGGGGTGTCCAACAAGTCTTGGGCGCCCCCGAATTTTGTAAGAATTTGTATAACAAGAGTTGTTTTGTGGCTGCTCGCAGAGTGTAAAGGCAAAGTTTATTAGAGATAAATGAGCATTTTACGGACACGACAGATGACGTAAGAACCTTGTTAGGCAGGTTCTTTTTTAGAACTATACAATACTATATATAGTAGATGAAAGAGGAGAAGGTAAGCATAAAAAAGCGACGTGAAGATCCACAGCCCACGGTTGAGGAGCGCGATATACGTGCTGTGCTTGTGGCCGTAATACGCGATAGTCAAAATCCGGCCACGGCAGAGGAGTACCTTGATGAGCTGGAGTTTCTGGCCGAAACAGCAAACATCAAGAGCGTAAAACGCTTCACGCAACGTCTGCCACAGCCACTATCGAAGATATACGTGGGCCCGGGCAAGTTACAAGAGATTGCCGAGTGGTGCAAGGAGCAGGAGATAGATGTTGCTATCTTTGATGATGAGCTCTCACCGGCACAGACACGCAACATTGAGCAGGCCATGCCTTGTCGTGTTATGGATCGCACGCGCCTTATCCTCGACATCTTTATGTCGCGCGCACAGACAGCCTATGCCAAGACGCAGGTTGAGCTTGCGCAGAACGAGTATATGCTTCCGCGCCTGGCCGGCCTGTGGACACACCTTGAGCGTCAGCGTGGCGGCACGGGAACACGTGGTGGTGCCGGTGAGCGCGAGATTGAGACCGACCGCCGTATCGTGCGCAACCGCATCTCGAAGCTTAAGGAGGATCTCAAGAAGATTGACCGCCAGATGGCCGTACAGCGCTCCAATCGTGGACAGATGGTGCGCGTAGCTCTTGTAGGCTACACCAACGTGGGCAAGTCAACACTTATGAACCTGCTATCGAAGAGCGAGGTTTTTGCCGAGAATAAGCTCTTCGCGACACTCGACACCACGGTGCGCAAGGTGGTCTTCGACAACCTTCCGTTCCTCATGTCCGATACGGTCGGTTTTATTCGCAAGCTCCCCACAGAGCTTATCGAGTCCTTCAAATCTACGCTCGACGAGGTGCGTGAGGCAGACTTATTGCTTCATGTTGTGGATATATCACACCCCGGATTCGAGGATCAGATTGCCGTGGTGAAGCAGACCCTCGCAGATATAGGCGCAGGAGATAAACCGACATTCCTTATCTTCAATAAGATTGATGCCTATACCTATACTCCGAAGGAGGAAGATGACCTCACACCTGCAACGAAGGAGAATATGTCGCTGGACGACTTGAAGAATAGTTGGATAGCCAAGGCTAACACACCATGTATATTCATCTCGGCCCTCGACAAGACAGGCGTCGATAAGCTGCGCATGGATCTATATGGCATGGTACGTGAGATACATGACGGCCGCTACCCATTCAATAACTTCCTATACTAAATCATGGCGTATGGTACATATATTAAATAAGAAGAACTCTATCCTCAACAAGTTTATCGCACAGATGCGCGACAAGCATATACAGAGTGACTCTATGCGCTTCCGCCGTAATATGGAGCGCGTGGGCGAGATTATGGCCTATGAAATCTCGCAGAGGTTATCATATAAACAGCGCATGGTCGAGACTCCTTTAGGCATTGCTGCCGTGGAGGAGATAGATGACAAGGTGGTTATCGCCACAATATTACGCGCCGGCCTACCCTTCCATCAGGGCTTCCTCAACTACTTCGACGATGCCGAGAGTGGCTTTGTATCGGCCTACCGCAAGAGCCGTCCTGATGGCAGCTTCATCGTAGATGTGGAGTATGTATCGACATCATCACTCGCAGGCAAGACTTTGATACTTGTGGATCCGATGTTGTCAACGGGCACATCACTGATGCTGGTCTATGATGCTTTGATACGTCGTGCAGGAGAACCTGACCATACACACTTTGCTGCAGCCTTCGCCTCGGAGCAGGGTGTTGACTATGTGTTGAAACACACCAACCCTCAAAAGTGCACATTGTGGTGCGCTGCCGTAGATGAGGAGCTCACATCGAAATCCTATATTGTACCAGGCATTGGTGATGCTGGTGACTTGGCCTATGGCATCAAGTTGTAAAAGGAGAAAGGAGTGCTAAAGTTGTTTTTGCTGTGCAAAAATCATTAATAATCTTTAATTATCCTTAAAGAGAAATAGCAAATAGAGGCTGTATAACAAATCCTCAAAAAATGACAATCACCCCCGCCAGATATACTTCTGACGGGGGTGAAATCGTAAAAATCAGACCTATTAGACAGCCCCTACTTGCTATTTGGATTGAGACACCGAAGTAGCGCCTCTATCACAACAAACTACTTGCGAGCAGTCTTCGCTTCAATACACTCCGTTGCATGAGGCACACGCAACAAACGTTCACGAGGTATCAACTTACCTGTGGTCTTGCAAATACCATAAGTCTTATTCTTGATACGTATAAGCGCCATCTCGAGGTTGCGAATAAACTTGGCCTGACGCTGCGCCAAATTACCATACTCCTCACGCGAGAGCGTTGTCGCACCCTCCTCCATAACCTTAAAGGTGGGGGATGAATCCTCTGTGTCGTTTTCGTTGCTTGTCGCTGTACGCAACATATTATACTCGGCACGTGCCGCAGCTAACTTCTGCTCTATCAAGATGCGGAACTCTTCCAGTTCGGCGTCATTGTAACGGGTCTTCTCCTCTGCCATAATCGTAGAGTTTTAGTACGGTTATACATCTTTAATAAGCGAAATTAAGCAAAAATTATGAAATATGCAAATATTTTTAATAAAAAGGCTGAAATTCCTCGCTGAAGACTATACATATATATATATATATAATACAAGGTGTGGCCACCACTCCGGTAGCCACACCCTCCTTATTTAGTTTACACTATTTAGGCGCGCGATACGGCAATCTTAAGGGGTGCCTCATCGAGATCGCTCACAACGACATTATCTCCTGCGGGCTCGGCTACAGCCTTCACCTCCAGAGCAAGGGTCTGCTGCGCGATATACTCGGCAAAGCTCTCCACGGCCATGGTCGTAAGCTCGTTAGCCTCAATCTCCACACGAATCTTATCCGTAACCTCGAAGCCTGACTCCTTACGGATATTCTGTATGCGGTTTACAAGCTCACGGGCAGTACCCTCACGACGCAACTCCTCGGTGATAGTGATATCGAGAGCTACGGTGAGCTTACCCTCCGATGCCACAAGCCAGCCCGGCATATCCTCCGAGGTAATCTCGAAGTCGGCAGCTGTAGTTACAAACTCAACGCCATCAACTGTGAGCACCGTCTCGGGATTGCTCTCCACAGCAGCTATCTGCTCCTGCGTGAATGAGGCAACAAGCGCTGCCACCTGCTTCATATACTTACCGCACTTGGAGCCCAGCGTCTTAAAGTTAGGCTTGATGCGCTTGGTGATGATGCCCGTAGTATCGGCTATAAGCTCTATATCCTTGACATTCACCTCTCCCATGATAAGCTGACGCACAGCCTCAATGTGACGTGCCATATCCTTATCCAAGACGGGGATGATAATCTTCTGCAGAGGCTGACGTACCTTGATGTTCACCTTACGACGTAGCGCCAAGACCATAGATGAAGCACGCTGTGCCAGCGACATCATCTCCTCAAGCTCCCGATTGATAAGGCTCTCATCGCATATGGGATACTTGGCAAGATGAACGCTCGACTCACTGTGACGACCACTTGTCGCATTAAGGTCGCGGAAGATGCGGTCGGTGATGAAGGGAGCGATAGGTGCTGCAAGCAGTGCAACACTCTCCAAGCAGGTGTAGAGCGTCTGATATGCTGCAAGCTTATCCTCGGTCATCGAGCCACCCCAGAAGCGTTTACGGTTTAGGCGTACATACCAATTCGAGAGATTCTCACCAACAAACTGGTCAATACGACGTGCCGCAGGCGTGGGATCGTACTCCTCGAGCGACTTCGTAACATCCTTAATCAAAGTGTTGAGCTCCGAGAGTATCCAACGATCAATCTCGGGGCGCTTCTCCACGGGAACCTCGGCCTCCTGACCCGTAAAACCATCTATATTGGCATAGAGTGCGAAGAACGAGTAGGTATTGTAGAGCGTACCGAAGAACTTACGACGACACTCATCCACACCATCAACGTCGAACTTAAGATTATCCCAAGGCTGCGAGTTAGATATCATATACCAACGTGTAGCATCGGCACCATACTTCTTCAACACCTCGAAGGGATCTACGGCATTACCCAAACGCTTCGACATCTTGTTACCATTCTTATCAAGCACCAAGCCATTCGAGATGATATTCTTGAAGGCTACAGAGTCGAACAACATCGTAGCAATAGCATGGAGCGTATAGAACCAGCCACGTGTCTGATCCACGCCCTCGGCAATGAAGTCGGCGGGATATATCTGGTCAAAGCCCTCCTTATTCTCAAAGGGGTAGTGTACCTGTGCATAGGGCATAGCACCAGAGTCAAACCACACGTCGATGAGATCGGGCTCACGACGCATAGGCTCACCCTTCGACGACACAAGCACGATGTTATCTACATAGGGACGGTGCAGGTCGATATTCTCTGTCGAGTAGTTCTCCCTCGACATATCGCCCACCTTGAAGCTCTTATAGGGATTCTCGGACATCACGCCGGCCGCCACAGCCTTCTCAATCTCGGCAATAAGCTCCTCAATAGAACCTATGCACTTGAGTTCCGAGCGATCCTCCGTAGCCCAGATAGGCAGCGGCGTACCCCAGAAACGTGAACGAGAGAGGTTCCAGTCGTTGATATTCTCCAACCACTTACCAAAGCGACCCGTACCTGTAGATTCGGGCTTCCAATAGATAGTCTTATTGAGCTCCATCATACGCTCACGGAGCGCCGTAGTACGAATGAACCATGAGTCCAAGGGGTAGTACAACACAGGCTTATCCGTACGCCAGCAGTGAGGATAGTTATGCGTATGCTTCTCAATCTTGAACACCTTGTTCGACTCCTTGAGCTTAATAGAGATGTAGATATCGAGGTTCTCGGCAGCCGCAGCAGCCTTCTCATCGTAACGGCCATCCACGGTAAACTGCGGGTCGTAGGCGTTCTTCACAAAGCGACCCTCATACTCCTTATAAGAGTCGTCAACACACTCCTTGGCAAACTTCTCATCGAGCTCCTCCATAAGGTAGAACTTACCCGTAAAATCAACCATAGGACGTGTCTCGCCACGCTTGTTAATCATAAAGAGCGAGGGAATGCCTGCCTGACGTGCCACGAAGGCATCATCAGCACCAAACGTAGGCGCTATATGTACGATACCCGTACCATCCTCCACCGTAACATAATCACCAAGAATTACACGAAAGGCCTTCGCCGATGCCTCTCTCCAGTTACCCTGCTCATCAGCCTCAACGGGCTTAACCCAGGGCAGAAGCTGCTCATAGCGCATGCCCTCCAGCTCGGTACCCTTCCAACGGCCAACAACCTCAAAAGGAATGAGCTTATCGCCAGCCTTGTACTCCTCAAGCTTAAGTTCCTCGGCCTTCTTATTGAAGATCGAGTAGAGCAGAGGCTCTGCAACAACGGCCGTAATCTTCTCCGAGGTATAGGGGTTATACGAGCGTACAGCCACATAGTCATACTTCGGGCCTAAGCAGAGCGCCGTATTCGAAGGCAGCGTCCAAGGCGTTGTCGTCCATGCCAAGAAGACGGGGGTACCCCAGCCCTCCATCTCCGCCTTGGGCTCAAGGATGCGGAACTGCGCCGTACAAGTGGTATCCTTAACATCGCGGTAACAACCGGGCTGGTTAAGCTCATGTGTCGAAAGACCCGTACCTGCAGCGGGCGAGTAGGGCTGAATAGTATAGCCCTTATAGAGAAGGTTCTTCTCGTAGAGCTGCTTGAGCAACCACCACAAGGTCTCGATAAACTTGTTATCGTAGGTGATATAGGGGTCATCCATATTCACCCAATAACCCATCTTATGTGTCAGGTCCTCCCAGATGTCGGTAAACTCCATGACCGCCTCACGGCATGCCTTGTTATAATCCTCAATCGAGATCTTCTTACCTATATCCTCCTTGGTGATACCCATCTTCTTCTCCACACCAAGCTCCACGGGCAGACCATGTGTATCCCAGCCCGCCTTACGGTGCACAAGATAACCCTGCTGCGTCTTAAAGCGGCAGAACACATCCTTGATGGTGCGCGCCATAACGTGGTGAATACCCGGAGTGCCATTAGCCGATGGAGGTCCCTCATAGAATACAAACGTGGGATGACCCTCACGCGTAGTGATGCTCTGATGGAAGGTATCCTCCTTGGTCCATGTCGCCAACATTTCGTCAGCAACGCCCGCCAAGTCAAGACCCTTATATTCGTTAAATTTCTTCATTTCCAATTATTGATTACTGGTTACTAATCGGTTACTCCTCGTCGTCATCCTCCGACTCGGCCATAGTTGTATATACGTTTGTCACATCGTCATCCTCCTCAAGGTGCTCGATAAGCTTATTCACAGCCTCGCGCTGCTCGGGAGTAAGCTCCTTCGTATCGGTCGGGATGCGTACAGCCTCACCCGATACCAACTCAAAGCCCTTCTCTTCAATCCAAGTCTGAATCTGTCCGAATGACTCGTAGCTTGCATATACCGTAACCTCACCCTCCTCGGCATAGAACTCATCAACGCCAAAGTCAATCATCTCAAGTTCCATCTCCTCGAGATCGGCACCTGCCGTGGGCTTAAACTTAAATACACATTTATGCTCGAACATAAAGCCCACAGAGCCCGATGTGCCAAGCGTACCGCCATATTTGTTGAAGTACATACGTACTGAAGCCACCGTGCGGTTTGTGTTATCCGTAGCCGTCTCAACCAACACAGCGATACCATGAGGGCCGTAACCCTCATATATCATCTCCTTATAATCTGCAGAGTCCTTGTCCGTAGCTCGCTTAATAGCACGCTCAACATTCTCCTTGGGCATATTCTCGGCCTTGGCATTCTGCATAAGAAGACGCAAACGGAGGTTCGAGGCGGGATCGGGACCCGAAGCCTTCACGGCCATCTCAATCTCTTTACCAATCTTCGTAAATACTCGCGCCATGTGTCCCCAGCGCTTCATCTTTCTCGCCTTGCGATACTCAAATGCTCGTCCCATAATAGTATAATTTTTTAGTTAATATCTCCTATACATATATATAATGGCGCAAAGATATAAAATTTTGGCATACTATCAAAAAACCGCAACGAAAAGATTTACATAAAATATTCTCTCGGTTATTTGATTTTCGCAAGAAAAAATAGTACCTTTGTGGTTGGTTGCAGACATAACCCCTGCGTCATCATTCCAAGATGAACATAAAGAAAGAGATACTATTGTAAAACATAACTTTAAAATCTAACTACAATGTACGGAAAATTTCAGCAGCACTTGCAGAATGAGCTGGCCGAGATTAAGGCTGCCGGCTTGTACAAAACAGAGCGCATCATCGAGTCGCCCCAGCGTGCAGAGATAGACGTGGCTAATCGCCCCGTATTGAACTTCTGCGCAAACAACTACCTCGGTCTTTCTGACAACCAGCGCCTTATCGACGCAGCAAAGCGCGCCATGGATGAGCGTGGCTTTGGAATGTCATCTGTTCGCTTCATCTGCGGTTGCCAGGATATGCACAAGGAGTTGGAGAAGGCTATCGCCGACTACTTCGGCACAGAGGATACAATCCTCTATGCGGCATGTTTCGACGCCAATGGCGGCGTGTTCGAGCCCCTCTTCACTGCCGAGGATGCGATCATCTCGGATGCTCTCAACCACGCGTCAATCATCGACGGCGTACGTCTCTGCAAGGCACAGCGCTACCGCTATGCTAATGCCGACATGGCAGAGCTTGAGGAGTGCTTGAAGCAGGCACAGGCACAGCGTTTCCGCATCATCGTTACCGATGGCGTATTCTCAATGGATGGTAACGCTGCACCTCTGGACAAGATTTGTGAGCTCGCAGAGAAGTACGATGCTCTTGTGATGGTTGACGAGTGTCATTCGGCAGGTGTTCTCGGCAAGACCGGTCGCGGTATCACCGAGCTCTACGACCTCCGCGGTAAGGTAGATATCCTCACAGGTACCCTCGGCAAGGCCTTTGGTGGTGCTGTAGGTGGTTTCACTACAGGTCGCAAGGAGATTATCGACATGCTCCGTCAGCGTTCACGCCCCTACCTCTTCTCTAACTCATTGCCCCCTGCCGTTGTAGGTGCAAGCATTGAGATGTTCAAGATGCTCGAGGAGAGCGATAAGCTCCACGATCAGCTCGTAGCAAATGTCGAGCACTTCCGCTCAAAGATGGTAGCTGCAGGCTTCGACATTAAGCCTACGCAGTCGGCTATCTGTGCCGTGATGCTCTACGATGCAAAGCTCTCACAAGACTTCGCTGCAGAGTTGCAAAAGGAGGGTGTATTCGTAACAGGATTCTACTACCCCGTAGTACCCAAGGGACAGGCACGTATCCGTGTACAGGTATCTGCAGGCCACACAACAGAGCAGCTTGACCGTTGTGTAGAGGCATTCGTGAAGGTCGGCAAGGCACTTGGTGTCCTCAAATAATTGGCGCTATAAAGAGGCATCTTCGGCCTCTCAATCATTAGCCCGAATGAGCAGTACGCACAAGTACAGCCCATTCGGGCTAATTTTATGTCGAGGCAGTATCGAAGCAGTGTCCAAGGCACTATGAAGCAAGAAATTAAGATACTACATGATGGCCATAACTGTGATATTTTTAGAGATGTGTAGAGTATCATCGAGCAGACACGCAATTACGCATACCAAGACGAAAACGGAGTCGTATTTATGAACATCTATGAGTTCCTGCTTGATAAGGAGAGCTTGAAAGTTTAAGCCAATGATAAAAACATTGGTATAATAAAGGTATTCAAATAATTTATTATACCTTTGTCGTACAAGAGTTATTTGAGAGTATTACTACCGCAAACCGCAGAAATTCGCACTATTTTCAAATCATTACCACACTCTCTTTACAACAACTTTAAGTATTTATTCTTCAAACTATTTATCAAATCTACGGAATATTAAAATAAGAGATATTTAAAGTAAAATAACCCAACATAATGAAGAAGAACATTTACACAGCTCCCGAGCTGGAGCTCCTCTCAACAATGGTTGAGTGCGGCTTCAATGTTTCAGGCTTCTCGACTATCGAGGAGGCTGCAGAGAACCTCTATGATGAGGAGTTCTAAAAAAACTATTGCAACTATGAAAAATTTGTTTAAGAATTTGATGCTTGTTGCAGTAGCTGCAATGGCATTCAC
>JAZNFC010000005.1:0-26541 GCA_045588935.1 Alistipes sp. | reverse complement strand
GTACGTCAGCCTCCTCAACTGCCACGAACTCGCCAGCTATCAAACGGCCCATAGTCACAACCTCGTCGAACGAAGCATCAGCCTCGCCGAAGGCCTTCATGATAGATACCTTCTGCTCGTTAAGAACATTAGCCGCCTGCTCATCCTTAAGCGAGGTTGCCAAAAAGGCGAGCAAAGCACCTACGATTACCACCATTACAACGGTATAGGTGATAATATAAAGATTTGAATTCTTATTAATTGCCATAGTTCCTCGCTTATTTTACATTCTTAATTAGCTTCTTACGACGCGCTATGTTACGCTCTACGACGAAGTAGTCGATAAGCGGAGCAAGTGCATTCATAAAGAGGATTGAAAGCATCATACCCTCGGGATATGCAGGGTTTACGACACGGATAAGTACTGCAAGAGCACCTACCATGAAACCATAAATCCACTTACCTGTATTGGTCTGTGCCGAAGTAACAGGGTCTGTAGCCATAAACACGGCACCGAAGGCAAAACCACCAACCAACAAGTGATAGTATGCAGGGAACTCGGTCATGCCCACAGCATCGAACAAGTAACCGAAGGCCAAGCCACCAACAAATACCGACAACATGATACGCCATGAAGCAACTCCCGTGAAGAGCAAGATGGCGGCACCAATCAAGATAGCAGCAGTCGATGTCTCGCCCACAGAGCCAGGAATCAAACCAATGAAGGCATCCATTGCGCTCCACTGCATATCGCCAGTTGTGGCAAGCTGCTCCAAAGCCGTAGCTCCGGTCTTAGAGTCGGCATACCATACAGCCTCACCAGACATCTGAGGAGTGTAGGCAAAGAAGGCAAAAGCACGTGCCAACAACGCAGGGTTGAAGACGTTCATACCTGTACCACCGAATACCTCCTTACCGATGATTACGGCAAAAGCTGTCGAGAGAGCCACAATCCACAAAGGTATGGTAATAGGCATAACCATGGGGATGAGCAAGCCTGATACGAGGAAGCCCTCGTTAATCTCATGCTTGCGCTTCTGTGCAAATGCAAACTCAATAGCCAAACCCGTAACATACGATACGATAATCATGGGCAACATCTTGAGGAAACCAAACCAGAAGGCGGGGAGGATACCCTCAATGCCGGCCTGATAACCGATGTTATACATACCGAACAACAATGCAGGGATAAGTGCCAAAACAACAACAATCATCACACGCTTGATATCGTTACAGTCGCGGATGTGGGCACCCTTCTTTGTTGTGGTGTTAGGAACAAAAAGGAATGTCTCGAAGCCCTCGAATGTCGAGTGCAAGAAACTGAGCTTACCGCCTTCAGAGAAGGTGGGCTTAATCTTATCTACCAAATTACGCAATCCCATAGTTTAGCTCTCCTTAATCATTAGGTTAATACCGTCACGCAAAATCTGCTGCATCTCAATCTTCGAGGGATCAACAAACTCGCAAAGAGCCAAATCCTCGGGCAAAACCTCATACAGACCGAGGTTCTCCATCTTATCGAGATCCTTAACCAAGCAAGCCTTCAGCAGATATGCTACATATATGTCCATAGGCAAGTACTTCTCATAGAGACCCGTAACCACGAAAGGACGCTCACCGCCATTGAGGTTGGTATCCAGGTTGTACTCCTTCTTGGGGCAGAGCCATGAGAAGTATGCACGCGATACAGAGAAGCGGTGGAAACGAGGCATAGCCCAACCGAGCAACTCATAGACATTACCCTCGGGGATAAGTGTCAAAGAGTTTGCATCTACCGAGATGTAACCATCAGCCGTCGTAGCACGACCCGTGAGCACGTTACCAGAGATTACACGAACATTCTCCTTAACCTTACCCACGACAGACTCTACCGTAGCACCTGCAATGATGCGCTTGTACATAGGCTTCTCCACCTCGCTACCGGTTACGGCGATAACCTTCGAGAGGTCGAACTTACCGGTGCGGAAGAAGCGTCCGATGATGGCAACATCCTGAATGTTTACAGTCCATACGATATCGCCCTTGGCAATACGGTCGATGTGGTGAATCTGAACACCCACATTACCTACAGGATGCTTACCCGAGAATGTGTGGTACTCCACACCCTTAACCTCTGCCATGAAGCCCTCGTCGCCCTTACGAGCCGAGAGGTGCACCTTACCATTGGTCAAGCGTGCCAAAACCGCCATACCTGCCTCGATGTTCTCCTTCTCTGCCTTCAACACGAAGTTGTAGTCAGGAGCAAGAGGTGCCGAATCGAAGGCCGACACGAAGATAGCCTTTGGCGTAGCATCGGGGTTGGCGATGACACCATAGGGACGCTCAACGATACGTGTCCAAAGACCCGTCGCAAGCAACACCTCAACAATCTCGTTACGCTCGGCAGTATTGACATCTACCGATGTAATCGCCTTAACCTTCTGCTCCTGGTCGGGCTCTACGGCTACGCTCAAAAGCTTGCGCTTCTCGCCACGGTTGATGGCAGAAACCACACCGCTAACGGGAGAAGTGAAGAGGATACGTGGATTGTTCTTGTCAAAGAACAACGCATCACCCGCCTCTACAGCATCGCCTACCTTAACCAACAGCTTGGGCGTAATGTTCTCATAATCAAGCGGACTTACAGCATACGACTTGGCCATGGGAGCATCCTCCACGATAGCCTCGGCCTTACCCTGCAGCTTGATGTCGAGACCCTTACATAATTTAATGTTTTTCGACATAAAAAACTGTTTGTTAGATTAATTTAATAGTGTTATTTGTATATTGTCATTACAATGAATATCGCTCTATTTCATCATATAAAAATAAATGCGCACGAAGATACAGATTTTTTTCTAAACGACCAATCATTTCGACCCAATATTTGTATTTTGGTCGATAAATTATTACTTTTGTAGTCGAAGAGATGAGCGATCACGGACAATATATAGATATCCATACCCACCATCCGCGCCCCGACGTGGCATCGCCGCGCATGGCCGGAGTACATCCATGGAGTGCGGAGGAGGTTGTTGCAATCCCCCTCTTTGAGGAGTGCGATATTGTCGGAGAGACAGGATTAGACTATGCCGTAGAGGTCAATCGCGAGGCACAGGAGAGGCTTTTTCGTGAACATCTGTCGTGGGCAGAGCGAACAGGAAAACCCGTAGTGTTGCACTGCGTCAAAGCCTTTGAGCCTATGATGAACATCTTGCGCAGCTATAAATTACAAGGCGTTGTGTTTCACTCGTTTATAGGAAACACGCAGCAAGCCGAGAGGTGTTTCGCGCGCGGCTACCACCTCTCTTTTGGGGCTCGTTCGCTACGCTCACCAAAGAGCCGTGAGGTGTTGCGACAGATGCCCGCGGAGTATCTCTTTTGCGAAACCGACAACGACATGGTGCCGGCCATCGAGGAGGTGTACCGAATGGTAGCCGAAATAAGGGGAACAACCCCTCAAGAACTACTTGAACAGATTGAAAAAAACTATAAACAGCTATTTCGATAGATGACAAATTGGCTTGAACGAACAGAGTTGCTTTTAGGCAGCGAAAAGCTTGATATGCTGCGCAATGCCAACGTCTTGGTCGTTGGCGTTGGTGGCGTTGGAGCATACGCGGCCGAGATGATTGTGCGCGCAGGTGTCGGCCGCATAACTATTGCCGACGCCGACCGCGTCTCGGAGAGCAATATCAATCGACAGCTCGTAGCCCTGCACTCGACCATAGGCATGGAGAAGTGCGATGTACTATCTGCTCGTCTAAAGGATATCAATCCCGAGCTCCGGCTCACCACCGTAAATCGCTTTATCAAGGACTCGGAGACCGACGCACTGCTCGACAGCGATAAGTTCGACTATGTCGTAGATGCCATAGACACGCTCTCACCCAAACTCGCTCTGATAAAGGGGGCTCTTGACCGTGGCATTCCACTTGTCAGCTCCATGGGTGCAGGAGCCAAGACCGACCCCACATTGATGGAGATAAAGGATATCTCGAAGACGCACCACTGCCCCTTGGCACACATGCTACGCAAGCGACTGCATAAGATAGGCATCAAGCGAGGATTTAGTGCCGTCTTCTCACCTGAGCCCGTGCGCGAGGGCGCGATGATACTCTGCGAAGAGCAGAACAAAAAGTCTAACGTAGGCACCATCTCCTACATTCCTGCGTTATTTGGTATAGGCTGCGCCTCGGTCGTGGTGCGCGGTCTTATAGGAGAATTTAACAACGAAACTAAAACAGAGTAGATATGAAGAAAATAGTCTTTTTGGATGAGTACAGCATTGCAGGCCGTGACCTGCAAAAAATAACCTCACAAGGTGAGTATAAGTCATATAGCTTCACCCGCAAGGAGGAGGTCGTGGAGCGTCTGCGTGATGCCGATATAGCCATTACAAACAAGGTAGTAATCGATGGCGAGGCGATGCGTCAGCTACCTAACTTGAAGCTCATATGCATAGCCGCCACGGGTATGAATAACGTCGATTTGGTGACTGCCAAGGAACTCGGCATTGAGGTCAAAAATGCCGTAGGCTACTCGACAACATCTGTTGCCGAGACCACTCTTGCCTCGGCGCTCGCCCTGGCGCGTAACGTCGTCTATTTCGATGAGTATTTCCACGATGGTCGCTATGCGAAGGCAGAGCGTGCCTTCTGCTACGACCGTCTAACATTCGAGATTAGAGGCAAGCGCTGGGGTATCATCGGCATGGGAAATATCGGTCGCGAGGTAGCACGTCTTGCCACAGCCTTTGGCTGCGAGGTACGCTACTTCTCGACCTCGGGCGTAAGGCGCGAGGAGGAGTATCAGGCAATGGAACTCGCCGAGCTTCTCGAGTGGTGCGACATACTCTCTGTACACTCACCCCTCAACGAGCGCACACGTGGCCTTATAGGTCGTGAGGAGCTACAAAAGATGAAAACCTCGGCCTTGGTCATCAATGTCGCTCGCGGTGGCATTATCGACGAGGTAGCCCTTGCCGAGGCGTTAGACAATGGCTGGATCGCAGCTGCTGCCCTCGACGTATTTTCGGTGGAGCCGTTGCGCGAGTCACCCCTATACAACATCAAGGATAGATATCGCCTCTTGGCATCGCCCCACAACGCATGGTCGGCAGCCGAAGCTATAGACCGCCTGATAGAGTGCATAGCCCGCAACATAGAGGCGTGGGCCGATGACCACAAATAATGGTAATGATGCAAAAAGCGCCACTTTTTGCATCATCACCCCAATAATCGACCTCGCACAATAAAATATGGGGATATCCAATACTCTTGGATATCCCCATATCTTATAAAGAACATCTTGTAAAAAGTTCTATGTAGTAATCGCCTACTGCCTCTTTACGTTATCCACCTTATTTGCCCTCTTGGCAAGCTTTGCCTCCTTGTGCGCTATACGCATCTCGCGCTCCTGCTCCCTGACATACTTGGGGCGGCCGAAGTTAAAGCCCACGCCGGCATAGAGGTTTATCGATTTCTGGCTGATAGGCACAGGTATAGAGCCATAGCGACCCATCTTTAGGCCTATGTAATCGACACCGAGGAAGATATTTATTACGGATGGGTGGATATTGAGTGCGAAGCCCAAGACGCCAAGCTTATTACGGCTTAAGAAGGTGTGGCTGAGTGTTGCCGAGAGCCAATTCGTAGCACGTATATTAAACGAGGCGGTAAGCTCCGAAGAGGCCGAAGTGTTGTAAAACTCGGTATGCGAGAGCAAGCCCACGGCAAAATGGTTACGCAGGAAATTATACTCCACGCCGACATTCAACGACGCATTAACCATCGTAGTATATCCATTATCTACAGGCTGGGTATTTGACACCGAGAAGTCGGTTACAAGATCAGCCTCACCGGTTGTTAGATTCATACCCTCAAACTCGAAGTTGGCGCTTGCCTCAGCCTGATACGTAGTATTAGCCTGCCACTTAATAAATCCGAGATCGGTAACCGCAGCCGAGATCTTTAGATGGTCATTCAACAGACGCACCTCGGCACCGAGGTCAACAGCAAGGCCAAGGCTCTTGATGTTGTTTATCATGTAGTTCAAATCTGTCGTAAGAAAATCCATATTGAACTCGCCCGGGGTGACCTTGCTACGATCTATGACAAAGGTATTGGCACGTATCGCGCCCTTGAGCTGCGCATTGATACTCTCACTACCCACCGTTGCCTGCATCTTCTCGATATCGGTAGAGATATTCAACAATCCAACCAACGCCTTCAAGCGTACACCTACATTTACATGCTTACCGATGGGAATCGATGTGCCGAGATATGCTTCTAAATAGCTATTCGAGTTAATGCCCGACTTACCCAAATCATAGACACCGTTACCAAACGTCTTCAACACCTTAAAGACATCACGCGAGAGCGTGATATCGGTCGTCGAGCGCAACTTAACACCAAAGTTCCAGTACATGCGCTTTACATGGAAGCCCACACCAAAAATCTGCGCATTGAGGTTCATGCCAAGACGGCACACCTCGGGCAGACGGCCGAGGAACTCATCGGATGACACCGAGCCATGTAACGCCGTCACCAGTTCGTCACCCTTCTTATAGACGAAGTTATCTACCGAAAGGAAGTTATTAGGCATATTGAGGCCTATACCGCCGATAAAGGGAAGGGAGAGGTATCCTCGCGTGGGGGCAAGGGCCGGGTTAAGATCTGTACGGAAGTAGGAGCCCTCCATAAAGTATGATGTACGCAGCTGTGCCGTAGCATGCTCCGACATAAACATACCGGCAACAAGCACTAATATATATATTATCTTTTTCATCGCTATCGAACGCTAAAATTCCTCATTCTCATCATCCATCAAGCCTCCAAGGTCTATGGTTATACCTCCGGCAAGCTCCAACTGCAGTGTCGTGGAGATATACTGCTCGGCATTCAACGCCACACGACCATCGGCATCACTCTCTGCCGAGAACGACAATGCCACAGCATCCACCTCTCCGAGATTAGATACAAGACCATCTTCACCGAAGTTAAGGCCCAAACGTATGGTGCTCACAGCCTCCTCCTCGCCATCCTTCGAGCCGGCGATACGAGTATCCTCGTCAAGCACCAACTTAGCCTTGGTCTTATGACCATCGGCATCACGGAACTCGGCATCGAAATCCAAGGCCAAAGGCGTAGTATTGTGTACCGTGGCGATAAGTGCCACATCGCCCACCTTAAGATCATATTCGGCAAGAGCACTGAACACGGAATTAAGACCTGTGAGAGAGTTCGAGTAGTTAATCTCAAAGTCGTCAGTCACCGAGAGCTCCATATCAAATCCATAATCGTACTTCACCGTATAGCTATCCTGAACATATAACTCATAGACACTCTTATCATCCACGGCCAACGACAAGTCAAGCTCTATGGTATCGGGCATTGAGCCACGCATGAGAGCGGCAACATCCAACTCAATAAACTTAACATTCTCCTCATCCTCAAATGCCGAGGCCATATCTTCCGAGGCCATCACAAGCTTTATCTTGCGAGGCTTCACCGTGCCATTCTTCACTGTCGCAGCATCAATCTTCGTCTTCGAGATGTAGAGAGCATTATCCTCGAGAATCTCCCCCGAGACACTCGGGACAATGCTTCCCGAGAGGTACGCAGGTATGGTTAGCGGGTTTTCAATATTGACAACAATAACGGGTGAAATGCCGAGATTGACAATCTCGATATTACCCAGGCTCTCGCCCATGCCGCCAATATTCATCATCTGATTAATATCATACCTGTAATCCACCTTGCCACCAATCGACTTAAAGCCGAGCTCCCCGGCATGAATACCCGTCATGACATCAATCTTACCCGTAGCATCGGGCACAAGCTCCGAAATAAAGACATGCTCTTCGTTTGTGAAGTTGGCAATGATTTCGGGGGTAAAATCAAGAGTTATGGCACCATTCTCAGGCATAAGACCTTCATCACCAAAATCCAAGGCCTCGATAAGCACGGTCATGCCTTCAGCCAAATCGGCCAACGTAGAGCGTATAATATGCTCCTCCTCGTCATACTCATAAGCCTCACTTATCTTCTTATGCAACACGAGGTAGTCGGGAAGATGAACCTCCACGTCGAGCTTACTTGCACAATTACCAAGTCTATCAAGACCATCGGCATAGAAGACTACCTCTGAATTATCATCCAGAGTGACCTTATTAAGACTCTTCAGCACATCGGGCAGACCATCAATAACCATCGGGTTGCTCTCCTCACCACCATGATACTCGAATAGTGCCTTCGAGGTGTCAAGAGTAACATCGGCATCTCCATACTCGAAGTCGGCATAGAAACCTATCTCGGGCTTCTTTTCCAATGAGAAATAACCCGGCTGTGGCTCAATTTCAAACTTTGCATCGTATGAGAGCTTCAAGGGAATATCAAGGTGGTGGTCAGCATCAAATTCAGAATCCGTAGTTATGCTCTCTATATAGATGTCGTACTCCACAATCGACGATCCGGCCGCAATCTCGTAGGTGTCGCTATACTCCGTACCATCGGCAACATCACCATTGTTAATATCAAGGATATGAAATGTGCCACCCTCTATTTTAAGAGTATATTCCACCTTGCCACCACCATTCACACCGGCAAGGTCTTTGAAGTCGAGTTTAATCTTCATCGGCGCACCATGGTGTCCGGCCTCAACCTCCTTGAAGTAGATACGGTTTACCTCCTTAATCTGCTCGGGCACATCGAACAACATGTGCATATCATCCGAAACGAACTCACGCTTAAACTCACCCGTCAGCTTCTCTATATCTATACCATAATCCTCGTAGTTGTCGGGAAGATAGAAGTCAAATTCACCATAATCCACACCCGGAATTGTGGGAACGGCATCCAAACCGCCATAGGAGTTGATAACCACATTCTGCGCCTCATTAATCACTACGGGCGTGGTCTCGAGTTTAAACTGTGGAATCTCTATCGAGAAGGGATTCGTTGTATCGGGCAGTTGAAAGCTATCCGACACACCTTCAATGGCAAAGGTATCACCTTGCCCCTCTATAGACATATGATAGTTTCCATTCTCATCCACCTCAAGACCCTCAATGGCATTTTCAGCCAACATATCGCCAATCTTCTTAGGCTCTAAATATCCTAACGGCACGGTGGTAGTACCTTGACCTATGGTTATCTCCGTAGATACCTGATCCAAACGATAGCTATCGTCGATGCAGGATACAGCTATAACACACAATACCACGACTATAGCGTGGCTAAAATAGTTTTTTAGTCTCATATGTTAATATTGTTTGTATTCAGGCTGTAACAACAGGTGTTAACTATTGCAAATATAGCAATTTATTTCGATTTATCAAATTATTTCCACATTTTTATAAACGAAACCGCGATATTGCGAACTCGAACGACAGAGAGAGTAAAAATGAGAAAGCAGAAATGAGAAATGAGAGAGCAAAGATGAAAGAGCAACCCTCTTGGAATAGTAGTTTGACCTACAGTCCAAGAGGGTTATCTTTAGGGTATAGAACAACGATGTCCTATACAAATCGATAATTTATTTATTGATCTTCGCCCACGTATCCTTCAACGTCACAGTACGGTTGAATACAAGATGCTCGGCAGTTGAATCAGTATCGGCGCAGAAGTAACCTACACGCTCAAACTGATAAGGAACACCTACAGGTGCATCCTTGAGTGCAGGCTCAAGCCATCCCTCAATCTTGACAAGAGAGTGGGGATTGAGATTATCCTCCCACGAGGTCTGACCATTAGAGTCGTCACGAGGATTCTCGGTGACAAAGAGGTTGTCAAAGAGACGCACCTCAGCCTTCACGGCATGCTCAGCAGATACCCAGTGGATAACACCCTTCACGCGGCGTCCATCGCTTGACGAGCCATCACCAGAGAGGGGGTCATAGGTACAACGGAGCTCGATGACATTACCCTCGGCATCCTTAATAACCTCCTCACACTTAATAAGGTATGAATATCGCAGGCGCACCTCCTGACCGGGAGAGAGACGGAAGTACTTCTTGGGAGGATTCTCCATAAAGTCGTCGCGATCGATGTAGAGCACACCCGAGAAGGGAACCTCACGTGTACCGGCAGCCTCATCTTCGGGGTTGTTAACGGCCTTGCGCATCTCTACGCGACCCTCCTCCCAATTGGTGATAACCACCTTGATGGGGTTGAGCACAGCCATACGGCGCTCGGCAACCTTATTGAGATCCTCACGCACGCAGAACTCGAGTTTGGCGAGGTCGATGACGTTATCACGCTTGGCCACACCTACCATCTCGGCAAAGGCACGCACCGAGGCGGGGGTATAACCCTTACGGCGCAGTGCACAGATAGTCGGCATGCGGGGATCATCCCAGCCCATAACAACACCCTCCTGCACAAGCTTCAAGAGGTTACGCTTCGACATCATCGTATAGGTAAGGTTAAGACGCGCAAACTCATACTGATGCGAGGGGTAGATATTAAGAGCCTCGATAAACCAATCGTACAAGGGACGGTGCACATCGAACTCGAGGGTGCAGATAGAGTGTGTAATCTTCTCTATAGAGTCGCACTGTCCGTGTGCATAGTCATACATCGGGTAGATGCACCACTTGCTACCCGTACGATGGTGGTCAGCATGTATAATACGGTACATGATGGGGTCGCGAAAGAGCATGTTGGGATGCGCCATATCAATCTTGGCACGCAACACCTTAGCGCCATCCTCAAACTCACCCTTGCGCATACGCTCAAAGAGGTCGAGGTTCTCTTCCACGGTGCGATCACGCCATGGCGAAGGCGTTCCGGGCTCCGAGATAGTACCGCGCGTCTCACGTATCTGCTCCTGCGTCTGGTCATCAACATAGGCAAGACCTTTCTTTATAAGCTCCACAGCCCAGTCGTAGAGCTGGTCGAAGTAGTCCGAGGCGTAGTACTCGGCAGCCCAATCGAAGCCGAGCCACTTGATATCCTGCTTAATAGAGTCCACATACTCGGTATCCTCCTTCACGGGATTGGTATCGTCAAAGCGCAAGTTACACTTACCGCCATACTTCTTTGCCAGGCCGAAGTTGATGCAGATGCTCTTGGCATGACCGATATGCAGGTAGCCATTAGGCTCGGGCGGGAAGCGCGTCTGCACACGCTTTTCACCATTAGCTATCGACTCCTCGATAATCTCCTCCAAGAAGTTCAACGACTTCTCCTTTACCTCTGTTACTTCTGTTGCCATAGTATAATATGTTAGTTTATAGTTATTTACTCTCTATTTCGTTTCAGTGAGATGCCATAATCGAGGGCCACATCGACCATCAACCACTGTCGTGTACCCCACGCCACGCCGTCATACTCGGCCGTGATGCCACAGCTCACCCCCACCGTGTCGGAGAAGAAGCGTCGCCCGTACGATGCCGTGATGATATTGTATATACCCTCGCCCGAGGCATAATGCTGCGTGCCGTGATATAGCTCCGCACCATAGCGGTTATAGTAGGTATAGGGAGCACGACCTATATACGTGCGATTTGATAGCGTTGCGCCCCAACCGCTTATGGCGAGATATACCTCACCGCCACAGGGGGCCTCCCACTCATTCTCCACTATGCGATCACGCTGCAACGACTGCACATACGACAGCTTGACATCGAGGTGCAGGGGGCTAAAATCGACATCCACACCCACATAGGGCGTAAGCAGGATATTATCCACCACGCCATCTATCGTTGCGGGGTCATAATCCTTGGCGTAGTGTCCCACCATAAGGTCGTATCCGAGCTTCACAAATGACAGACGCCACTTTGCTGCCGACATTATCATAAAGGCCTCGCGCGTATCAAAATCACGCATGCCCGTGTAATCCATAGCAAACTCCACAAATGAGCCGGCATCGTCAGCCTCGTAACGTGCCAGCACACCACCTATACGGTTGTGATAGTAGCGGTACTCGCGGTCGAAGAAGAGTGGCGAGTCGAGGCCACGCATCTCGCTGCGCGGGAAGATACCGGCAAAGAGCTTCACGCGCGGAACCTTATAGGTGTAGTATATCTGCACATCGCCATCCGACAGGAACTTCGAGTCGTGACCAAAATCCTGCACAAGGTCGGCACCCAAATAGAGTTCGTTATGCTCCGCCCAGCGCACACCCACCTTTGGCGTTAATCGAGCACTAAAGAGGGTCTTGGAATCGGGATAGCGCATACCGGCATACTCCATGTTATCGAAGAGCGTAGTGAAGTCGGCACGCAGCACCACCTCCTGTGCCATGGCACCATGTGCCATAACGACAAGTGTAACGAGCATGGTTATAACTCTATAGAGGCTACGCATAAAACTATACAAAAACAATTCATCGCAAAGTTACTCAAAATATTTTATATTTTATTACATTTGCACTAGAATAATTAAAAAAACTTAAAAATATGAGAAAGTTGCTTAACGAGGAGCTTGGTCGCCCGACGATTGAGGAGTATGCCGAGATAGAGAAGCTGCCCGTAAGGGTTGTGCTTGACAACGTACGCTCGGCACAGAATGTAGGCTCCTTCTTCCGCACAGCAGATGCCTTTGGCATAGAGCATATTGCGCTATGCGGCATCACAGCCACACCACCTAATCGCGAGATACATAAGACGGCCCTTGGCTCGGAGTTGAGCGTGGCATGGAGCTACTACCCGACAACGGCAGAGTGCATAGAGAGGATGAAGGCTGAAGGCTACACCATTCTTGCCATTGAGCAGGTCGAGGGTGCTACGATGCTGGACAACTTCCGCGCCACGGCAGGCCGGCGCTACGCCATAGTCTTTGGCAATGAGGTGGAGGGTGTAGATCAGGCCGTCGTAGATATGGCCGATGGAGCTATCGAGATACCACAGGTGGGCACAAAGCACTCGTTAAATGTCTCGGTATCGGCAGGCATACTTATGTGGGAGATATTCCGACAGGCGAGGTAGAGTACAGATGAAAGGGCAAAGATGAAAGGGCAAAGAGTACAGAGCACAGAGTACAGAGTTACTATAAGTAGTTGCATATTACCTTATCGCTCTTTCATCTTTCATCTTTCATCTTTCATCTTTGCTTTCTCCTTTCTCCTTTAGCTATAAAAAATGCAAAGTGGATGACTAAAGGTAAAATAGTCACCCACTTTGTATTCAGACTCTTTTAGAGTGTTATGTAAGAGTAATTACTATTAGAAGTAGTACTTAACACCTATTGTCGGGTTGATTGTCAAACCGAAATCTACGTTGTGAAGTGTCACACCCTCCTTCGATAAAAGCCTGTAATCCAACGAAATAAGACTACCCGAGATACCCCACTTCTGCGCAGGACGATACTCCAAGCCGAAGAGCGTCAAGCCAAAGCCGAAACCAGGGACACCCTCACCCTCTGACGCTGCATAGCAGAAACCGAGGTCAAGAGCGGGTGTATAGTAGAGGTTCTTACAAAGAGGCAGATAGTAGCTGACTGTGGGACCAAGGAACAATGTGTGCGAAGCGACATCGTTGCTCTCAACACCATAGCCTAAATTAAAGCCCAACAAGAGGTTGTCTATAACAAAGAAACCCACCTTGGGCATGATAGAGAACTCTACAGCCGTGGCAGAATCCGCATTACCATAATCCTTAATCGTCATCGAGGCATGGTTAACACCAATACCGAAGTCACCTCCGACATAGAGGTCTCCCTTCTTTTGTGCCATAGCATCATTGCTTACCAAAGATAGCACAACAACCAAAATTGCAATAAATTTTTTCATCTCTTTTACGTTTTATATTACACATTAAGTTAACAGTTGCCACAATAAATATACGCAAAATAAATACAAACAGGATATCGTCGCTCGAAACCTTCAAACGCCAACCGCAGATACCCAGACTTAATCAAGATATCCTTCCACACAAATCAAGGGCACCCCACTTCGGCAAGCTCAATCTACTTTAGGGGTGAATCAGGCTCCTTGGCCATCACCGCATAAAACAACCTATCAACAAGCGATGGAACAAATTTCTTTAGGAAGTGGGTAGCTCTACCCTCCCACTCCATAAGGCATAGACGCTTACGGCGATGTATGCCTCGTGCAACAATATGCGCCACCTCCTCGGGAGTCATCATCTTCGACTCGTTACGTGGCGTATCCCCCTGCTGTGTGCCATCAGCCGTGAGCGCCGAGAAGCGCACATTCGAGGCCGTGAAGCCCGGACAGGCGGTCATAACATGTACACCCTTCTTCAGGTTCTCGATACGTATGGTATCAAGAAAGCCCGTCATGGCGTACTTCGAGGCCGAATATCCCGTGCGTGCAGGCAGCCCGTGTATTCCCGCCACCGACGATATACCGACAAGCGAGCCGCGCGACTTCTGCAACCACTTAAGCGCATGCTTCGTACAGTTCACCGTGCCCCAAAAGTTCACATCCATAAGGCGATGTAGAACATTGAGGTCACAATCATCAAAGAGAGCACGCATCGAGAGTCCCGCATTACAAATAAGAACATCTATACCGCCGAAATTCTCCACCGCAACATTCATCAGATGCTCGCAATCACTCTCCCTGACAACATCGCATACGGCATAGGCCACAGCACCGCCCTGCGCCGCTATAACACGAGCCACACGCTCAAGCTCCTCCTTGCGTCGAGCACCAAGCACCACCTTGGCACCCATCGCAGCATACTCCTTAGCCATGGCCTCACCGATACCCGACGAGGCTCCCGTGATAACTACAACCTTATCCTTCAAATATCTCTTCATAGTTAATCTTCAATCTCAATAGTTAATCCATCATAGGCGAACTCCACACCCGTGGGCAGAAGCTTCGAAGCTTCGGCATGAAGGCCTATGCTATGCGACATATGTGTTAGCAGTGCCCGCGCAGGATGCACACGCTCAATCAGTTGCAGCGCCTCCCCGACAGAGAAATGTGAGTCATGAGGCTCCCAGCGCAGAGCATTGACCACCAAGAGCTTCACTCCCTCAAGCTTCGCCACCTCGGCATCATCTATGGCACTGAAGTCCGTGATATAGGCCATATTACCAAAGCGATAACCCACAGAGCGGAAGCGCGCGGAGTGATGACCAACAATAGGCACGATATCCACGCCGCCAACCTCGAATGGACGACTCTCATCTATCGTATGCAACTCTATAACAGGGACCCCGCGATACTTATCTCGAGCAAAGGCATAGTCGAAATCCTTGAGTAGTGTCGCCGTTGTGGGCTCATTGGCATAGATGTGCATGGTGCGTATCTCGGGATAGTCCACAAAGTTGAAGGCACGCACATCATCGATGCCGGCTGTGTGATCCTTATGCTCATGTGTTATGAGTATAGCATCGAGCCTGCGCACACCCTCGCGCAGCATCTGCTGGCGAAAGTCGGGACCGGCATCTATCACAAAGCGACGTCCATGCCACTCGACCATGGCCGAGGTGCGTAGTCGCGCATCGCGTTCATCTGTCGAGCGACAAACGCTGCAGTGGCACCCTATGACGGGTACGCCCTGCGATGTTCCTGTGCCGAGAAAAGTCAGTCTCATATTTCCTGCAGATAGATATATAGTTCAATTCCAAGCGTAACGCAGCTATTCGCCATTTTCACCATGTGCGTAGGCCGTGGAGTTGTCAAAATGGATGAAATGCAAGGCTTGCGAACTTCGAAAAACCGCAGTTTACTAATCGTAAATGAGGATTTTGAGAAGGAGCGTAACGCAGCTATTCGCCATTTTTACAGCTCCACACTACTCTTTAATTGTAAGCTCCCTTATAAGCCACTCCGCCCTACCGTACTTCTCAATAATAAATAGCACGTAGCGGATATCTACAGCAATGGTACGCTGCAGCTCGGGCTCAAAGGCTACATCTCCGGACATGGCCTCCCAGTTACCATCAAAGGCAAGACCTATGAGTTCGCCCCTCTTATTCATCACGGGAGAACCCGAATTGCCTCCTGTGATATCGCAGTTCACGAGGAAAGCCACGGGAAGCTCACCATGCTTATCGGCATAGCGACCATAATCCTTTGCAGCATAGAGCTCCTTGAGGCGCTCGGGCACAGTAAACTCTACAGGGTTGGATGGATCCTCCTTCGCCATGACACCATCAATAGTTGTATAGTGGCGGTAGATAACACCATCCGAAGGGCTATAGGGCAAGATATTGCCATAGGTCAGACGTATAGTAAAGTTAGCATCCGCGGCCCACGCCTTCTCGGGCGACATCTTCATAAGACCTGCGATATATCTACGGTGGCCCTCGCTGAACTTCGCATCGGCAACAAGCACCGCGGGCAGCAGCTCGCGGTAGAGCGCATATATCGAGGTTACAAGCTCATTGACAGGATCGCTCTTAAAGGCTGCCTCACGCGCCCCCTCTTCGAGGGTCTTCACAGCATTATACTTCTCAAACGAGGTTAGCTGCGAGTTGTCGTAGAGCCAATCTACATACCTGTCGCTATCACCGGCAAACTCCGCGTCAATCTTCTCATAGATAGAGGGTAGAAGGTCATTATTCTCTCTATATATCCGGAACATACGCTTGGCCACAGCACGATCTACATCAGCATTATAATCCTTATAGAACTGCTCGAAGTCCTCAACACCCATCATCGTCTGCACCAGCTCCACGGAGTTTAAGAAGGCCTCCGAGAGATACTGTATCGTAGCGTTCTCCTTGCGCGCCTCCACCTGCGACTGCTCAATAAGGCTCAACGCCTCCATGTATCGCTCCTCGGGGAGAGTGTTGGCATCTGCCCACGCCTGGAATGCCGACTCCTGCGCCTGCTTCTTCGCCTTCACATCGAGCTTCTCTATGCCTCGCGACATGCCTATAGAGTTCTTCCAATAGTTTGCCGAGTTAGCATACTTCGAGTCATACTGTATGCGTATCGCCTGATTGGCATCCATAAACTTGCGCAGTATCTGCTGACGCTCACCACGTATATAGATGCGCTGGGGGTTATCCACCTCCATCATATAATCAATCTCGTAGGATGTTTTGTAGCGCTCGGTAGAGCCGGGGAAGCCCATAATCATGCCGAAGTCACCCTCCTTAATGCCCTTCAACGAGATGTCGAGCCACCTCTCCGCCTTATAAGGGACATTATCCTCGGAGTACTCCGCAGGGCGGTTATCCTTACCGGCATATACGCGGAACACCGAGAAGTCACCCGTATGGCGAGGCCACATCCAATTGTCGGTGTCACCACCAAACTTACCGATAGAGGAGGGTGGCGTGCCCACCAAACGAATATCGGTATATACCTCATGTACAAAGGCAAAGAACTGATTATTACCGAAGAAACTCGGAATGATAACCTCCATCGAGGGATACTTCGCCTCAAGCGTCGCAATCATTGTCTGCTTATTCTCCCCGACAATCTGCATATACTCCTCCTCCGAAGCTGTCGAGGGTATGTTGCCAACAATGTCGGCCGTCACATCGAAGATATGGCGCACGAAGCGAACCTCAAGGCCCTCGGCAGGAAGCTCCTCGGCATGATTCATAGCCCAGAAACCATCCCTCAGGTAGTCATGCTCCACAGATGAGAGCTTCTGTATGGCTCCATAGCCACAGTGGTGATTGGTAAAAAGAAGTCCATTGGGCGATACAATCTCTCCGGTGCAGCCGCCACCAAAGATCACAACAGCGTCCTTCAGCGATGACTTCGAGGCTGAATATATATCCTCGGCCTTGAGCCTCGCGCCATGCTTCTTCATATCCTTCTCGTTCATCTTCTTTATGTAGGGCAGTAGCCACATACCCTCATCAGCCATAGCGGTGAGAGTCACACCCATAGCCGCCATAAATATAAATAGTCGCTTTAACATCACTTTCTTGTTTAAGGTTATTATCTGTTAAGTGCACGCCAGAGCATATCTTTCAGTGGCTGGATGTTGTATCCCGCAACCGAAGAGATAAAAATCGTCTCTATATCCTTGGGAATATGCGACTTCATCTCCTCGATAAGCTCCTCGTCGAGCATGTCGCACTTTGTGATAGCCAAAAGACGCTCCTTGTCGAGAAGCTCGGGGTTGTACTCCGTGAGCTCACCCAGCAAAATATCATAGTCACGTACGATATCGTCACTATCGGCAGGTATCATGAAGAGCAATACCGAGTTACGTTCGATATGTCGCAGGAAGCGCGTGCCGAGGCCGCGACCCTCATGTGCACCCTCGATGATACCCGGAATGTCGGCCATGACGAATGAGTGGTCATCACGCACCGACACTATGCCGAGGTTAGGCTCCAGCGTCGTGAAGGCATAGTTTGCAATCTTGGGCTTGGCAGCCGACACCACAGAGAGGAGTGTCGATTTACCGGCATTGGGGAAGCCCACAAGACCGACATCGGCCAAGACCTTAAGCTCAAGGATAAAGGCTCCCTCGGCACCCTCCTCACCGGGCTGCGCATAGCGCGGCGTCTGGTTTGTTGCGGTGCGGAAGTGCCAGTTACCCAGGCCGCCACGGCCACCCTTAAGGAGCACCAGCTGCTCGCCATGCTCGGTAACCTCACCCACCACCTCGGTGTAGGTATCGCCCGTCTCCTCATCGGTGAAGACCTGCTTGGCTACAGTACCAAGGGGTACTGGGATGATGATATCCTTGGCATCGGCACCTGTCGAGCGTGCGCCATGTCCATTCTCGCCATCCTCGGCAAACTGATGTCGCTTATACTTGAGGTGAATAAGCGTCCAATACTGGCTATCACCCTGAAGGATGATGCTGCCACCTTTACCGCCATCGCCACCATCGGGGCCTCCAAAGGCCACAAACTTCTCACGACGGAAGTGACATGAGCCTGCGCCACCATGTCCCGAGCGCGCAAATATCTTTACGTAATCAACAAAATTACTAACTGCCATAATACATATATATAGTTCGGGACAAAGGTAAGAAAAAAAGATGAAAGAGCAAAGATGAAAGCGGATTAAGGAAGATGAAGGCAGACTAAAGTTGTTTTGCCGTGCAAAAACCATTAATAGCCCTTAATTATCCTTAATAATCGTTAGTTCTCCTTGCCGTTTTCCACTTTCAACTCTGTTCTCTTTGCTCTTTCATTTTTCCACTTTCATCGTCCTGGCATGAAAAAGCCACCGATGGGTAGTACTTGACGTACGTTCCATTGGTGGCATTGATTGAAGCGTCGCTAATGCGCCGCTATCACAACAAATCAATTTGTTGTCAGAAGGCTGCAGATGTGGTCTTGACATGAAAAAGCCACCGATGGGTAGTACTTGATGTACGTCCCATTGGTGGCGTTGATTGAAAGGCCGCAGATGCGGCCTTATCACAACAAATTTACTTTTCAAATTTTGCCTTCGCCTTCTCCAACTGCCTCTTAATAATATCCATAGAATTATCTATAGCCTCCTCAAAGGTGAATGCTCGCTCCTCAACACGAATATCGCTACCGGGGACATGGAGCGACACTACTACTACTTTGTTGCCCTTCTCAGAGTCGGGGTCAAGGCGCAAGGTTACCTCCACGTCACCGGCTCTATCATCGACAAAGCGATCCAATCTATCCATCTTCTTCTGAATGAACTCAAGCAAAGGCTGTCCTGCATCGAATTTTACTGACTGAATCTGTACGTTCATAGCTCTAAAGTATTTAATTTATATATGTGCAGAGTCATCTCGTGTTCCTCCGCTGTCTTCGTCGTCACGCTCACGCGGATGTGCCTTATGGTAGGCATCGCGCAGCTTGGCTATATCGAGATGAGTATATATCTGTGTCGCCCGCAGGTCGCTATGACCTAACAGTTCCTGTATCTCGCGCAAGTCAGCGCCCTCGTTAAGCAGCTGTGTAGCAAAGGTATGTCGCAACACATGTGGCGACGTCCTACCCGCAACACCCACGCCCTTGAGCTTTTGATCAACAACACGTTGCACGGCGCGACAGTTTATACGTTCTCCTTTCTTCGATAAAATTAATGCTTTTTTTTCAGCTATGCAAATATTTTGCGAATATTTTAGACTAAAATATTTTTTTATTATCTTACCCAAAGAGGCGAGGAGTGGCAACACACGCTCCTTGCGCCCCTTACCCATAACCACCACGGAGCGGTAGTCGGCAGCTATATCCTCATCATTGAGCGCCACAAGCTCGGCAAGACGCATGCCCGACGTGTAGATAAGGAGTATGATAAGAGCATCACGCACACGCCATATATCCTCGCTGGCGAGGTCTGAACGCAGCTCCTCAACAACATCTTGCATGCGAGTATCGGGGACAAAGATGGGAAGGGCACGTGGCGTTTTATACTGGCGCACACCGTGCATGATATCCTTCGACACATGTCCATGTACCAACATCCAGCGCCACAGGGTACGCAGCGAGGCGAGCATGCGGTTTACGGTCGAGGCCTTGAGCTTACGCCTATCGGAGAGGTAATAGAGCCAATCCTGAATATCCTTGCGTGCGATATTTTCAAAATCGAGAGTCGCACACGTCACACCGCGCCACCGCGCAAACTCCTCGATATCGCGCCTATAGTTACGCAGGGTGAGGGGTGAATAGCGACGCTCGGCCTCCATCCACAGCAGAAAGCGACTAACAACATCCATCGCACCAGAACCCGAGGGTTAATTAAAAAATTTGTAGTGGAAGATAAGGAGATAGATCACCGCCACAGAGATATAGGCATCGGCGATATTAAACACAGCACCGAAGAAGTAGCCGTCACCACCCACAAGGAAGTCGAGCCACGAGGGGCAGCTCTCCCACTTAAAGAGGGGCAGGTGTATCATATCCACAACCTTACCCATAAGGAAGCCTCCATCCTGCGTATCAAGGAGAAGACCATAAAACATGCTATCGACCATGTTGCCTATAGCTCCGGCGAGGATGAGCACTACGCCTGCAATAACACCCTTGGGCACTTCGTTACCCCTCTTAAGGAGGTAGCCAAGGCCATAGATTATAGCGCCAATCATCACTATGCGGAAGATGCTCAAGATAAGCTTACCCCAGTCCACAGCGCCACCGCCCGAGCCGAGCTGCATGCCAAAGGCAAAGCCGTTATTCTCGACATAGCAGAGGTTAAACCATGAGAAGACCTCAATCTTATCCCCCACCTCGAGGTTGAAGTGCACAAGCATCTTAACCACCTGATCAACAACGACAAGCAGAATAGTCCAAAAAGCGATGCGGTAGCCCGCGGGTATTGTCTTTAAGTTCATGGCAATCAGCGATATTATATTGTTGGCACACGGCACAGCACCTGCACAACGAAAAAAATTATCAATAAATTTGAGGCAAATATAAGAAAATTAAAAAAAATATACTACTTTTGTGCGCTGAAAAGTGCGCCCAGGTGGCGAAATGGTAGACGCGCTCGTTTCAGGTGCGAGTGCTTAACGGCATGTAGGTTCGAGTCCTATCCTGGGCACAAAGACTTTCCGTTTTTTGCGGAGAGTCTTTTTTTTGTTAGGTATATGTCGCGAGGAGGTCCATTGTTTAGACTAATAAAGTATATTTATTGCTCGGTGTTCCACCTACGCTATAGGGTATTCGCGCTACTTTGCAATAACACGTTATTGCGGCAGTTCGAGTCCTATCCTGGGCACAAAGACTTTCCGTTTTTTGCGGAGAGTCTTTTTTTTTGTTAGGTATATGTCGCGAGGAGGTCTATCGTTTAGACTAATAAAGATATATGACAAGACTCTGATGCAAGCATCGTGACTTATATGATATGATACTCTATAAATCGCGAGCAAGATGCTCGGCGAGATGCTCCATATTCGACTTGGCAACATCCAAACGCATAGACTCCTCCACCGTCATATCCTTGGGCTTCAATTCATAGACACCATAAAAGCCATCTGCCAAAAGCAGCTCTCTATCCTCGACCATGCCAGCAATAGCTATACATCTCACACCATGTCGCGCAGCATAGCAGACAACGCCCTGCGGAGCCTTCCCCATCAGGGTCTGACGATCCATCCTACCCTCGCCCGTAACCACAAGCGAAGCCCCCGACACCACGTCATCAAACCCTACACTCTCTAACAGCAGCTCCACACCTCGCCTCATGTCGGCGCGTGCCAAGGCCAAAAATCCGAAGGCCGCACCTCCTGCGGCACCAGAGCCCTTGATATCAGAATAGGCGCTGCCGGCGTAGGCCTCGACAACATCCTTAAAGTGTTGCATACCACGCTCCAACATCGCAACATCGCTCGTAGAAGCGCCCTTCTGCGGAGCATATACCGCAGCAGCACCCATAGCACCACACAGCGGGTTATCAACATCTACAGCGAGATGTAATCTACACTCTCGCAGCTCGGGGATAACCTCTCTATCATCTATCGCAGCCACACGGCAAAGATTTAGACCTACACCCTTGAGCTCCACGCCCTCACCATCGAAGAACCTAAAGCCCAAAGCCTGCAGCGCACCCATGCCTCCATCATTGGTAGCACTACCACCAAGGCCGAGAAGCAGATCACGGCAACCGCTTCGTAGAGCATCACGCAGCAACTCTCCTGTGCCGAAAGTTGTGGTATATAGCGGGTTACGCTCCTCGACATTGACATGTGTAAGTCCACTTGCCGAGGCGAGCTCCACAACGGCACACTCTCCACCATGCACCACGCCATAGCTCGCCGTGATAGCCCTTCCCAAAGGATCGTGGCACGCCACAGTGCGATACTCACCACCCACAGCTGTAACCACAGCCTCGACAAAGCCCTCGCCACCATCAGCCAAAGAGATACACATCACATCATCACACGTCACGCGACGCCAACCACGAGCAAAGGCCTCATTAGCCTCGCGCGAGGAGAGCGACCCCTTGAACGAGTCGAAAGCGACAACTATACGTGCCATAGCAAATAGAAGGGCATTTAAGTTTTAGTAAAACACAAAACAGAGTCTAAATATTTCGGTTTACAAATATAGCATAAATCATCCAAATTATATTAACTTTGCGAAAAACATTATAACAACTATGAGAAGAGCACTTATATATATGGCTGCGGCATTATCTCTAATGCTCGCATCATGCGACAATAGCCATTCACTCACCGAGGCAGGTGTATCGCAGGAGCTCGCCACATGGCGCGCCACGATCATAGACAACATATGTTACGATCTTCACTTCTCACTACCCTCGCATAGGAGCGAGGCTGTGATGGGCAAGGTAAGCGTGTCGTTCACCCTCGACGAAGCCGAGCGCATAATCCTCGACTACCGAGAGGCCGAAGAGCATATATTGGCTCTCACGGTCAATGGTCGCGAGGTGAAGTACAGGTACTTCAACGAACATATCGTCATTCCGCAGAGCGCCATGCAGCGAGGCGAGAACCGTATTGACATAGCCTTCCGTGCGGGTGACCAATCACTCAACCGCAACGAAGAGTATATGTACACGTTACTTGTGCCTGACCGCGCGCGCACCCTCTTCCCCTGTTTCGACCAGCCCGACATGAAGGCATCCTTCACACTCCACATAGAACTCCCCAAGGAGTGGGTTGCCGTGGCCAACAGCCCCATTGTTGAGCAACACACGCAAGATGAGCGCACATACATAGAGTTTGCGCCCACGGAGCCTTTGAGCACATATCTCTTCTCGTTTGTTGCAGGCAAGCTCTCCTCGACGACCTATGATGATGGACGGCACCGCTTTACGGCCTACTACCGCGAGAATGACCCGAAACGTCTGGCACAGCTCGATACCATTTTTAGCGAGGTGGCGACCTCAATCGAATGGATCGAGGAGTACACCTCGATACCCTACCCCTTCTCGAAGTATGACTTCGTGATACTCCCCGGCTTTCAGTACGGAGGCATGGAGCATACGGGGGCTACGCTCTACAATGACCGCCATATGTTCCTCGGCGAGAACCCCACGCTCGATGAGCGTCTGCGTCGCACACAGCTCATAGCGCATGAGACGATACACATGTGGTTTGGCGACTATGTGACGATGTGTTGGTTTGACGACGTATGGACCAAGGAGGTCTTTGCCAACTACTTTGCAGCACGTATCGTCGAGCCTCTCTATGATAATGTGAGCCACGAGCTGAACAGCCTCAAGACATATACCCGCGCCGCCATGGGCGAGGATCGTACGGCAGGCTCGACATCCATACGTCAAAATCTCGACAACCTGCATAACGCCGGACTTATCTACGGGCAGATAATCTACAACAAGGCTCCCATCGTGATGAATAAGCTTGTGGAGATGATGGGTGAGGAGTCTTTCCGCCTCGGCATACAGGAGTATTTGCGCACCTATGCCTATGGCAATGCCACATGGCCCGAGCTTATTACCATCCTCGATAGATATACTGATGAGGATTTGGCCACCTTCAGCGATGTATGGGTACACCAAAAGGGCATGCCCGAGATCATCCTCACACGCCACGACGACAAGCTACATATCATGCAGCATGACCGCTATGGGCGAGGTATATGTTGGCCGCAGAGCTTCAACTGCCGAGCGATACTTGACGACGGCACACATCACGATATTGCAGTTACGTTACGCGAGGCCGAGCATCATTACACACTACCCGAGGGCACTATAGCCGTTATTCCCAATATCGACGGTCGCGGATATGGACTCTTCCGCACAGATAATGACAGCCTCGCGTGGATAATGAAAAATATCGAAAGTATAGATGGGCAGATAGAGTCGCTGGCAACGCTAATGACGCTCTATGAGTGCTATAAGCACGACATCGTAGCACCCGAGGCATGGCTCGAGCTGCTACTACGCATACTCCCACTGCAGCAGGATGAACTGCTATGCACGACGATAGCCACATATATCGGCGAAGTGCTTATCGACGTCCCCACATCCGAGGGTGAGATTCGCGCACTACATCTTGCCGAGGAGCATGCGTTAAGACCATTGCGTCGCAAGCTTCTATCCGAGCTATGCCATGCCGCAACATCTATGGAGGTGGTCGAGAGGCTCTACACGATATGGCATGAGGCGCAGCATCCCGACCTCAACGAGACCGACTACATAAACTTCGCCTTGGAGCTTGCACTACGCAAACCCGAGCTACAGCAGGAGATTATCGCACAGCAACTTACGCGCCTAACAAACGAGGATCGACGTAAACAGTTCGAGTATGTATCGCGTGCCACAGCCCCAGATATTGCATCGCGCGATGCAATGTTCGAGTGGCTACTCGAGCCCGAGAATAGACGCACCGAGCCCTGGGCAGCAACCGCCCTCGGGCTCCTTAACCACCACACACGCCAGCAGGAGGCTATAAAATATATCTATGTCGGCCTTGCCGAGATGCAGGAGGTGCAGCGCACGGGTGATATCTTCTTCCCACGCGACTGGGCGGGAGCACTCCTCGGTGGTCACCATAGCTCCGAGGCTCGCGCCGAGGTGGAGCGTTTCTTCAAAGATAACCCTGACTACCCCACGTTGCTGAAAAATAAGATACTGCAAGCCGTACACTGCGAGTAGCCGCCACTATGGCACTATATGTGCAGATATGCTCTTAAAATCATAAACTATGAAACGAGAGTATATTATGTTATTGGCAGGAGTTCTCCTTACGGCATTGAGCTGTCATGCACAGCAACAAGAGATTGACCGCACGACGGTAAAGACCCTCGACGTAAAACGATATATGGGGCGCTGGTATGAGCTTGCGCGCTACGACCATAGCTTCGAGCGTGGTCTGGAACGCTGCGAGGCCTTCTACACGTTACTTCCCGATGGTAAAATTGAGGTGCGCAACACAGGCATCAGGGAGAAGGATGGCACACGTCACACCTCTATTGGCAAGGCCAAGCCGGGCAAGTACCCCGGGCAGCTGCGCGTATCTTTCTTTCTCTTCTTCTACTCGGACTACAATATCCTTGCCTTGGGCGAGAACTACGATTGGGTGCTTGTGGGCAGCCGTTCACCGAAGTACCTGTGGATATTATCACGCACGCCATCGCTTCCTGATAAGACACTGAATCATATTGTCGATATTGCTCGTGAGCGAGGCTACAACACCTCAAAGCTGATATGGGTGAAGCAGAAATAAGAGAGGAAAGAGAAAAGTGGAAAGTGGAAAGTTCCACTTTCCTCGTCTTTACATGAAAATGCCACCGATGGGCTGTACTTGATGTACGGCCCATTGGTGGCGTTGATTGAAAGGCCGCAGATGCGGTCTTATCACTACAAATCAATTTGTTGTCAGAAGGGGTTAGATACAACGCTCGGCGAATTTCGAGGCGATGGGCTGTACTTGGGCGTACTGCCCATTGACGAGATAATTCGTTAGCGGCAGTAGATGACCTCTTATCACTACAAATTTGTTGTCAGAAGGGGTTAGATACAACGCTCGGCGAATTTCGAGACGATGGGCTGTACTTGGGCGTACTGCCCATTGACGAGATAATTCGTTAGCGGAAGTAGATGGCCCCTTATCACTACAAATTTGTTGTCAGAAGGCTGCAGATGTGGACTTGACATGAAAAAGCCACCGATGGGTAGTACTTGATGTACGTCCCATTGGTGGCGTTGACATGAAATTAGGCTGGATGGATAGTACTTGGATGTACATTCCATTCAGCCTAATGATTGAAAGGTCGAGAATGACCTTTTATCACAACAAATCAATTTGTTGTCAGAAGGGGTTAGATA
>JAZNFC010000004.1:0-16948 GCA_045588935.1 Alistipes sp. | reverse complement strand
AGCCGTTATCGAGCTGCGCGATGCGAGTGGTGACACCTTGGAGGAGATAACCATTGTGCAGAGAGGTAAGAGCGCGGAGGATGAGGAGCCTGGTAGCGAGGTGCCCAATAACGAGATTTGGTACACCACTACCGATGGTATGGCGCTTGACCCATATGATACAACGGGCTTTGGTGCTAATCTTATCGATAATACCTATGTCGATGGTAAGGGCGTTCTTCATTTTGATGGCGATGTAACGACGATTGAAAATAAGGCATTCCGATATTGCCGCAGCCTGACAAGTATCGCCATCCCCGCTAGCGTAACCACGGTTGGAGAGTCTGCATTCGCTCATTGCGACAGCCTGACAAGCATCACCATGCCCGATAACGTATCAGAGATTGGAGATTATGCTTTTAATAGCTGTACTAACCTATCTTCGCTCGACCTTGGTAATAGTGTTGAGTCAATTGGTTTTGCCGCCTTTGCATATTGCTATAACTTGGAGAGCGTTACCATACCTGACAGCGTGACAACGATTGGAGATGGGGCATTCGCATGTTGCAGCAGCCTGACAGAGTTTAAAGGTAAGTTTGCATCTGAAGATGGCCGCTGCTTGATTATCGATGGAACACTGGAATCATTTGCTCCTGCAGGAGTTACTGAATATACTATCCCCGATAGCGTAACGGCGATTGGAAGGACTGCATTCCTTGAGTGCAGCAGCCTGACAAGTATAACAATCCCCGATAGCGTAACAACGATTGGAGAGTGTGCATTCCAAGAGTGCAGCAGCCTGACAAGTATAACAATCCCCGATAGCGTAACGACGATTGGAGATTTTGCATTCTATGGGTGCAGCAGCCTTGAAAGTGTATATTGTAAGCCCACAACACCGCCAAGTATAGGATATTGTGTCTTTGATAACAACACCTCGGGCCGTAAGATTTATGTGCCTACAGAGTCGGTAGCAGCATATAAAACATCCGAGGGGTGGAGTGGCTATGCCTATAGTATCATAGGTTACAATTTCGAGTCAGGCGAGGTGATTGAGCCCACTCCCTCGGACAACGAGATTTGGTACACCACTACCGATGGTATGGAGCTTGACCTAGATAATACAACGGTCTTTGGTGCTAATCTTATCGATAATACCTATGTCGATGGCAAGGGCGTTCTTCTTTTTGATGGCGATGTAACGGCGATTGGAAATTATGCATTCAATGGTTGCAGCAGCCTTGAGAGCGTAACTATCGGCGATAACGTAACAGAAATTGGAGATTATGCATTCTCTGATTGCAGCAGCCTGACAAGTATAACTATCCCCGATAGCGTAACAGAGATTGGAGATTATGCATTCTCTGATTGCGACAGCCTGACAAGTATAACTATCCCCGATAGCGTAACAACGATTGGAGAGGAGGCATTCGCTGGGTGCAGCAGCCTAACAAGTGTAACAATACCCGATAGCGTAACAGAGATTGGAGGTTCTGCATTCCGATATTGCAGCAGCCTTACAAGTGTAACTATTGGCAATGGCGTAACAGAGATTGGAGAGGATGCATTCTATTATTGCAGCAGCCTGACAAGTATAACTATCCCCGATAGCGTAACAACGATTGGATGGAGTGCATTCCTTGGATGCAGCAGCCTGACAAGTATCGCCATCCCCGATAGCGTAACCACGATTAGAGTTTCTGCATTCTGGGGTTGCGACAGCCTGACAGAGTTTAAGGGTAAGTTTGCATCTGAAGATGGCCGCTGCTTGATTATCGATGGAACACTGAACTCATTTGCTCCTGCTGGAGTTACCGAATATACCATCCCCGATAGCGTAACAGAGATTGGAACTTGGGCATTCTATGATTGCAGCAGCCTGACAAGTATAACAATACCCGATAGCGTAACAGAGATTGGAGATTATGCATTCTCTGATTGCGACAGCCTGACAAGTATAACTATCCCCGATAGCGTAACAGAGATTGGAGGTTCTGCATTCTATGAGTGCAGCAGCCTGACAAGTATAACAATACCCGATAGCGTAACAGAGATTGGAGTTTATGCATTCGCTTATTGCAGCAGCCTGACAAGTATAACAATCCCCGAGAACGTAACAACGATTGGATGGAGTGCATTCGATGAGTGCAGTAGCCTTGAAAGTGTATATTGTAAGCCCACAACACCGCCAAGTATAGACGATGATGTCTTTGAAAACAACGCCTCGGGCCGTAAGATTTATGTACCTGCGAAGTCGGTAGCAGCATATAAAACAGCCGAAGGTTGGAGCAACTATGCCAGCAGTATCGTAGGCTACGAATTTTAGTAGTTTCGAGCAATAATACATCGTGGGTGACTAAAAAGTAAAATAGTCACCCACGTTTTTTGGAGGCTAAAGAGAAGAGCAAAGAGCAAAGTGGAAAGTGGAAAGAGCACAGAGCACAGAGTGATGGGCTAATATGAGCTACTATGGGCTAATATGTTTTGCTGCTATGAGCTAATCACATATTACCTCATCGAAGCGCATCTTTGCTCTTTCATCTTTCCACTTTCCACTTTTATTGTCTTGACATGAAATTAGGCTGGATGGATAGTACTTGGATGTACATTCCATTCAGCCTAATGATTGAAAGGCCGCAGATGCTACCTTATCACTACAAATTTATCGGCGAGGCTTAATATCAAGCTTCACAGGCTTAATCATATTCTCGGGCGAGAGAATAGTATCAAGTTCCTCCTTGGTGAGAATACCATGCTCGAGCACGAGGTCATAAACACGGCCACCTGTAGCCATAGCCTCCTTGGCAATCTTGGTAGAGTTCTTATAACCGATGATGGGGTTGAGGGCTGTAACCACACCGAAGCTGTCCTGTACATACTTGCGGCACTGCTCCTCGTTAGCCTTGATGCCATCTACGCAGTTCACGCGAAGAGTATCGAAGCCGTTCATCATAATCTCGGCAGACTCGAAGCAGCACTGCGCCATTGTAGGCTCCATGGCATTAAGCTCCATCTGCGCCTCCTGGCAGCACATAGCCACACATGCATCGTTACCGATAACCTTGTAGCATATCTGGTTCATCACCTCGGGGATAACAGGGTTAACCTTACCGGGCATGATAGATGAGCCGGGCTGACGTGCAGGAAGGTCAAACTCGTGAAGACCACAACGAGGACCTGATGCCAAAAGACGAAGGTCGTTGCAAATCTTATTGAGCTTACATGCTACACGACGAAGAGCCGAAGAGTAGCCCACCATGCATGATGTATCAGATGTCGCAGCCACGAGATCCTCGGCGAGCTTGATATCCCAGCCTGTAATCTGGCGAAGCGCCGCGATGCACTTCTCTGAATATCCGGGCTCCGAGCAGATGCCTGTACCGATAGCCGTAGCTCCCATATTCACCGTGAGGAACTCCTCGGCAGCAAACTCAAGGTTCTTACGCTCCTCCTTCAAGATCTGTGCAAAGGCATTGAAGGTCTGACCAAGAGTCATAGGCACAGCATCCTCAAGCTGCGTACGACCCATCTTCAGGATATGAGCAAACTCCTTTGCCTTCTTATCGAACGACTCGATAAGGGCGTTGTAGTGCTTCATGAACACCTGATGTGTGGCATAAAGACCAAGGTGGATACCACAAGGATATGCGTCGTTGGTTGACTGTGAGCAGTTCACGTGGTCGTTGGGCGAGCAGTACTGATACTCACCTGCCTCGTGACCCATAATCTGAAGAGCACGGTTGGCGATAACCTCGTTAGCGTTCATGTTTGTTGTAGTACCTGCACCACCCTGAATCATATCACAGGGGAACTGGTCGTGATGCTGACCCTGCATAATCTCAAGGCATGCCTTTGAGATGCCGTCAAACTGCTCGTCGGTGAGCAGGCCAAGCTGATGGTTAGCCTCGGCTGCAGCGAGCTTCGTAATAGCAAGACCGTTAATAAACAAGGGGTAGTCAGAGAGGTGGAAGCGGCTGATGGGGAAGTTTTCGATACCGCGCAATGTCTGCACACCATAGAGAGCCTCTACAGGCACCTCCAACTCACCAATAAGATCACTCTCGATACGAGTCTTTCCTGAATACTTTGTCATAATAGGTTATAAGTTTTAAGATATATTTTATGTTGTTTGTCTAATTTCTTGCGAAGGTAATACTTTTTTTATCAATCACCAAGCATACACCTATATGTAATATTTATCGGTGCTCGGCCACCCACTGTGTAAGCTCCACAAAGTCGGCCACAGAAAGCTGCTCGGCACGCATCGTAAAGAAGCGGTGCTCACCGCCTCCAAAGTCGCCAAAGGCGGCCTTCAGGGAGTTACGCAGCATCTTGCGGCGCTGTCCAAACGAGGCCTTGACAACCTTGATAAAGAGCTCCTCATCGCAATCAAGAGTCTTCACATCATTGCGCACAAGACGTATCACCGCACTCTTAACCTTGGGAGGTGGGTTAAAGACCTTCTCTCCCACCGTGAAGAGATACTCGATATCATACCACGCCTGCAGAAGTACGCTTAAGATGCCATACTCCTTCGAGCCCGGAGGCTCGGCAAGGCGTACAGCGACCTCCCGCTGTATCATACCCACGCACTCAGGGACAATATCGCGGTTCTCGAGCACCTTGAAGAATATCTGCGACGAGATATTATAGGGGAAGTTACCGATAATCTTCAGTCGCTCACCATAGGTTGCTCGCAAGTCCATCTTGAGGAAGTCACCCTCGGTAAGGCGTGGCGCAAATGCCGGATAGTGAGCATGAAGATACTCCACAGACTCCGAGTCTATCTCTGCGCCATAGGTCACTATATCCGCACGTTCCAACAGAAACTGCGTGAGCACACCCATGCCACAGCCCACCTCCAACACCTTGTCGGGGTTATCGACATCACCACCCGATAGCGAGGTCGCTATCTTGCGGGCGATATTCAGATCGGTCAGGAAGTGCTGACCCAGGGATTTCTTTGCTCTTACCTCTGCCATTAGTTCGCCACCTCCGAAATAAACTTAATGCGCACAAGACGTATCTCCTCCTCGGTATATTCCGAGCCCAGCTCCTCGATAGCAGCATCCAACGAGTCGGTCTCGGCATCCTCCTTGAAGTAGAGGTATATATCCTCAACCTTATCCTCGTCCATCAACGTATTGAGATAGTATTGTATATCGAGCTTCGTACCTGCATTAACGATAGCCTCAATCTCGGTAAGCAGCTCATCCATATCGAGGTTCTTTGCACGAGCAATATCCTCGAAGTCCATCTTGCGGTCGATAGACTGAATGATGAATATCTTGTTGCTCGACTTATTGGCTACGCCCTTCACAACCATATCCTGCGGACGGATAATCTCCTTCTCCTCGACATAGGCCTTGATGAGCTTGATAAACTCGGCACCATACTTCTGCGCCTTGCCGACACCTACACCCGAGATGGTCTGCATCTCCTCCATAGTAATGGGGTACTGTATAGACATATCCTCGAGCGAGGGGTCCTGGAAGATGACATAGGGCGCCAAGCCATTCTGCTTCGCCACCTTACGACGCAGATCCTTCAGCATGGCAAAGAGCTCCTCATCGGCTGCACCACCACCCTTCATCGGGCCGGTAAAAGCACCCTCCTCCTCGGCATCGTAGTCATGGTCAAGGGTTATAGTCACAGATGTAGGCTTATCGATAAACTTCTTGCCACGCTCATTCACAGAGATAAGTCCATAGTTCTCGATATTCTTATCTATGAGGCCCATAATCAAGCCCTGACGTATCACAGCACTCCAGAAGCGCACATCCTTATTCTGTCCGGCACCAAAGCACTCAAGCTTGTGGTGACTATAGCTCTTAATCATCGCTGTAACCTTACCCATAAGCACCGATACAAGGTGGTCTATCTTAAACTTGTCACCTATCTCCTCCAAGGTCTCCAGAGCAAGTTGCAACTCCTGCTTCGCCTCAACCTTGGGCTTGGGATTGCAGCAGTTATCGCAGCTGCCGCAGTTAGCCTCACCATACTCCTCGCCAAAGTAGTGTAGAAGCGACTTTCGACGACACATCGAGCTCTCGGCATACGACACCGTCTCGAGAAGCAGCAACTTGCCAATCTCCTGCTCGGCAACGGGCTTACCCTGCATAAACTTCTCGAGCTTCTGTATATCCTTATAGCTATAGAACGTAAGACAATGACCCTCACCTCCATCACGACCGGCACGACCCGTCTCCTGATAGTATCCCTCCAACGACTTCGGTATATCGTAGTGGATGACATAACGCACATCGGGCTTGTCGATACCCATACCAAAGGCTATGGTCGCCACGATGACATCTACCCTCTCGTGCAGAAAGGCATCCTGATTATCGGCACGTGTCTGCGCATCCATACCCGCATGATAGGCCAACGCCTTAATGCCATTGGCCATAAGCAGCTCGGCAAGCTCCTCAACCTTCTTACGGCTCAAGCAGTAGATGATACCGCTCTTCGACTCATGTTGCTTGATAAAGCGGATGATATCGTGGTCCACATTATGCTTGGGACGTAGCTCATAGTATAGATTAGGACGGTTGAACGACGAACGAAAGACCGTAGCATTGCTCATACCGAGGTTCTTCTGTATATCCATCTGCACCTTGGGTGTGGCCGTGGCCGTGAGAGCTATCAATGGCGCTGCACCTATATCATTAATGATAGGACGTATGCGTCGATACTCCGGACGGAAGTCATGTCCCCACTCCGAGATACAGTGTGCCTCATCGATGGCATAGAACGATATCTTTATCTTGCGCAAGAACGCGATATTATCCTCCTTTGTGAGCGACTCGGGAGCAAAGTACAGGAGCTTGGTGCGACCCTCCAACACATCCTGACGCACGGCGGCTATGGCCGACTTATTGAGCGAAGAGTTAAGAAAGTGTGCTATGCCCGACTCCGTGGAGAAGGTACGCATGGCATCCACCTGATTCTTCATCAACGCAATAAGGGGCGATATAACTATCGCCACGCCATCCATAATCAATGCCGGCAGCTGGTAGCATAACGACTTGCCACCACCCGTAGGCATCAGCACGAATGTATCCTTACCCGAGAGTACGTTATTTATGACAGCCTCCTGGTTGCCCTTAAACGAAGTAAATCCAAAGTACTCGCGTAATTTATCGTGTAATAATTCGCTTTGTTTGGTGTCCATATTTTTTTGTCGTAAAAAAATTTACTCAAATATAATATATTTTTTTGAAAAATAGTAATAACTTTGCAAAAAAGTTACAAAAAACTGCAAGAGCACAATGCGACTTTTCACAAGCGAATTGGTAAAATCCTATAAATCACGCACTGTCGTGAATCACGTAACCATCGACGTTAAGCAGGGCGAGATTGTCGGTCTGCTTGGCCCTAATGGTGCAGGCAAAACTACGACCTTCTATATGATTGTAGGTCTTATCAAGCCTAACGAAGGCAGCATCTTCCTCGAGGATGATAACGGCACCATTACCGACATCACACGCGACCCCGTATATCGACGTGCGCAGATGGGCGTGGGCTACCTCGCACAGGAGGCGTCAGTATTTCGCCATCTCTCGGTCGAGGACAATATCCGCGCCGTACTCGAGATGACCAAATACTCGAAGCAGTATCAGCGTGACCGCGTGGAGGAGCTTATAGAGGAGTTCCGTCTTCAGAAGGTGCGCAAGAGCTATGGTAATCAGCTCTCGGGTGGCGAGCGACGACGCACCGAGATAGCACGCGCCGTGGCCATAAACCCTGCGTTCATACTCCTTGACGAGCCCTTTGCCGGTGTCGATCCCATTGCCGTGGAGGATATACAGAGCATCGTAGGCACTCTCAAGGATAAGAATATCGGAGTTATCATCACCGACCACAACGTCGATGAGACACTCGCTATCACCGACCGCACATACCTCCTCTACGAGGGTAAGATACTCAAAACGGGTACGCCGGAGGATCTCGCAGTAGATGAAATGGTGCGTCGCGTATATCTCGGTAGCAACTTCGAGCTTCGCACCTCACCACAGATGGCACGCCAGCGACGTGAGCGCGAGGAGCGTGAGCGCGAGGAGGCACTGCGCGCCATGGGACACGTACACCAAGAGGTGGATGAGGAGGATTTAGACGATACCAACGAATAATATATATGGACGATAGTACACTCCCCCGCGGCATACGCCTCAAGGGAAGAATAACGCCCCCCTGCTCGAAGAGCTATGCACAACGAGCCCTCGCCGCAGCACTCCTTGCCGAAGGCCGCACGACACTGCATGGCATAGAGATGTGTAAGGATACACGCTCGGCCATAAGTGTCATCGAGGCTCTTGGAGCCAGAGTCGAAATCAAGGATAACAACACACTCACTATCGAGGGTGGATTAAACCCTACGACCAATACGCTGAATGTCGGAGAGTCGGGCCTCGCAGCGCGTCTCTTCACGCCTATTGCCGCTTTGACATCACACGCCATGACCATTATGGGCGAAGGCACACTGCGCCACCGCCCCATGTCGATGATGGTTGAGCCTCTGAAGGAGTTGGGCGTGGAGGTAAAGGATGGCGGAGGATACCTCCCCATCGAGATTAAGGGCCCGATGCGCGGTGGCAGAGTGACGGTCGATGGCAGCATGTCATCGCAATTTGTCACAGGACTGCTCCTTGCACTTCCACGAGCCGGGCGCGAGACGACAATCGAGTTGTGCGATGCCGTATCTACACCATATATAGACATGACTCTCGAGACTATCAAACGTTTCGGTGTCGAGGTGATGTATAACAAGGGTGACTATACACAATTCTTCATCGAGGGAGGACAGCGATACGAAGCCATAGAGTACTCTATCGAGAGCGACTGGAGTGCCGCCGCTGCAATCATGGTGGCAGCAGCCGTTGCCGGCGAGGTGACCATCGACAACATCTCTACCCTATCGTTGCAGGCCGATACAGCAATATGCCGTGCTTTAGAGCGTGCCGGAGCATCTATAATCATCGAGGAGAGGAGCATAACCGTAGCTCACCGCCCCTTGGGAGCATTCACCTTCGATGCTACGCAGTGTCCCGATCTCTTTCCCGTGCTTGTTGCCTTGGCTGCGGCAGCCGAGGGCGTATCGCAGATATATGGCATTGAGCGTCTGCGCGGCAAGGAGAGCGACCGCGGCGAGGCACTGCGCGAGGAGTACGCAAAAATCGGCATAGATATAGATCTCGACTACGACAATAACGTGATGCGCGTAGTGGGCGGCAAGCCCCACGCGGCCAAGGTAGATAGTCACGACGATCACCGCATAGCGATGTCTTTGGCCATAACGGCTCTGCGCATGAGCGAGCCCCTTGAGATACACAATCGCGAGTGTGTAGCGAAGAGCTACCCCACATTTTTTGAGGATATAGAGTCGATAACCATAAATAAAGAAGGTGTATAACAGCTTCGGACATAAGTTGCGCATAACGATCTTTGGTGCATCACACGCCCCGGAGGTAGGCGTTATAATTGAAGGTGTACCTCAAGGCATGCATCTTACCCCCGACATGTTTATGTGCGACATAGACCGTCGTCGCCCCGCACTGCGCGGTGAGACGCCCCGCCATGAGGAGGATATACCTCATATCGAGGGTCTTAACAGTGAGCAGATGACAACGGGAGGAAGGATTGTCATAACCTTTCAAAACAGCAATACGCGCTCTGCGGACTACTCTCGCTTTGAGCGTCAGCCGCGGCCCTCGCATGCCGACCTCGTGCAACGCCGAAAGTATGGCCGAGAGTATGATATCTCGGGTGGCGGCATAGCCTCGGGGCGCATGACAGCAGCCATAGTGGCGGCAGGCGTCGTGGCAAAGCAGGTGCTCGAGGGCGTAAGCTACGATACTCGTTTGGTAAGCGTAGGCTCGGAGCATGACCCCGCAAAGTTTGAGAACACAATTACGGCCGTAGCATCATGCGGCGACTCAATAGGCGGCATCGTAGAGTGCCGCGTGAGATCTCTTCCAGCATGCCTCGGCGAACCCTTCTTCGACTCGGCAGAGAGCGTTATTGCCCACCTGCTATTTGCCATACCGGCCGTAAAAGGTGTGGAGTTTGGCGATGGTTTTGCCGGCACAAAGAAGCTTGGCAGCAAGCGTAATGACATGATTATCAACGCCCAGGGCTCAACACTCACAAACAATGAGGGAGGCATCAACGGAGGCATAACAAATGGCAACGACCTCGTTGTGCGTGTGGCCATAAAGCCTACGGCAAGCATATCTCTCGAGCAGCACACCTTCGACCTTGAGCAAGAGAGCATCGCCCCATTAACCATTGGTGGTCGCCACGATGCCTGCATAGCACGTCGTGCACAAGTGGTCGTGGAGGCTGCCGTGGCCATAGCTCTTGCCGACCTAAAACTACGCGCATAATGGCTACACGACATGAGATATTCGAGGTGTTGCGCAGCGTCGCCTCCACACTATATGGCGCGGAGGAGGGGCGACAAATAGCCGAGATGATACTTGAGAGCCGAGGCATCACACGCAACAAGCTTATCGTAGAGCCCGAGCTCGAGCTTCCATTTCCGGATTTAGACGACATATTGGAGCAGATTAAAACATGGCACCCCGTGCAATATATCACGGGCTATACCGAGTTTGCAGATATGGAGTTAAAGGTGTCCGAAGGGGTGCTTATACCTCGTCCCGAGACCGAAGAACTCGTAGAATGGATAGCCTCAAACCATAAGCACGATGCCGATATACTGGATATTGGCACAGGCAGCGGATGTATAGCCATAGCCCTATCGCGCGCCATAGATGATAGTCGAGTATGGGCCATGGATATCTCCCCCGAAGCGCTCGACATAGCGCGTCAGAATGGAGCTCGATATGCTCCGCATGTACAGTTTATCGAGGGTGATGCTCTATCGGACTTCTCTACCCTATTTTGCAATGCGTTCGATGTCATAGTATCCAACCCACCATATATTCCCATAAGCGACAAGGGGGCGATGCGTCCCAATGTTACGGAGCATGAGCCACATGGGGCACTCTTCGTGCCGGATGATGACCCTCTGCTCTTCTACCGCGCCATAGCACACACCGCACACAAGATGCTCAAGAACGAGGGAGCCTTATACTTCGAGATATATGAGCTTTTGGCCGAGGAGATGAGGGCGATGCTATATGAGGAGGGGTATGGCGACATCACTCTACGCGAGGACTTTAGAGGCAAACCAAGAATGATATGCGCACGAAAAGAGAGGATATAGAGGGGGATGTTACTCCACGCACACCGCGCAATAAGACGGCAGCCGAGGCCGAGAGGTCGTTGATGCGTCTGTGTGCCCGCAGCGAGAGGTGCACGGGCGACGCCCTGCGCCTTATGGAGCGCTGGGGCGTACCTCCGACGGAGCGTAAGAGCGTAGTGGAGAGGCTTGTGGCACAACGCTTTATTGATGATAGACGCTATGCCGAGGCCTATACACGCGAGAAGTCAAGGCTTGCAGGCTGGGGGGCACGAAAGATTGAGTACCAGCTACGCATGAAGGGCATCGAGAGAGAGATTATAGCACAGGCCACAGCACAGCTTGATGGTGATATACAGCGGGATAAGCTCGAGGATAAGCTACGTCGCAAGGTGCGCACGACAAAGGCTGCCACGCAGTATGAGCTACGCGGCAAGCTGCTACGCTACGCGATGACACAGGGCTACGACTACGACATGGCGATGGAGGCTATAGAGTGCATAATGGCAAAATAGAGATATCTTTGGAGAGTTTTTTCATCCGAGCCGCCACCGAAGCGTCATAGTTTTACAGAACATAAATAAAAGTAATAGGCGGGAGTCTCACGACTGCCGCCGAACCTCGTACAGAAGCTAGTTCTTTAATAAAAACTACTAACCCAAAGGTTGTTAACATTTAATTGTAGTCATCAAAGTATAATTTTTGCATTATTGCTTAATAATTGCTAACTTTGTTGAATAAAGATTGCGATTATGTCGGAACAAGAGTTAAAAAAATATCGGCTAACGGGCATTGAGGAGCCTACGGATGAGCAGTTAGAGGCCTTAATACATGCAGCAGGTGAGGAGGCTCGCCGTAAATATGCAGAATCAGAGGCTAAATTCCAAGCCGAGTTGGAACAGTTGGTATCAGATAATTTAGCAGCTTATACTTGCAGCAATGATAAAGAGTCATAAACTACTATCCCAAAGGTTGTTAACATTTAATGATACACTACTCTACAAATTGTGGGATAACATTTGTTTATTGAAGAAAAATTTATATATTTGTACTACCATTGCGGAATACGCAATGATTTAGATGGCATTTAGGGCTGTCGTGGATTTTGTTAATCAGTTAAATATATTTTGCCTATGAAGCATAGCGTATAGTTTAGTACGCACATTTTAGACATATTGGAAAAGCGTTTTAGCTTTATTCTATCACTTCGGAAGTTTGGCGACTAAAAAAGGTAGATGGGAATAATAGTTGAAATGCTCGCACTGTTCGGTGCGGGCTTTTAGTTATTCATCTACCAGGGTTACGCCAAACACCTCGAAGTGGGATTATAACTAATTGTCCCGCGCTTTTTTTTGTGCGTATGTACGATGTGTTAAGGGAGATGGCGTTTCCGAAAAGCCTTTAAGAGAGTAGGTGCAATATTAATAATGAATAAAAATATGAAAAAGTTTATTGTTCTTATGCTTGCAATGATTACTATGTCAGTCAGTGCATATGCAGATAATTATGGAGTATGCAAAGTGGCGGGTGATAAAGACGGCGCTACCGTTTCAGCTTCAATACTTACCTATAATGACGAAGGAGAAGTGCAAGTTCAATTTTCAAGTGACTGTAATGATTATGTGGCTATTCAATTTAGAATAGAACTTCAATGCGGTAACCGTGAAGTTGAGAGGAGTTTTGTTTATACAGTTGCTCCCAATAGTAATTCAACGCCTCAAACATATAAAATAAACCATAATTTTGAAGAGGTTGAACGTGCACATATATACGTGGAGGGTGCTCGATGTAAGTAATTTTGATTTAGATAAAGTAATAGGCGGGAGTCTCACGACTGCCGCCTATACCCCAGAAACAAGTTCTAATAAACCTATCTTATGGAGCGTAGCGGAACACCTATTCAAAACTACTAACGTTCGTAGCAGCAGGTCAGACAATGGTCGAGGTTGGCGAGTTACGAAGTAACTGCAAAAGAGTGGCGCACTATGGCAAGTTTATTTGCTAATAGCTGCGCCACACTTCTGCATAGATGTATTACATCCGCCAACAAGAGCATTGTTGCTGCGCCACCGAAGCGTCATAGTGTTACAGAACATAAATAAAAGTAATAGGCGGGAGTCTCACGACTGCCGCCTATACCCCAGAAACAAGTTCTGTAAAACTACTAACCCAAACTTAAATAAATGAAGAAACCTAACTACGCGGTTTTGCCGTCGTAGCTATTCAAGTAATATACAATACTTGTGCCAATATAACGGCATGACTCGGGAGATTATTGCATGGCCGCACATCAAGCCCTCCTTTTGACCTTTTTTTCACACTTTCATACCACCGGACATATTATCATAGGCATAACCTATCGCGGTATAAGAAAATAATTTATGGCATATTATTTTTGTTTTGTCATTTTTTGTTACCTTTGCACCCGAGTTAAATGTGGAGGATTTGGACTGATTGCAACCACAATAAAAAATTGCTAAAGCGGCACTCTTTTTATACGCAATTTCCCCTCCATACGTTTTATTAACAACAAAAATAGTTAACGTATGGCTTTTTTATTCACATCAGAATCTGTTTCGGAGGGTCACCCCGACAAGGTGGCCGACCAGATTTCGGACGCTATCCTCGATGAATTCTTGCGTCACGATCTCAACTCAAAGGTCGCCTGCGAGACGCTCTGCACCACAGGTCTTACCGTCGTGTCGGGTGAGGTGCGCTCTGAAGGCTATGTCGATATTCAGGGTGTGGCACGTCGTGTCATCGATAAGATAGGCTACAACAAGAGCGAGTATCAGTTTGACGCCGCCTCATGTGGTGTGCTCTCGGCAATACATGAGCAGTCGTCGGACATCAACCAGGGTGTAGATCGCAAGGATGGTGAGGAGCAGGGCGCCGGCGATCAGGGCATCATGTTCGGCTATGCCGTAGCCGAGAGCAAGGAGTATATGCCTGCTACGCTTATTCTCTCGCACGTCATCCTCAAGGAGCTCGCTGTTATACGTCGCGAGGGTGAGGTTATGCGCTACCTGCGTCCCGACTCGAAGAGTCAGGTTACGGTGGAGTATGGTGATGACCGTCGTCCCAAGCGCGTACACACCATTGTTGTCTCTACGCAGCATGACGAGTTTATCCTACCCACGCATACACGCACAGAGCAGGAGGCCGAGAGCGAGATGCAGCGCATCATAGCCGAGGATGTGCGCAACATCCTCATCCCGCGTGTCAAGGCGCGTTTGGAGCGTGCCGGTGACGACGTAGCGAAGCTTATCGACGACGACTATATCCTACATGTCAACCCTACGGGTAAGTTCGTCATTGGAGGCCCTCATGGCGATACCGGTCTTACGGGGCGAAAGATTATCGTTGACACCTATGGTGGTCGCGGAGCACATGGTGGCGGTGCCTTCTCGGGTAAGGACTCGTCAAAGGTGGACCGCTCGGCAGCATATGCAGCACGACATATTGCCAAGAACATGGTTGCTGCGGGCATCGCCCGCGAGGTGCTTGTACAGGTAAGCTACGCCATCGGCATCGCACAGCCCTTGTCGATATATGTTGACACCTATGGCACGGCAAACATAAATATGAGCGATGGCGAGATAGCGGCCAAGGTAGGTGCCATGTTCGACCTGCGTCCCGCAGCTATTGTCGAGCGCTTCGGCCTTAAGTACCCCATCTTCGAGGCCACAGCCTCTTATGGACACTTCGGCCGTCGCCCCTATACGGAACTTGTGCGCTTCTATGGCGAGGGCAAGGAGTTCGCCAAGGAGGTGGAGTTCTTCTCATGGGAGAAAATCGACGAGGTGGACCGCCTGAAGAGCGAATTTGGTCTATAATGTAATGAGCCCTGCATCAAGACATTAGATGCGGGGCTCTGTTTTTTTGCAAAAAAATTTCACCAAAAAGTTTGCAGAATAAAAAATAGTTACTACATTTGCACACCCAAACCACAAAGCCCAGGTGGTGAAATTGGTAGACACGCTACTTTGAGGGGGTAGTGAGCATTAGCTCGTGCAAGTTCGAGTCTTGTCCTGGGCACTACAAGGTCGAAGGGCCTTAACGATACATCGCGGGGTAGAGCAGTTGGCAGCTCGTCGGGCTCATAACCCGGAGGTCGGAGGTTCGAGTCCTCCCCCCGCTACCATAGAGGGAATCCAAATCGGGTTTCCTCTTTTTTATGGTAGCGGGGGGAGGCCTCTGGCTCATATATACAATCCCTCCAAACCTCCCTTTGATAAGGGAGGCTTGTGGCAAGGCGATTGCCTTGCATTGCTTCGCAATTTTGGTGGTTGCATTTAGGTCGTTAGTAAATCGGTTCGAAATTTCGATGCTGTGTCCTACTTAAAAGGAGAAACTTAACGGTTTCTCCTTTTTTTTGTAGCGGGGGTCGGCCTCCGGCTCATATATACAATCCCTCCAAACCTCCCTTTGATAAGGAGGGCTTATGGCAAGACTTTGTCTTGCATTGCTTCGCAATCTGAAACACAGCCACATAGTCGCGGATAAATCGGTCCGAAATTTCGATGCTGTGTCCTACCATAGAGGAAATCCAAAACGGATTTCCTCTTTTTTTATGGTGGTGATACTTCTACGCCTGCTTTTTGTAGGTGAGGGCGGCGAGGGCGTTGAAGATGATGGCGAAGATGCCGAGGGCGGCGTAGTTTGTCCACAGTTCGGTAATGGTGGTTCCCTTCAGATAGACCGAGCGCAGAATCTCTACATAGTATCGTGGCGGCAATATGAGCGTGAAGCGTTGCGCCCACACTGGCATCGAATCAACGGGCGTGAGCAGGCCACTCATCAGCATAAAGATCATAATAAAGAAGAACATAACAAACATCGCCTGCTGCATCGTCTCCGAGAAGTTGGCGATGCTAAGGCTGAAGCCCGAAATCGTAAGGATAAAGAGCAATGCCCCGAAATATATTGCTCCGATAGAGCCTACGGGCGCAAGACCATAGACCAATCGAGCCACAAGCATCGCCACTGTCACGACAAACAATCCTATAATCCAATACGGCACAAGTTTCGAGAGGATAAACATAAAACGCGATATAGGCGTTACATTTATCTGCTCAATAGTACCGTTCTCCTTCTCGCCGACGATGCTCAACGCTGGCAAGAAACCGCAAATCAGTATAAAGAGGATAATCATCAGCGCAGGAATCATATAGTGGCGGTAGTTGAGCGTGGGGTTATAGCGATTCTCAATAGTTACCAACTCCGACAACTTCGCAGGGCTCTTCTCTCCACGCAACTCAACCAAGGTGTGCGCTATGGTCTGCACGATATACTGCATTCCCATACCGCCCTTGGTGGCATTTACAGCATTGGCGGTGATGCTGATTCGCTCGGGTGTTGCTACGGTCATATCACGTTCAAAATCGGTGGGTATTTGCACAATAACATCTACCTCGCCCCGCTCCAAAGCATCGATAGCAAGCGGATACTCCGAGGTCGTCTGCGCCAATGTAAGATACTCCGATGCTTCGATATGTGAGGCGATACGGCGCGAGGTTGTAGAGCGGTCGAGATCGACAACCGCAACATTGACATTGCGGACATCCATAGTCATAATCAATGGCATCAGCAACATAATCAATATCGGGAAGGCGATAATAAGTCGAGGGAGGAATGGGTTGCGCCTAATCTGCAAAAACTCCTTCTGAACAAGTACGATAAATGCTCTCATAGTTACTCCAATTTATCGTTAAACTTTTTGAGTGATACGCCGAGAATAGCTACCGTCATACCGAGCAGAATCAC
>JAZNFC010000003.1:0-9662 GCA_045588935.1 Alistipes sp. | reverse complement strand
CGAATTATCTCGTCAATGGGCAGTACGCTTAAGTACAGCCCATCGCCTCGAAATTCGCCGAGCGTTGTATCTAACCCCTTCTGACAACAAATTGATTTGAGGTGATAAGAGGTCATTCTCGCCCTCTCAATCATTAGGCTGAATGGAATGTACATATCCATCCAGCCTAATTTCATGTCAAGACAATAAAGGTGTAAAGGGCTTCTATGAGGTAATATGTGATTTAGCCCATATTAGCCCATCACTCTGTTCTCTGTACTCTGTACTCTGTACTCTGTACTCTGTACTCTGTACTCTGTACTCTGTTCTCTTTGTAGTGGTCCACGTCTCTCTTTCTCAACGCACCAGATCAATATACTCCGAATATACCAACTTCGTGTGAGGGTTGGAGGATACGATCTCCTGACGGATAGCCTTTGTGCCAAAACGAAAGAAGAGAAAACGACGAGGCACACGATGGACAACCTGGTGTAGTGTGTCGATGCTCTGTATGGCAAGGTGCATGGTATCACCACAAAGTATAGCCGAGATACGACTCCACCTGTCGTCGTAGTTCGCAATACGTACTGTATCGCGTATAATAATAGTATCCCGCATAGGCAGAGAGCACGCATGGTCACTCTCTGTTACGCTCTTGGCATAGCTCTCGGCACGTCGCAGACGTATGCCCAATGAGCGTATACGCTCGGCATCCTCCGCCCTATATTTACGCAGCTCCTGCACCTCAAGCGTTAACACCTCCACCGAGGCCGCATACTCCCCGTAGCGCGTGCGGTATAGATCTACCGAGTCTAACAGAGCCCCCTGATTGGATGATAGTCGAATATTCTCCTCGTGCATCTTGAAGATAAGAAGTGATAATAACAAGGCTATGGTGGTAGCTATAACTGCCACAATAAATAGAAATCTTTTCATTGTAATATATCTTTGTTGGTTAAATTATTGTACAAATATACAATATTATGGAGGCTGTGTCAATAGCAAATGGCCTATTTATAATAAAAAATTTAATTTACCTCTTTATCTTTTACTTTTCACTTTTCAGTTTTCCACTTTGCTCTTTGCTCTTTCATTTTTGTTCTTTTCGTTTTTTTTATTACCTTTGTATGATAATATGTTTATATGGAGCGAGTAGCAATATTTCCTGGGTCATTTGATCCTTTTACGCGCGGTCATGAGGCGATAGTTGAGGAGGCGTTACACCTCTTCGATAGGGTGGTTATAGCCATTGGACACAATATCGCAAAGCGGGGCTTTCTGCCCTCGGCGGAGCGCAAGCGACTTATCGAGGAGCTCTATGCTGCCGACCCTCGTGTCGAGGTTACGCTCTTCACTACGCTTATGGGCGAGGAGGCACGTCGTGTAGGTGCAGGCTACGTGATACGCTCGGCGCGTAATGCGGCAGACTTCGAGTATGAGCGCACAATGGAGCGTGCCAACCGCGATATCTTTCCCGAGCTTAAGACTGTGATGTTGCTCCCTCCGCCCGAGGTGGAGAACATATCCTCGTCGTTGGTGCGTGAGCTTCATGCCTTTGGTTACGATGTGACGAGATATATGCCCGAGGGTGTGACGATTGAGAAGTACTTAAATAGATAAGAAATCATTAATATATTAATAATATGCAGTTTACAGCAGAGATGATTGCCGGCTTTCTTGGCGGCACGATAGTGGGGGATAAGGCTGCTACGGTATCTGCCGTGTCATCGATAGATGGTGGCAAGGCGGGCTCCTTGGCCTACCTCACAAATCCTAAATATGAGCAGTATATATATACTACAGAGGCATCTATCGTCTTGGTGGATAGCACCTTCGAGCCGAAGCAGGAGGTGAAGACCACGCTTATTAAGGTGGCAAATGTGGGTGCATGTGTGCTCAACCTCCTGGAGATGTACAATGCTGCGAAGCCCCGCAAGAGGGGTATCTCGAAGCTTGCCTCGATACATGAGGGTGCGCAGGTGGGTGAGAATTGCTATATTGGCGACTTCACGGTGGTGGAGGCTACGGCGAAGATTGGCGATGATGTGCAGATATATCCGCAGTGCTACATTGGTGATAACGTAGTTATTGGCAGGGGCACGAAGCTCTATCCCGGAGTGAAGATATACGAGGGCTCGGTTATTGGCGAGAACTGTATCTTCCATGCGGGTGTTGTTATTGGTGCCGATGGCTTTGGCTTTGCTCCGAAGGAGGATGGCACCTTTGCCAAGATACCGCAGCTTGGCAATGTCGTTATCGAGGATAATGTGGAGCTTGGTGCCAATACATGTGTCGATCGTGCCAAGACCGACTCGACGATTGTGCATCGCGGTGTGAAGCTCGACAACCTTATTCAGGTGGGACACAACGTGGAGATAGGCTCTAATACGGTGATGTCTGCTCAAGTGGGTATTGCCGGCACGACGAAGATTGGCTCTAACTGCTTCGTAGGAGGTCAGGTGGGCTTTGCCGACCATCTTGTCGTGGGTAACAACTGTAAGATTGGCTCGCAGAGTGGCCTTGACAAGAATGTTCCCGATGGAGAGATACGCTTTGGCACGCCCGCATTGCCGGGTATTCAGTATCATCGCTCGTTTGCGGTCTTCCGTCAGTTGCCCGAGATGGTGACGAAGCTCCGCGAGATAGAGAAGCGCGTGAATAAACTTGAGGAGTAATGGCTGGTGGGGCACTGCGAATAATGGGTATCGACCCGGGAACGAACTATATGGGCTATGGCATTGTCGATGTTGTCGATGGTAGGCCTGTGGCTGTGGTTATGGGTGAGATAGATATGCATAAAATCGCAGATGCACATCATAAGTTACGCTATATTTTTGAGCGTGTGCAGAGCCTTATGGAGGGCTATGCTCCCGAGGAGGTGGCCTTTGAGTCCCCCTTCTTTGGTACAAATGTGCAGTCGATGCTGAAGCTCGGACGTGCGCAGGGTGTGGCTATAGCTGCGGTGTTGAGTGTCAATGGAGATGTTGTGATTGAGGAGTATGCACCCTCGCGCATCAAGCAGGCAATCACGGGTAGTGGCTCGGCATCGAAGGAGAGGGTGGCGACGATGATAAACTCCATTCTTGGCACGGACTATAAGCCCCGCAAGCTCGATGCTACGGATGGTATGGCTGTTGCCTTGTGTCACTGGTTTACCTGCTCGAATGCGCTTACACGTGTCATGGCGGGTGATAAGCGCAAGGGTCTGGGTGGTGATAGCAAGTCACGCAAGGGCAGTAAGTCGTGGGAGAGCTTCGTTAGCTCCAACCCCGATAGGGTCAAGATGTAGTATGGCTCGATGGAAATAGAGATAAAAAGTAAATAAAATTCAAATAGTCTATTATTATGAAGAGAATATCTATGATTATGGCTGCGGCAATTATGGTTGTTGCCTGTGGTCAGCTTGGTAATAAGGGGATAACCTTTAGTGGTGATCTCTCTGCCTTGGATGGCGTTAAGGAGGGTGCTGTTGTTGAGTTCATCGTCTATGGTGAGGATGAGCCCTTTGCTACGACCACGCTTGATGCCGATGCTACATTTAAGGTCAAGACGGAGCTCGATAAGGAGCAGATTGTTATGAGTTATCTTGATGATGAGCCTCTGGCTGTAATCTACGTTGATGGTAATGATGTTGTGCTTACGTATGATGTCGAGGCGGGCGTGTGTGATATCACGGGCTCGCAGTTCCAGGCGGATGTGGATAGTGCCATGGAGCGCATCATGGCCGAGTATGAGAGCGAAGAGAGCACTCCCGAGAGTATGACGCAGCTCCTCGATGATATGATTATCGAGGCGCAGGGTGGTGCTCTGGCGATATATCTTATGCAGTACTACGCGACATTTAGCAGTGATAATGCGCGCTTTGCCGAGCTCTTCGATACGCTCGATGCGAAGTATGCTTATATGGAGCTCTATCAGCTTTATAAGGAGTATGTTGCCAACACGCGCAACACTGCCATAGGAGCACCTATTGTTGATATCGTGCTGAAGGATGGCGATGGTGTGGAGCACTCTACGGCGGCCTTGTGTAAGGAGGGTAAGTGGGTGCTTGTCGATTTCTGGGCTACGTGGTGTGGCCCTTGTCGTGGCGAGATACCCTACCTTGTTGAGGCGTATAAGAAGTATGCTCCCAAGGGCTTGGAGATTTATGGTATTTCTTTTGACCGTCCCGGCACGGAGGAGCGCTGGCGTAACTTTATCAAGGAGAATGATATGACATGGGTCAATGTGTGGGGTAGTGGTGATAGCGGCTCATGGGATGCCGGCGTGGCGTATAATGTACAGTCTATACCCGCCAATTTCCTCTTCTCGCCCGAGGGTAAGCTCGTGGCGCGTGATTTGCGTGGTGAGGAGATAGAAAAAATTCTTGCGGAATACATTAAGTAATATGTTGATTAGTAGCAAGATGAGAAATGCGGCAATTTATGTTGCCGCATTTTTTTAATTTTTTTGTAAAAAATATTTGCACAGATAAAATATTTGTCATACATTTGCACTCGCAAAAGCAAAGGAATGGCTCCGTAGCTCAACTGAATAGAGTACTTGACTACGGATCAAGCGGTTCCAGGTTTGAATCCTGGCGGAGTCACTAAAGCGGCAATCTCGATGAGGTTGTCGCTTTTTTTATCTCTTTCATCTTTGCTCTTTCATCTTTTTTTCGTACCTTTGGTACGATATATAAAAATCTGATTGTAATCTAAACGACCAAGTATGGATATTAGAGATATTGAGCTACGTTTACAGCGCGTTAAGAGAGTTGTTGATGGCTGGAGCGAGAGTGGCAAGCTACCGCCTATAGAGCGAGATATCGCTCTTGCGGAGTTGCGCGAGTTGTATGTTGCTATTCTTGATGCAACGGAGGATATGCCGGTGGAGGGTGTTGCTCCTGCGGTAGTGGTTGCTGCCCCCATCGCAGAGGAGAGTGTTGAGGCTGCCTTGGTGAAGAGCGACGAGGAGCCTGCAGAGCGTGTCGTCGAGGCCGAAGAGCCTGTTGTCGAGGAGGTGGAGGATGATCTTTTTGATGATGCTCTCGATATCGACGCTCTGCTTGGTCTTTCGGGTGATGACCCCGTTATTACTGCACCCGCCCCTATGCCGGTAGTCGAGGCCGCGCCCGAAGTTGAGCCTATCCCCGAGCCCGAGGTTGAGCCTATCCCCGCACCCGAGGTTGAGCCTGCTCCCGAGCCCGAAGTTGAGCCTGCTCCCGCGCCTGAAGTTGAGCCTGCTCCCGAGCCTGCCCCACATATAGTTAGTGGAGGCCTCTTTGATATAGAGGATATCCCTGTGCGCACGCGCACCAGCCGTAAGATGATATCGCTCTACAATGCTACATCCATGCCGACAAAAGATGAGAGGGTTGTGGCAGAGCCCGGACGAGAGTCCAAGTCGGAGGTGGAGAGTGCTCCGGCGAAGCCTCGCAAGGAGGTTGTGGTGGAGATAGAGCCCGAGGAGGAGAGTCTCCATGTGGCGGAGAGCGTAGCACCTGTGGCAGATGTGGTGGGGCGTGAGGAGCCTCGTCGCTTGGCCGATGTGCTGGGTGGTAATGTGACGTTGGGTGATAAGATGGCCGCCGAGGAGCAGCCCACAACACCCTTCAACCGCATCACCGATTTGCGCAAGGCCATAGGTATCAATGATAAGTTCCAAATGGTGCGCGACCTCTTTGGTGGGGATGTTAAGAAGTATGATGAGACCATCGAACTGCTCAATGGTTTCGATGACCTTGATGAGTGTATGATATATATTGTCGAGAACTTCCGTTGGAATCCTGACTCTGAAGGTGCGAAGCTCCTTGTATCATTAATTGAGAGAAAATTGGCATAGCCATGGCAAAACTATATGTAGTACCTACACCTATAGGCAACCTTGAGGATATCACGCTACGCGCCATAAATGTTCTCAAGGAGGTAGATTTTATCTTGGCGGAGGATACGCGCACGACCTCACATCTGTTGCGCCACCTCGGCATAGAGAAGCCTATGCACTCGCACCATAAGTTCAATGAGCATGCTACCGTGTCGCGTGTGGCGGAGTCCATAGCCGCGGGTCGTGATGTGGCGTTGGTATCGGATGCCGGTACGCCGGGTATCTCCGATCCGGGCTTTCTGCTTGTGCGCAAATGTGTTGAGGAGGGTATAGATGTTGTTACGCTTCCCGGTGCTACGGCACTTATTCCCGCTGTGGTGCAGAGTGGCTTTCCGTGTGATCGTTTCTGCTTCGAGGGTTTCTTGCCGCAGAAGAAGGGACGCATGAAGCGCCTGCAGGAGCTATCTATGGAGCCCCGCACCTTGGTGCTCTACGAGTCGCCCTATCGTGTGGTTAAGTGCCTTGAGCAGCTGGCCGAGAGCTTTGGTGCGGAGCGTAGGGTAGCTGTTGTGAGGGAGATAACCAAGAAGTTCGAGGAGACGGTGCGAGGCACTGTTGCGGAGGTCTTGGAGCACTTCCGCGAGCATGAACCGAAAGGGGAATTTGTGATTGTTGTGGCGGGCTATAACCCTAAGGGTGAACGTATAGACGAGGAGGAGAACGAGGAGTAGCATGGAGAGAGTGAGCGTTGTCATACTCAATTGGAATGGTCGTCACCACCTGGAGCGTTTCTTACCCTCGGTGGTGGAGCATACCATGTCGGAGGCTGCGATTGTTGTGGCAGATAATGGCTCAACGGATGACTCTCTCGCATGGCTCAAGGAGAACCACCCCGCGGTGCAGACCATAACGCTCGATAGCAACTATGGCTTTGCCGAGGGGTATAATCGAGCTCTAAAGTATATAAATACGGAGTATGTCGTATTGCTGAACTCCGATGTCGAGGTTACGCAAGGATGGCTTGAGCCTCTTGTTGAAATTCTTGATAATCAGCGTGATGTGGCTGTTGTTGCTCCCAAGTTGCGTTCTGCCATGGAGCCTGCGAGGTTTGAGTATGCCGGGGCTGCGGGAGGCTTTATCGACTATCTTGGCTACCCCTTTTGTCGAGGTCGCATACTCTCGACCGTGGAGGTGGATAGTGGACAGTATGACACCTCGCGCGATATCTTCTGGGCGAGTGGTGCTGCCATGTGCTGTCGCACGGAGGTCTTCAAGAGTGTTGGAGGCTTTGATGCCGACTTCTTTGCCCACATGGAGGAGATAGACCTGCAGTGGCGCATGCAGCTTGAGGGCTGGCGTATCGTTATCGAGCCTCGCTCGGTGGTCTATCACCTCGGTGGTGGCACGCTGCCCGAGTCACCGCGCAAGCTCTATCTTAACCATCGCAACAACCTTGCGATGCTCTATAAGTGTTCGACACCGTGTCAGCGCATGGTTGTAGCCGCGGTGCGCCCCCTGACGGATATGGTCGAGGCGTTGGTTAACATTGTGATGTTAAGGCCTCGTCGTGCATGGGCCGTGGTGCGAGCATGGGGCTCGTTTATTGCCATGCACGGAGAGCTCTTCCGAAAGCGTAGGGCGATAAAGGGCCATAGGTCGCTACATACGATATATCACTTTTCGGTGATTGTGCGTTATATCTTTGGCCATCGCCACTTTAATAATATGATGTGATGAGACGACTTGTAATAATACCTACATATAACGAGTGCGAAAATGTCGTGCGCATGATTGAGCGCCTGATGTCGATGAGGGAGATGTTCGACCTTCTTATCGTCGATGATGGCTCGCCTGATGGCACAGCGGAGCTTGTGCGCGAGCAGCAGGCACGCTATGCTACGCGCCTGCACCTTATCGAGCGTAGTGGTAAGCTCGGCCTTGGCACCGCCTATATTGCGGGCTTCCGCTTTGCGCTGGAGCATGGCTATGACCATATCTTTGAGATGGACTGTGACTTCTCGCACAACCCCGATGACCTCTCGCGCCTTGATGCTATGCTTGAGCATCACGATGTGGCGATAGGCTCGCGTTACTCGCAGGGTGTGAATGTCGTAAATTGGCCTATGAGCCGTTTGCTGATCTCCTACTTCGCCTCGCGCTATGTGCGCATGGTGACACGTATGCCTATATATGATGCTACGGCGGGTTTTGTGGGCTATCGTCGTGAGGTGCTCGAGACGATAGACCTCGATGCCATACGCATGAACGGCTATGGCTTTCAGATAGAGATGAAATATACGGCATGGCAGCTCGGCTACAACCTCGGCGAGCTCTCGATAATCTTTATCGACCGTGAGGCCGGAACATCAAAGATGTCGTCGGGCATCTTCGGTGAGGCCTTTTTCGGAGTCTTGACCCTGCCTTTTAGAAAGATTAACCCAAAGAGATAGATATCATGAGTAGAGAACATGCCGAAAAGGCAACAACGCGACTATTGGATGTCATGGATAAGCTCCGCGTGGAGTGCCCATGGGATAGGGAGCAGACCTTCGACACCCTGCGTAACAACACCATAGAGGAGACCTATGAGCTTGCCGATGCCATCACCGACAAGAATATGGAGGGCATAAAGGAGGAGCTGGGCGACCTCCTGCTACATGTGGTCTTCTACTCGAAGCTAGCCGATGAGCAGGGGGCATTTAACTATGCCGATGTGGCTAATGGCGTGTGCGACAAGCTGATATATCGTCATCCACATGTCTATGGCGATATCCATGCCGACACTCCCGAGGTGGTGAAGCAGAATTGGGAGGCTCTCAAGCTGCGTAAGAAGCAGCGCAAGAGCGGTACGCTCGGAGGCGTGCCTCTATCTCTGCCAGCCATGGTCAAGGCCTTCCGCATAGGTGAGAAGGCTGCAGCAACGGGCTTCGACTGGCCCGAGAAGGAGCAGGTGTGGGCGAAGGTGCACGAGGAGCTGATGGAGGTGGATGCCGAGATTGCTGCCAAGGATAAGGAGCACCTCACCGACGAGATGGGCGACCTCTTCTTTGCGCTCATCAACGCCTGCCGTCTCTATGGCATCGACCCCGAGGGGGCGCTCGAGCGTACTAATAAAAAGTTTATACGTCGCTTCGGGTATATGGAGGAGCGCGCAGCCGAGCGCGGTGTTACGCTCCACGACCTCTCGCTCGACGAGATGGAGGCATATTGGCAAGAATCTAAACAAACCGAAAAATAATAACCTATTATAACTATGGCACTTATACGTGAAGTTAGGGGTTATACCCCCGAGATTGGAAACGATACATGGTTGGCCGAGAATGCCACTGTTATCGGCAATGTAAAGATTGGCGAGAACTGCTCTATATGGTATAATGCAGTGCTTCGTGGCGATGTGAACGCCATACGCATAGGCAACAATACCAATATTCAGGATGGTGCCGTCATCCACACCCTCTATGATGGCTCCAAGCATCCCTCGCAGACGCATATTGGCAACTATGTATCCGTAGGTCACAATGCCATAATCCATGGTGCTATCATCGAGGATGAGTGTCTTATAGGCATGGGCGCCACCATCCTCGATAATGCTGTAGTGGGCACAGGATGTATCGTGGCTGCCAATGCTCTTGTTCTCTCCAACCAGAAGCTTGAGCCCTTCTCTGTATATGCAGGTGTGCCTGCCAAGAAGGTCAAGGATGTTACGCCCGAGCAGCGCGAGGAGATTATTAAGAGGACGGCGAGGGATTATTGTACTTACGCCTCATGGTATTTTCCGAAATAGGCAGCAATCTGCGACGCCTTGCTTGTCTGAAAAATGCTCATTTACCTCAAGTAAACTGCGCTTTTTCAATCTGCGACGCTTTGCTTGTCTGAAA
>JAZNFC010000002.1:0-42291 GCA_045588935.1 Alistipes sp. | reverse complement strand
TGCCACCTGCCGAGTCACCCTCGACGAAGAATATCTCGGCAACAGAGCGGTCGCGGCTGGTGCAGTCGGCGAGCTTACCCGGAAGGCCGGCACCAGACAATACGGTCTTGCGCTGCACCGCCTCGCGGGCATTACGTGCCGCATGGCGCGCCTGCGCAGCGAGAATGACCTTCTGCACAATGGCCTTGGCATCCTTGGGGTTCTCCTCGAGGTAGTTACCCAACGCAGCCGACATGGCGCGGTTTACGGCACCCGCAACCTCATCATTACCAAGCTTCGTCTTGGTCTGTCCCTCAAACTGCGGTTCGGCAACCTTCACCGACACCACAGCCGTAAGACCCTCGCGGAAGTCGTCACCCGAGATGTCGAACTTCAGCTTGGCAAGCATGCCGCTATCCTCGGCATACTTCTTCAGAGTACGTGTTAGCGCCGAGCGGAAGCCCGTAAGGTGGGTACCACCCTCGATGGTGTTGATATTATTTACATAGGAGTGTACATTCTCCGAGTATGAGTCATTATACTGCATGGCTACCTCCACAGGCACGCCACTCTCCTCGGTATCGAGGTAGATGATATTCTCTATTATGCGCTGTCCGCGTGTGGCATCAAGATACTCGACAAACTCCGAGAGTCCATGCTCCGAGTAGAAGTGGTCAGAAAGATACTCGCCCTCCTCGTTCTGCGCACGTCGGTCAGTGAGGGTGAGGTGTATGCCCTTGTTCAGGAAGGCAAGCTCGCGCAGACGATTAGCCAGGATAGCATATTTATACTCCGTGGTGAGGGTGAAAATCTCGCCATCAGGCTTAAAGGTGACCATAGTACCGCGATCCTCGCAGTCGCCCACAACCTCGACCTTCGAGGTAGGCACACCCTTCGAGTATGTCTGCTTGTAGATCTTACCGCCACGGTGAATCTCGGCGATAAGCAGGGTAGATAGTGCATTTACACACGACACGCCGACGCCATGCAGACCTCCTGACACCTTGTAACTGCCCTTGTCAAACTTACCACCTGCGTGAAGCACGGTGAGCACAACTTCCAAGGCTGACTTACCCTCCTTCTCGTGATAGTCCGTGGGGATACCGCGACCATTATCCTTCACCGTAATCGAGTTATCCTCATTGATGGTGACATAGATATCGGTACAGTAGCCGGCCAGAGCCTCATCGATAGAGTTGTCCACAACCTCATAAACAAGGTGGTGAAGACCCTTCTCGCCAATATCACCGATATACATTGCGGGGCGCTTGCGCACAGCCTCCAAGCCCTCGAGAACCTGAATATTCGACGCCGAATACTCCTCCTCGTGTTTCATCACTTTCTCCTGTTCAGTACTCATATAATTGTAGTGTTTATATTTTCAATATAAAGGTTTCAAAACTAAACGCACAAAGATACGAAAAAAATCGTGATAAACAAACGAAATAGAACGAAAAGTAGAAGTAAAATTCATTAAAGTGACGGGACGTCGCTCCGCGTTACTCGCGAAAGATGAAAGGTGAAAGAGCAAAGAGGGAAGAGTAGAGCATGACGGGCTAATATGGGCTAATATGTTTTGTTGCTACGAGCAATCGCATATTACCTCATCGAAGCACATCTTTCCACTTTCCACTTTCAACTCTGTATATGACGCTATCTATAAGAATATTTTGTCAAAATACTTAACTTCGATATTTAGATGTTGTGTATTTGTATTATAACTGATTGACCTGGCAACTACTACGATGTTCGGCCATCTACACATAGTAATATCAGCCACTAACTCAACATGGTCAACTTGCTGATATATATCTATATATCGGTATATATTCAAGCATTATGAGAAGCGTATATCATTATTAAACATAATAACAATATCTCTATATAGATAGTGGTTTAGCATTGACTATATCGCTAAACATGATATGCTATTATTATTGATGTGTTAAAATTCAAATAAATTTAGTTCTTTGACATTTTGGTTTTGATTGAGTAGTTTTTCAATGGGCTTTGTAAGCAGCTCTCTTATATTGATTCGCTCCAAGGCGGATACTCTGAGTAACATTTCAACTTCTGTAATAGAGTATTGACTGTTGCATTTTGCTTTGATGATAACAACCAAAAGGCGGGTATTAAAAATAATACCCGCAATGGAGTAGGAGTGTAGGAATGGAGGTGCATAGAATAGTGGCAGACCCATAGCTCTGTGGGGATTTTTTTTAATGCCTTAAAGTGAAAAACAGAAAACTGAACTTTCCACTTTCAACTTACTCTTTGCTCTTTCATCTTTTTTTTGTACATTTGTGGCTATGAAAGAGATTAAGAATATCGTCTTTGACCTCGGTGGGGTGGTCTTCGCGCGTGACCCGCGTAAGTTCGAGAGGGAGTTTATAGAGTTCTTCTCCTATGTCGCGCTGCCCGAGATGCCCAAGTTTTGGGAGGACTACGACCTCGGAGTATCGAGCTATGACAAAGTGCTCGAGGATCTTGCCGGCTACAACGCATGCGATATCGCGCTGGCAGAGAGGAACCTGCGTCGTTCGATAGTCACGCAGGAGCAGGTACCGGCAACCGAGAGACTTATCATTGCGTTGCGCGAGGCCGGATATAGGCTCTATGTCTTGTCGAACATGTCGAAGGAGTTTATCGAATTTCTGCGCCGGCAGCCCGTATATCAATACTTCGAGGGCGAGGTGGTGTCGTGTGAGGAGGGTGTCATCAAGCCCTCACCCGAGATATACACGTTGCTTACCACACGCTACGCGCTCCTGCCCAAGGAGACGCTCTTTATAGATGACCGCCCAAGAAATGTCGAGGCTGCCATAATGCAGGGGTGGCATGGCTACCATTTCGATGCACACAACCCCGAGGCGAGCTGTCAAGAACTACACGCGATGTTACTGCATCACAACAACGAACAAATCTAATATATATAATATAGGTATGACATTAAATCTGAAATTGGAGTATAAGACATCATACGGCCAGGAGCTGCATGTTGTCGTCGAGAGCCCAAAGGCGAAGAGCTATCCGATGAACTACGTCGGCGATGGCACGTGGACCGCGGCTCTCAAGCTCGATGCCTGCACAGAGCTGCGCTACCACTATGAGGTGCGCTACGAGGAGCAGGTGCTACGCAAGGAGTGGGGTGAGGCCCACAGCCTCGCACTCGACAAGAGGGCGACGAACGTGCGCGTGGTAGATAGATGGCACGACATGCCCCATGATCGCTCGTTCCACGCCTCAATGTTTACCGATGGCGTATTTGCGCGTCCCAAGGCCCGCAAGGTGCAGGGCGTAGCCGATGGCTACCTCACAATACGCGCCGACATAGCTGTTGTTCGACCCTCGCAGAGCGTAGTGCTCGTGGGCGACTGCAAGGCTCTCGGCGAGTGGGATGTGAAGAGGGGCGTGGTGATGAACGACGCCGAGGCTCCCCTGTGGAGTGCCCGCATTAAGGCTCCAAAACTCCCCTTTGCCTATAAGTTTGTGATTGTTGATACCGCCTCGGGTGATGTCGCAGCATGGCAGTCGGGCAACAACTACTACCTTGCCGAGCTCCCCACAAAGGATGAGGCCCTGGTTATCGATGGCCTGCGCCCCCGCTTCGACATGGCACCATGGCGCGGTGCCGGTGTCGCCATACCCGTCTTCTCGCTACGCTCCGAGAGGAGCTTTGGCGTGGGTGAGTTCTACGACATCAAGCTGATGGTCGATTGGGCTGCAGCCACGGGACAATCTATCATACAGATACTCCCCATCAACGACACCACGATGACGGGTACATGGCAGGATTCATACCCCTATAATGCCAACTCGACCTTCGCGCTGCATCCGCAGTTTCTGCGCCTCACGGCCGTAGGTGAGCTTAAGGATAAGGCGTTAGCTGCCAAGTATGAGGCCTTGGGCAAGGAGCTCAACATGCTTCCTGCGGTGGACTACGAGCGTGTGAACAATGCCAAGAACGAATATCTGCACCTCATCTTCGAGCAGGAGGGTAAGAAGACCCTCGCCACGAAGGAGTTTAAGAACTTCTTCGCGGCCAACGAGACGTGGCTGCGCCCCTATGCGCTCTTCTCGACACTACGCGACAAGAAGGGCACACCCGACTTCTCGACATGGGGCACGATGGCAAAGTACAGCAAGACGAAGGCTGCAAAGTATGAGAAGGAGCATGCCGAGGAGGTGTCGTTCTACTACTTCGTGCAGTATCACCTTGCGAAGCAGCTGCGCGAGGTGCGCGACTATGCACATGCTCATGGAGTGGTACTCAAGGGCGATATACCCATCGGTATCTCGCGCACGAGTGTCGATGCATGGGTATATCCCGAGCTCTTCAACATGCACTCGTCGGCAGGAGCTCCACCCGATGACTTCTCTGTGATGGGTCAGAACTGGGGCTTCCCCACCTACAACTGGGCAAAGATGTCCGAGGATGGATATGCATGGTGGAAGGCACGCTTCGTGAAGATGGCCGAGTACTTCGATGCCTACCGCATAGACCACATCCTTGGTTTCTTCCGCATCTGGGAGATTCCGCTCGACGCCGTAAATGCTCTGCTCGGTCGCTTTAACCCCGCGCTGCCCTATAGCGTGGAGGAGATACGCAGCTATGGCTTCAACTTCGAGCATTGGCATGTGGGCAATATTGCCGAGACCGACAATGTACTCTTTGTCGAGGATCGCGAGCAGAAGGGCAAGTATCACCCCCGCATCTCGGCATACTCGACGGATTGCTACCGCTGGTTGAACGACGAGCAGAAGGAGGCATACAACCGCCTCTACAACGACTTCTTCTACCGTCGTCATAACGACTTCTGGCAGTGGGAGGCAATGAAGAAGCTGCCGCCCTTGACCGAGGCTACACGCATGCTTGTTTGCGGCGAGGACCTCGGCATGATTCCCGACTGCGTACCCTCGGTTATGAGCTCCGAGCAGATACTCTCGCTCGAGATTCAGCGCATGCCCAAGGATCCGAAGGTGGAGTTTGGCTCGACATACGACTACCCCTACCTCTCGATATGCACAACTGGCACACACGACATGAATCCCTTGCGTGCATGGTGGGAGGAGGATCGAGGCGTGACACAGCGCTTCTACAACCATGTGCTTGGCGGATGGGGTGAGGCCCCCTACTTCTGCGAGCCATGGATATGTGAACAGGTGGTGGCCATGCATCTTAAGTCACCCGCAATGCTCACAATTCTCCCCTTGCAGGATTGGATGGCTATGGATGGATCACTGCGCAGAGAGAACCCGCATGACGAGCGCATAAACGTCCCAGCAAACTCACGTCACTACTGGCGTTATCGCATGCACATCACTCTCGAAGAGTTGCTAAAATCCGAGAGTCTCAACAATATGATTTATCAAAAAATAGCGGAAACGGGTCGATAAGGACTTTTTGCGATATTTTTTCGGGGCAGGTATTTGATTTTTTATATCAGATACCTGCTCATTTTTTACATTATCAAAAATAAATGTTGTATCTTTGTAGCGTGATAGACAACCTCACAAAAAGAGGGTGCACGATGGTTGTCGCACACCCTTGCTGTGAGTAACCCCGAAAGGATTCGAACCTTCATCGTAAGAACCGGAATCTTAAATTCTATCCATTGAACTACGGGGTCGTGGTGCAAAGATACATTTTTTATATAATATTAACGCTAAAAGGCATTATAATTTTTATTGGTTATGACAAACAGGTTTAATAATTGGGAACGATTGATTAAGGTTATTGAGCGCTATGCAAAGAGTGTAAATGCTTTTGCAATGGGTTTGGGGCTCAATCGTTCGGAAAACTTATACCATATACGTCGTGGAACATATGGTATTTCGCGCGATCTTGCAAATCGCATTTCGGAGAAGTATCCCGACATAGACAAGGTATGGCTCTTGGCAGGAGTGGGGGATATGCTCCTATCAGAGCATACACCCGGAAACAAGATTCCCTTCTACAAGAAAGAAATAGAGACGGATATTGTAAACCTCAAGAACCTCCAGCCCGCGGACTACGCCTATCTTCCCTATGTCAATGCCAGCGAGTTGGTAATGCGATCAATGTCGCCCGCAATGAACGAGCCTTCAACCTCGGCTACAGACCTCTTCTTGCAGCCCGTAGCCGTAAAGGATATCGTGCAGGGCAATGAGTATGTTCTCGACTTGGGCGATAGAACAATATGGCGCAAGGTGCGTCTTGCTACTCGTCATAATGACATGTGGCGCGTCGTGGCTCGCAACCGCGAGGAGTATCCCGATGAGCTTATCGCGATGAGCGATGTTAAGCAGGCGTGGCGTGTGATAGCCCGTCTTTCAATCCTCGAGAGCTAAAAACATATTTAGGTGACACGACATATCGCATAGACTATGAACGTATTATCTATAGTATGGAATTGGAACCCGTCGCTTGTTGAAATTGGCGATATAGATATTAGGTGGTATGGCCTCATGTGGGCCGTGGGCATACTCCTCGCCGAGCGCGTATGTAACTATATGTTTAGGCGCGAGGGGCTACCCCCACGAGTATTAGAGTCGGCATTTATGTGGGTCGTACTCGGCACATTCATCGGTGCGCGTGTCGGCCACTGCCTCTTCTATGAGCCCGAAGTATATCTTGCCGAGCCATGGCGTATCGTCACCGACATCCGCAACGGAGGCATGGCAAGCCATGGCGCAACAATCGGTATCATGATAGGTATATGGTGCTTCTGTCGTAGGAATAAGCTGCCATATATCTGGGGTATCGACCGCATAGCTCTTGTAGCACCGTTGAGTGGCGCAATAATACGCCTCGGCAACCTCTTTAACTCCGAGATTGTCGGCTACACGACGGATGTCGCATGGGGATTTAAATTCCCATACCATGATGCACGTTATGCGTGGATGCAGCATCAGGGCGACATCCCCGAGGAGCTCCTCGCCGAGCTTCCGGCACGTCATCCTGCACAGCTCTACGAAGCAATATGCTACCTGCTCACCTTCTGTATATTAATATGGCTCTACCGAAGTAAAGATTTAGGTCGTCGTCGCCCCGGCATGCTCTTCGGAGTATCCATGTTAGGCATCTTCCTCACACGCTTCTTTATCGAGTTCCTGAAGGAGCGACAGGTAGATTTCGAGGCGGGCATGGCCCTCGATATGGGACAGCTCTTGAGCATCCCCTTTATCGCTATGGGTATATATACGATTGTTCGCGCTATGCGTAAGCCTGCGGTTACAGATGTAAATGCTGTAGTTGAGCGCGCTAACTACTTATATGAGCGCGAGTTGAAAGAGAAACAGAAGCGAAATGGTAAGCGAGGTTAATAAAATTATCCGCAATGCCCTTGTGGAGCATGGTGCAGTGCTGTTGCCCGAAATTGGAGTGCTCTACGTCGAGCGTACCCCGTCGCGCAGCATAGGTCGTCGTGAGGTTGTTGCGCCCAAGCTAACACTCTCATTATCAACAACAATAGATGCTATATCGTTAGTCGAGGTTATCGCTACGACAGCCTCTATCGACATAGCTCAAGCCGAGGATATATATGCTCGCTGGTTTAATAAGGTGAGCCATGAGGGGGAGATACAGATTGAGGGCGTAGCCGTAATACGTCATAAGAGCGTATCTGTCGATACCTCGCTGCTCGACACCTTAAATCTTCCGTTTACACCCTCCGTAACCATACGATATCGACGTCGCGGTGGGGTAGTGACAGCCATTATAATGCCTATAGTCATACTCTTATGCGCTGCTGCCATATACCTCTATACTAAACCCAAGCCCGCGCATGAAGTTGTGATAGCAGAGGCAGTTACATCTAATGATATCAAGGAGATTATAGCTTCTGTGGAGGAGCCTATGGATGCCGTAGAGCCGATGGAAGATATCGTTGTAGAGGTTGTTGTGGAGCCCGAGGTGGAGATCGTATGGTATAAGAGAGATGACATATGTCATAGGGTAGTTGTGGGCAGCTACTCAACAGAGGAGAATGCCACAAGGGCCATTGCTCAGATTGAGAAACGACTTCCTGGGGTGTACTGCGACATCTTTATGCTTGGCAGCATGTACGCCGTAGCAGCCTATGGTAGTGCCGAGAAGAGCGAGTGCGAGGCGTTTGCCAAGCAATACCGCAAGGACTTCCCGCAGTCATGGATATATACTCCAAAACGCTTTAGATAGTCATAACCATGTTTATAGCCAATATGCTCACACGCATTGTTGACACGCTCTATATCAAACCTTTAGAGCGTGTCATCTCACGTGATATTTTCGGCTATGGACTATGTGGTGCCACCAATATGGCACTCGACACGTTGTGGTATTTCATCATCTACCACTATATTATTGCCGAGCGATTTATCGACCTCGGCGTAGTTGTAATGTCGCCACATATAGCCTCCCTTGTTGTGGTCTTTCCCATAACCTTCTTCACGGGCTTTTGGCTTAACCGCCATGTGGCATTCCGCGCCACGCGCTATCGCACGCTTAAGCAGCTTGCTCGCTATGGCCTTACGGTCGTTGGCGCGATAATCCTAAATTATGTGCTTATGAAGCTCTTTGTTGAGACGTGTGGCCTTTGGCCGACGCCCTCGAAGATGCTCACCACCGTAATATCGGCGATATACAGCTTTCTCATAGCCAAGTATTTCACCTTCGCATGTGAAAATGAGAAATGAAAAACGAGAAATGAGAAAAGTAGAGGCATTACGCAGTTTTGCCTCAACTCAGGAAGGAGATTACACCGATTATCCTCGGAGATAAAACACATTGCGGGTATTAAAAATAATACCCGCAATAGTATTCTTATGGTTTAAGGCGTCATCTTTACTCTTTCATCTTTCTGTCCAGTTAGTTTTCTCCTTTCTATTTACCTATAATTTAACATAATGTAAATATTACGACAAATTAGCTATCTTTAGTGTAATGAGATAATAAACGATTGAGCGCCTTGCAGAGTTAGAGCGCTCAATAACACTACATTATGATATACTATGCTTACACTAAAGAGAAAAAACAAACCAAGCAAAACAGCATCCCCCGCTGCCAAAATTCCCTCAATTGTTGTCCCTTCGAGGCGCAAACCCCCAAAGCAATCGAAGACCAACTTATGGTGTAAATATAGACTTTTTTATATAAATAATATTTAGAAATCAAGCAACCGATATTTAGTTCTCACCTCCGACATCGGCATCAGCTCCTCATAGTGCCACCATTCGCGACGATATGGAACAAGACCCACCTCAAACATAACCTCGATAAGCAACAGGCGGTTATCGGCCTGCCTCTGCGTAATCACGCCCTCGCAGACCTGTTCATATGCATAGCGACGATAGCTCTCCATGGTGCGATCACGGCCATCACCCGTGTCCGGAGTTCCCTTAACGGCCGAGGCATCGCTAAACTCATCAAACATCGCACCCATATCCAACGGAGTGCCATTAGCCGTGGCAAGCGTAAGATCCACAGCCACGCCATAATTGTGTCTGCCACCACGCGAGCCATCAGCTACAAAAGACTCGAGGTGAGTACCTTCAACCTCCCGACGCATAGCACGTTGTATGGATATAGGTCGCGCAGCATCATAGATGACTATATGTAGCGAGCTATCACGCTTATGCAGTATCTCGGCCGCGCGAACTACCCTTTTGGCAAACCCCTTTTCGAGGTATGCCCGCTCCAGCTCACCATACATATCCCTGCCCACGAAGTTATCCTCGGTGGAGTACTTCAGCTCGACAACAACGTCATCACACAGCTCCTTAATATCTACAAGGCCGTAGCTACACATCAGCGCATCGTAGTTCACCTGCTGTGCCGTGGCCGTCATCCACATCGCAAGCGCCACAAAGAGCATATACATATACCGCATATAAGCCTATATTTCAGATAGTTCGACGATGTTATTCAGCACTGCATAGATAGTCAGGCGACCAATAGAGCGCGTGCCAAGCTTCTCGGAGATATTATTACGATGATAGACAACCGTAGCAAGAGAAATGCCTAACCTATCGGCTATCTCTTTGTTAATCAAGCCCTTAACAACAAGGGCAAGCACCTCGCACTCCCTCGCCGAGAGTGGCAAAGCGGCACCTCCCCCTCTACCTTCGGCAGACTCCACATGGGGGTGACCATCAGGGTGGCCGCAATGGTGAAATTGGAGCACTGCACGTGCAATATCCTGCTCCGAGGCGCGCGAGTCTATAGCGCGAAAACCTGACTGAAGAAATGGCGCGGCCTCACCGTCGGTAACCACAATGGTGCGTCGCGCCATTTGTCTAAAGAAGTCGGCATGATGGAAAATAATCTCCGCCGAGACTATAAAGTGGGCTACGACATTGCTATCCGCAGCCGTGTAATCCTCAAATTTCGAGTAACATACAACATCCAACCCCGCAGCTATATCCACGACAAGTGTACGCAGAGCTATGGCGCTCAACGTATTCTCCATGATTATAACCATCTGCGGGCGTAGCATCTTACTCCTCGGGCTTGATATAGACCTCCATTACCCTACCCTTGCCCTCAAACTTAATGTCGCAAGCCTCGGCAGGTACCAACACTAATTCACCCTCATCAAGACTCTCCTTTGCGCCATCGCAAACAATTGACATTGAGCCCGATAGAGCTATATATATAATAAATGAGTCGAGGTTGCCGCGGTCAAGCTCCTTCTCCTCGGCGACATCGTGGATAGTCATCGTGAAGAATCGTGTATCGATAACCGTATTAGCTCCTCCGGGCTTAAGGTCATAGCGACGATGTAGAAGCTCGGCATCAGCCTCAAAATCAATAGCATCCACCGCCAACGCTGTATGCAGTTCACGTCCCTTGCCCGAGGCATCCACTCTATCCCAATCGTATATTCTATATGTCACATCCGAGGTCTGCTGCACCTCGACAACCTCGATACCGGCACCCAGCGCATGTACCGTGCCCGCAGGAATAAAGAAGACATCTCCGGAGTGCACCTCCACACGGTTGAGCAGGGGCTCAAGGCGTGACTCGGCAACTGCAGCAATATACTCCTCGCGTGTAATATTCAAATCCTTGAAGCCAAGATATATAGCAGCACCGGGCTTACAGTCGGCAATATACCACGCCTCGGTCTTGCCAAAGCTCTGGTGACGCTCCGCGGCAAGCTCATCATCGGGGTGCACCTGCACCGAGAGCTTGTCGTTGCAGTCGAGATACTTAACAAGCAGAGGAAACTCCAGACCGTAGCGCTCATAGTTAGCCTCACCCACGAGGTCACCCATATATACCTCGATAAGCTCCTCGATATTATTACCCTTGAGCATGCCGTTGTTCACAACCGAAAGGTCGCCCTTCACGCACGACAAGTCCCAGCTCTCGCCATAGAGCTTATCCTTGGGCAGACGCGCCGCAGCACTACCCTTCTTCGCAAGTATTGTATGACCACCCCAAATACGCTCCTTAATACGGGGCTTAAACTTCAATGGATACATGATATAAATCTTTTAAAATAGTGTCTCTACATAAGTTACCACGTTATCAACATCCACCGTTAAGGGGAATACCTTGCTTGGCTCGAGGTGCCATATCTCGCGGTTCTTGCGCGCAGCATCCTCACCGGCACCCGTGATATTGAGCATCACGCAGGCACTCTTGTCTATGCGACCATCCTCGACCATCTTGATAAGCGAGGCGAGAGCCACGGCAGGTGCAGGATGGATATCCACCCCCTCCAACTCACGGAAGAGCTTACGCGCACGCTTGGCCTGTGCATTTGTTGCTACCATAACATCGCCGCCCGTCGCCTTCAGCGCATCGTAAAGGCCGCCGGCAAGAGCATAGGGAGGCTTGCGATTAGAGAGCACCTTGGCATCTATAAGCTCGGCATCGCGACGTGCCCTGTTGGCATCATAGGGTAACATCTCGCGCGAGTCGTGACGCCACGCATCATAAATGGGTACAAAGGGGGCATTCTGCGATACTATCAGCTTTGCAAGGTGGCTGCCAAAGCGGCCATCCTCAATAAGTCGCATATTAGCCTCCCATGCCGCAATAGCTCCCGTGCCACTGCCTACAGCCTGGAAGTAGTAGTCCGGAATGCGACCTATGGTCGTAGCGGCCGAGAGCATCGTGGTAGCCATGCCGTCACGACGTGCCACATTCTTTGCACCACCCTCGGCGTAGAACTTATGCGACTTGAGCACCATGTTCGAGAGGTTGATGGCATCGAAGTAGTCACCACCCGACTGACACGTAATAAGCTTCACGCAGTCGTTCAGCGGCTCACGGAACCACAACGCATCAAGATTATCCTGCGGAACAACAAGCAGTAACTTGATATTATTATCGGAACAAACCTTGGCAAAGGCACGTGCCGTATTTCCTGCCGAAGCAACCACCAACACGCGCTCCTCATTCTCATCTATACGCGCACATACGGTATATGCCTCGGTCTCCTTAAACGAGCCCGTAGTCATGCGGACGCCTCTCTCGGGGCAGTATCCATTGAGCGTAATCCACAGATTATCAAGACCAAGATGCTTGGCCAGCGCCTCACTCTTATATGTCACGGGAGCAGATGAGCCCTGCAAGATGCGCTTCACGGGCATCCAATCGCAATACTTATACAATCCATACTCCTCAGGCTTAACCTCAATCTGCGATTTTGCATACACGGCACGCACAAGCGATGGAGACCTATATTCGCTGTCATCCAACACCCAGCCGCTATCATCAAAGATACGCTCCGTAGCCACGCACTTCAACTTATACTCGGTAGCTCTAAAATTCTTCATTATATTTCTCGTTTACACATATAACCATTATCCGCACAAAAATAATCTTTTTTTTTCAATCATACAATATATACAATAAACAATGCTACCTTTTCGTATGAATATGGCGTGAATAGGATTTTTTTATTATCTTTGTAGTCGCCTTATCTGCAAAGAGTCCATGCAGTATGAGGGCAATTATTAACTTTTGAAACATAAAAATAGATTTATATGAAACGCAGTACATGGTTGATTCTTATAGTATTACTACTTGTGGTTGTTGCTGCAGCCATAGCGGTAATCTTAACACGCATTAACCGAGATGATATCGAGCAGCGCGTAGAGCCGAGTGATGCTGTGGTGCTATACTTCAACGCCAAGCAGCTCTACGAGAAGGGGGCCTTCGAGAATTACATCAACGAGGAGCAGCGCAAGCTGTTGTCAACCGTTGCCGGAGCAAACCTCACCAACCACGAGCAGCGAGCTCTCATTCAGGAGATAGCAATCGACATCAATGCCTCGGGCGTGAACTTCAATGTCCCCATGTACGCCTACGTGGATAGCAAGGAGCAGTCACCCACGGCTATAATCCTGGTTGCCGAGGTCAGCAACATTGCGCAAGTAGATAAAACCATGGAGCTGATATCTACATCTTTAGAATTATCAAATGAAGGGATACTTAACATCGAGCATCAGGGAGAAAATCGCATATTCTCATACATGGGACACTATGGCGGATATAACAATACGCGCTTGGTGCTGGCCGTAACTCTCGACGACAGCGATCCTATGATTCATGTCACGGAGGCGCTATCTCGCCCACTAATCAAGTATAACACCTTCGGCAAGCGTGACATTGCGGCATTTATCGAGCTAAACAAGACATTGGACATCCTCGAGAAGATGCTTGCATCGGATATCGAGAGAAGCCGCGCCGAGCTCGCCGAGCTCGAGTACGAGGACCCCTGGATCGAGGAGAACATCATCAATGATGAGAAGCAGTTAGAGACCTTCCGAAAACTACGCACCGATATTCCTGCAGGCGCATGCCTCACAACGGGCCTTACATTTGAGCTCGGCAAGATAGTATGGGACTTCGAGAGTACAGGCGTGGATATCGACACGGAAAAGTATGGTATAATGCGTGTTAACAACAATCACCTAAACTATATTGACAAGGAGGCTATAGCTCTTTTCAACTTCGGTCTTAATGGCGAAAAGTGCGTCTTGTGGGTCAACGAGCTCTTCAACTCGCTTTACAATGCACAATACGGCATCGACCGCAATACATACAATATGGTGGCGGCGATAACCACAGATGCACTGAAGAGCATCAACGGCGATATAACCATAGCCTTGGAGGATATCACGGGTACGGAATACAGCTACTATAACTACCATACCGGCAGATACACAACCAAGGCTGAGCTTGAGTCGGCAAAAGCCATTGCTATGGTGGATGTTACGGATAGTTATATCTACTCAAATGTAGCTCAATTCACCTGTGGCACCCTTACCCCTGTCGGAGATAAGCAACTATATGCCAACCTCAATGGCGAGGAGGTATTTTTTGGCGAGGAGAACGGCATTCTCTATGCCGGCCTTAACAGCTCACTACAGAGCCCCGAGTTAAACGCCACAGATACCAGATGGCTTACCGACGTAGAGGATGGATATGGATATATCATCTTGGATATTAAGAGGTTGATGCAGAGCAGCTATATTGCATCCGAATATAAAGCCATTAAGCAGGATATGAGTAATATGGATGCCATGTTGCTCGATAGGATTGTCGATATGAGCGACTACGCATATATGAACATAGACTCGACAAACAGTTCGGAGTATGTGGTTGTGCTCACCGACAGCAACACCAACGCATTGAAGCAACTCGCCGACAACATTATGCCACTGTTTATCAGCGAGATAATGTCAGGCATACTATAAAAGAGCATAGCACGTGAAGGAGATAAGACTAAATTGCGTTATACCCGAAATCTTTGCTTCGCGTCGGGATCTACACTCCGAGGTATGGGGCATGGAGTTGAGTTTTGAGCGAGGTAAACGCTACCTTATAGAGGCCACATCGGGTGGAGGTAAATCCTCGCTATGTAGCTATCTTTATGGTCAGCGAGGCGACTACCGCGGAGAGATACTCTTCGACGGACGAGATATCTGCAATATAAAGAGTGATGCATGGTGCAACATACGCGAGCGCCACATCTCCATACTACCCCAGGAGCTACGTCTTTTTGGCGAGCTTACGGCATTGGAGAACATCGAGATAAAGAACAGACTTACATCATGTCGTAGCAAGGCCGAGATTATATCGTGGTTCGAGGAGCTTGGCATAGGCGACAAGCTGCACTCGCGCACCGATCGCCTATCGTATGGCCAGCAGCAGCGCGTGGTCCTTATCCGAGCACTGTGCCAACCCTTTGATTTCTTGCTGCTCGATGAGCCTATCTCGCACCTCGACAACACAAATAGTAACATCATGCGCGAGGTGATACTGCGCGAGGTGGAGAAGTGTGGCGCTGCGGTAATCAGCACATCCATCGGCAAACATATGGATATGACCTATGATAAACACCTGCACCTATGAGACTTATCTGGAAGCTACTGCGTAAACATATCAGCATCTTGGAGCTGTTGATATTCTTCGTCGCCAACCTCATAGGCATGACGGTCATACTCGCCGGCGTGCAGATATATAGCGATATAAAACCTCTGCTCTCGGGCGAAAAGTCGCTTATCGGCAGCGACTATATGATTATCACACGCCCCGTAGAGCGCATCGGTGGCAAGCCCCGCATCTTCTCAAAGGAGGATATCGAGGAGCTGGAGAGTCAGGAGTTTGTTCTCAACCTCGGACGTTTTCAGTCGTCGAAGTTTGAGGTTAACGGCAGCATCATGTTTAATGAGCGCCGTCTCTCAACGATGCTTTTTTTTGAGGCCGTGCCCGACAACTTTGTCGATGTCAAGAGCGACAAGTGGGTCTTCGAGCGTCGAGATAAGATCATACCTATCATCCTACCCCGCAACTACTTAAACCTATATAACTTCGGCTTTAGTCAAACTCAAAACCTGCCGCAGCTCACCGAGGATATCATCAAACGCGTAGAGCTCGACATAGAGCTTTCGGGCAACTGGCGCAAGGGTAAGTACAAAGGTCAGGTCGTGGGCTTCTCCGACAGACTTAACACCATCCTTGTGCCGATATCGTTTATGGAGTGGGCCAATAAATACTATGCCAGCAGCACCGACGAGGGCGCAGCACGTCTAATTATCGAGGTAAACAACCCTACAGATCCCGCGATAACACACTTCCTCGAGGAGCGTGGATATGTTGCCGAGGAGAAACCTTCGGAGAGCAGTAAGGCTATGTCCATACTTAAAGTATCGATTATGATAATCGTAGGTATTGGCGTGATATTCAGCCTATTGTCAACAATAATATTTACATTGAGCATCTACCTTCTTCTACAGAAAAATATTGATAAGCTGGAGAACCTGGTGCTTATCGGCTACAAATCTCGCACCGTGGCAATACCATACAATCTGCTCACCATACTGCTCAACCTTCTAACCATGGCTATTGCCGTTGTTGTGGTTGCCATTGTGCAGCGTGAGTATATACTCTATTTAATGGAGATATCGGGCAGCGAACTTGTTCACGACCCCACGGCGGCAGTCATCGCCGGCGTAGTGCTATCAACGATAATCATTTTATTCAACACGCTGATTATCAATCGTAAGATTAAACGTATCTCATGCAAGCATTAATACGTAAAGCCTCTCAAAATGATATCGAACGCATTATGGAGATAGTGCACGGCGCGCAGCTTTCGCTCGCCGAGCTCGGCATCGACCAGTGGCAGGATGGCTACCCCACAGCCGAGATTATAGCCACGGATATAGAGCATGGCACAGGCTATGTGGCATGCAATATCGAGGGCAAGGCTGTTGGCTACGCGGCAATAATCACCACGGGTGAGGAGGCTTATAATCAGATTAACAGCTGGAATATCAACACCCCCTATGTTGTAATACATCGCCTATGCGTTGATTTAAGGGAGCGACGCACAGGTGTGGCACAACAGCTCATGGAGTATGCCATAAGCCAAGCTGCGAGGCAGGGAATAGGAGCTATGCGCATAGACACACATCGTGGCAATACGCGCATGCAACAGATGGTCAAGAAGATGGGGTTTCGCTACTGTGGTGTGGTCTATTACGATAGTGGCGAGCGTCTTGCTTATGACCTAAATATAAGTTTATATAACAACAGATAATCATTTGTAGTATGGCAAGTTATCTACAAGTAGAGAATATCTATAAATCTTACGGTGACCGCACGCTTTTCGAGGGCATAAGCTTCAATATCAACGAGGGTGACAAGATAGCCCTTGTTGCTCCGAATGGCACCGGTAAGTCGTCGCTACTGAAGATTCTTGCCGGCGTCGAACATTCCGACCGCGGTGGCGAGGTGAAGTTTATGAAGGATATCCGCGTAGCCTTCCTTGACCAGATGACTCCCTTCAATCCCGAGCATACGGTATTCGAGGAGGTATATTCTCGCATGAGTGACCTCTCGCCCGCCTTTGTGGAGTATGAGCAGGCAGTAGCAAGTGGCGACAGTAAACGTTTAGAGCGCGCCATAGCTGCAATGGATGCCTCTGACGGATGGTCTATAGAGCAGAATATACGTCAGGTGCTCACCTCTTTGAAGATTGAGCGCATGGAGCAACGCATGGGAGAGCTCTCGGGAGGTGAGGCCAAGCGTGTGGCCATAGCCTGCATGATGCTCCAGAATGCCGAGTTTCTGATTATGGATGAGCCCACAAACCACCTCGACATAGATATTATCGAGTATTTGGAGGGTTACCTGCAACGCTCACGCTGCACATTACTCATGGTTACACATGACCGCTATTTCCTTGACCGTGTGTGCAATATCATCATGGAGATAGACCGTGGCAAGCTCTATACCTATCGTGGCAACTACACCGAGTACCTCGAGAAGCGCGAGGAGCGATACCTTAACATGCAGGCCGAGATTGACAAGTCGCGCAACCTCCTACGCCGTGAGCTCGAATGGATACGTAGCACGCCACAGGCACGTACAGGCAAGGCCCGCTACCGCATCAACGCCTTCTACGACCTGCGCGATAAGGCCTCGGTAAATCTGCGCAGCGAGAGCGTATCCATAGATGTTGCCACCTCGCGCCTCGGGCGCAAGATTATCGACTGCACGGATGTTGACTTAAGCTTCGGCAACCGTAAGATGCTCGATAAGTTTTCGTATAAGTTCACACGTGGTGAGCGCATAGGCATCGTCGGACGTAATGGCGTGGGTAAGACCACATTTCTTAACATTATATCAGGTAAAATCGAGCCTGATGGCGGTATTGTCGAGCAAGGCGAAACGCTACGTATAGGCTACTACTCGCAGCGAGGCATCACCTTCAAGGCGGGACAGACCGTACTGGAGTGTGTGCAGGAGATAGCCGAGATATCGCGCACATCGGACGGCTCGACCATATCGGCCACAACCCTACTCAACCGTTTTCTCTTTCCGCATGAGAGCTTTAACAAGCGCATAGAGATATTAAGCGGCGGTGAGCAGCGACGCCTATATCTGCTTACGGTGTTGATGCAAAACCCCAATATGCTTATCCTCGATGAGCCGACCAACGACCTCGACATCATCACGCTCAATGTCCTTGAGGAGTATCTGCATGAGTTCAAAGGGTCACTTATCATCGTGTCACACGACCGTTACTTCCTCGACAAGTGTGTCGATCACCTCTTTGTCTTCGAGGGTGATGGCCGCATCAAGGACTTCGTGGGCATGTATAGCGAATACCGCGAGTATATGCGCGAGAAGGAGGCTGCAGAGCGTAGCATGGAGCGCGTTGCTGCGCCCCAGAAGCCACAGCAGGAGCGCACACACGACACTTCGAAGCGCAAACTCTCGTTCAAGGAGCAGCGCGAGTTGGAGCAGATAGAGAGGGAGCTTGAGGCGCTTGGCGCAGAGCGCACAACGCTTGAGGCGGAGCTCTCCTCGGGAACACTCGTCTATGAGTGCCTTGCCGAGATTTCGAGGCGCATAGAGGAGATTATCGCCATAATGGACGAGAAGGAGATGCGCTGGTTGGAACTCAACGAATAGAGGCACAATAGGCGAAGATGCTGATTCAAAGGCTTGCGTGGCTACGGCTATGCAGGCCTTTTCTTTTGGCACATTCATTGCGAAGGGTCATAGCGTAATGTTTAACTAAAAACTATCGACTATGAAACGAATTAGACTATTTATGCTTCTGTTCATTGCTGCAGCCACATCCTCGGGTGCCATGGCACAGAGCACATTCTGCGAGGTGGAGGAGTACACGCCTACCATATATATGATTGCCGTAGGCGAGACGCTCACCGAGTATGACCCCGAGGCCGTGAAGTACGATATCATCGCCGACCATCTCGAAACAACACGTCGTGGCTTTCAACAACCTCATAATCCGCAGTTTATCTTCGCCACGCGCAACAACAAGTTTTCGTTGGCATTGGGTGGTTCGGTATCTTTGCGCACAAGCTACGACTTTAAGGGCGCTATGGGGAATATCGACTTCATACCCTACGACATACCCATGACGCAGGGCTATGCCAATAAGCAGCGCGTAATGATGGATGCCTCGACATCGCGCATCTTCATGAAGGCCATCATCAACAATCGCATGCTCGGCCGTATAACCATATTCACGGATATGGACTTCCGTGGCGGTGCAGAGTTTAGTTACATCCCGCGCTTGCGCTCGGCATATATCAACGTCGGGGGCTTTACGCTGGGTCGCGATGTGACAACCTTCTGCGACCTCGAGGCGGCACCCCGCACCGTGGATTTTCAGGGCCCCAATGCCTATAACTACAACTTCACGGAGATGATACGCTACGAGCACAGCTTCCTCAGCGACCACCTCACTATAGGCGCTGCAGCCGAGGTGCCGAAGGTTAATGCCACCTATGGCGAGCACTTCGCGCCTATCTATCAGCGTGTTCCCGACTTCATAGCCTATGTGCAATATGCATGGGGTGAGAATCGCGAGAGCCACCTACGCGCTACGGGCGTTATCCGCGATATGTATCTGCACAACAACACCTCGAAGGAGAATACCACGCGTGTAGGCTGGGGCGTGCAACTCAGTGGCCATATAGCCATCACACGCTGGGTGGATATCTATATGAATGGCGTATATGGCAAGGGCATAACACCTTATATACAAGACCTTACAGGTTCGCCCTACGACCTCGCCTATAATCCTAAAAATGCCACTCACCTCGGAACACTCCCCATGTGGGGCTGGCAGGCTGCAGCACAGGTTAATATCATCCCCGGCAAGTTCTGGGTGGCCGGAGGCTACTCTGATGTGCGCCTCGAGAAGGATGACGGTTTCCTCTCACCCGGGCAGTATCATAAGGGTAACTATGTCTTTGCCAATGCCTTTTATAATCTCACCTCGAACTTCACTTTAGCACTGGAATACCTACATGGCTCGCGTCATGACATGGGTGGCAGCAAGGGCGAAGCCAATCGTTTGAGCATTCTTGCACAGTACAACTTCTAAAGTTAACATATTTAAACAAAAGATAAGGTGGGTGACTAAAACGCAGAATAGTCACCCACCGTCTGTTTGGAGGTCGAATAAGAAGCGGGCGACTATTTTACTTTTTATTCAGCCTCTTGCATTATATTTTGTATATTTGCCACCATGAAACGATATATCATTGCAATACTGATGCTGTTGCCAATGGCAACACATGCCGAGATTCCCGCTATAGTAGCTCTTGGCGAGGAGGCATCGCGTCAAGAGGATGTGGAGCATGAGAGCGTAGGCAGCTTTATGCTCGGCATGGCCTCGACCTTTGCCAATAAGGAGCAACGCGCGACATTTAAGATGCTCGACAATATCGAGATGATAGAGTGTAAAAACGAAGAGTACGCCCCGATACTTCGTGAGCGCACCCTTGCGATAATCAACGATATAGATGCCAAGCATATCGCCACGCATGACGACGGCAAGGCTCTGAACGAGCTCTACGGCATATATCGTGACGAGGTTATCGAGGAGCTTATAATCCTCATTATGGGACATGAGGGCGGTGTTGCCATAGTCGCCATGTCGGGCGAGATACCCGAAAATCGTCTTGGCGAGATATCCAACATCAAACAATAGCTACTCACACCCCTCCATCTTAATAGTTGTCGGCCATAGGCTCGAAGTACTTCTGCTCATGCTCACACGACGGGCATACCTTCGGCGCAGTAAAGGCCTTGACGATATATCCGCAGTTGCGACACTGCCACCATATCTCACCATCACGACGGAAGAAATCGCCATCCATGAGGCGCGAGAGCAGCTTCAGGTAGCGTCGCTCATGCTCCTTCTCCACCTCGGCGATATGCTGAAATGTGGCAGCTACTTTAGCATATCCCTCGGCACGTGCTGTCTCGGCAAAGGCGGCATAGAGCACATCCCACTCCTCATGCTCACCCTCGGCCGCAGCCTTCAGGTTCTGCTCCGTAGTACCTATAATGCCTGCAGGAAATGAAGCATTATGTATCGTCGCCATGCCCCCTTCGAGATACTTGAAGAAGCGTTTAGCATGCTCCTTCTCCTGATTTGCTGTAGTGTCAAAGACCGAGGCTATCTGCTCATATCCATCCTTTGAGGCTTGTGCAGCAAAGTAGTTATAGCGCATGCGCGCCTGGCTCTCACCGGCAAAGGCCTTCAGCAGATTCTCCTCGGTGAGTGTTCCCTTTAGTCTGTTTTTCATAATCATACTATTTTTAGAGTTTTTTCATATCGTGCAAAATCGGAGCCAACACTGCGAATAGTTGCAAAATCGGAGTAAATTTTGTATATTTGCGCGATTATACATACGCATATAGGTAAAACAACATAATTATGGCAGACGAGAAGATTATATTTTCGATGGTTGGTGTGAGCAAGGTGCTCAACAACAACAAGAAGATTTTGAACAACATCTACCTGTCGTTCTTCTATGGTGCCAAGATCGGTATTATCGGACTTAATGGCTCGGGTAAGTCAACCCTTATGAAGATTATCGCAGGCATCGATAAGAGCTTTCAGGGCGAAGTGGTATTCTCTCCGGGCTACACCGTAGGTTATCTTGAGCAGGAGCCCCAGCTCGACCCCACGAAGAGCGTGAAGGAGATTGTCGAGGAGGGTGCAGCCTCTACTGTAGCCCTCTTGAAGGAGTATGAGGATATCAATATGAAGCTCTGTGAGCCCATGGACGACGACGAGATGGCACGTCTTATCGAGCGTCAGGGTGAGCTCTATGAGAAGATAGACCAGGTGAACGGCTGGGAGCTCGACAGCGTCTTGGAGCGCGCCATGGATGCTCTGCGCTGTCCCGACCCCGAACAGTCGGTAGCCGTACTATCGGGTGGAGAGCGTCGCCGCGTGGCATTGTGCCGCCTGTTGTGGCAGCAGCCCGATGACTTGCCCCTTGATGAGCCTACCAACCACCTCGATGCCGAGAGTATCGACTGGTTAGAGCAGCACCTGCAGCAGTATAAGGGTACGGTTATCGCTGTTACTCACGACCGCTATTTCCTTGACAATGTCGCAGGATGGATCTTGGAGCTCGACCGTGGCGAGGGTATTCCTTGGAAGGGAAACTACTCGGGATGGCTGGAGCAGAAGACCCAGCGCATGGCCATGGAGGAGAAGCAGGAGAGCAAGCGTCGCAAGACCTTGGAGCGTGAGTTGGAGTGGGTGCGCATGTCACCCTCGGGTCGTCACGCCAAGTCAAAGGCTCGTCTTTCGGCCTATGACAAGCTGATGAATGCCGATACAAAGGAGCGCGAAGAGAAGCTCGAGATATATATTCCCAATGGTCCCCGCTTGGGTGATGTCGTTATCGAGGCACATGGTGTTACGAAGGCCTTTGGTGACCGTGTGCTCTACGAGAATTTGGAGTTCTCGCTCCCCCCTGCCGGCATCGTGGGTGTCATCGGTGCCAATGGTACGGGTAAGACTACCCTCTTCCGCATGATTATGGGCCTGGAGGAGCCTACATCAGGAAGTTTCCGCGTAGGCCCTACGGTGAAACTCGCCTATGTTGATCAGCAGCATAAGTCTATAGACCCGGAGAAAACCGTCTATGAGGTTATCTCGCAGAACTCCGACCTTATACAGCTTGGCACCCGCCAGGTGCCTGCCCGCGCCTATGTCGGCCGCTTCAACTTCAATGGTGCCGACCAGGAGAAGAAGTGCGGTGTGTTGTCGGGAGGTGAGCGCAACCGTCTGCACCTCGCCCTCGCCCTCAAGGAGCAGGGTAACGTTTTGCTTCTCGATGAGCCTACCAACGATATCGACGTAAATACGCTTCGTGCCTTGGAGGAGGGTCTTGAGAACTTCGCAGGCTGCGCTGTAGTCATCTCTCACGACCGTTGGTTCCTGGATCGTATCGCCACACACATCCTATCTTTCGAGGGCGACTCGAAGGTGGTATTCTACGAGGGTACATACTCCGAGTATGAAGCCTGGAAGAGGGCACAGGGCGAGGATACAACTCCGAAGCGCGTGAAATACAAGAAACTCCTTGCAGAGCAGTAATAATTAAAAAACGAAGGGTGAGAGCCCAATGTATGCCTCACCCACCTTATAACACTATGGCACAGAAACCATCAATACCAAAGGGTACGCGCGACTTCTCGCCAGAGGAGATGATGCGTCGTACCTATATATTCGATACCATTAAGAGTGTCTTCCGCCTTTTTGGCTATGCACCATTAGAGACCCCCTCGATGGAGAACCTCTCAACACTGTTGGGTAAGTATGGCGACGAGGGCGACAAGCTGCTCTTCAAGATACTCAACTCGGGTGACTATGGTGCCAAGCTCTCGGAGGAGGAGCTGCGCCAAGCATCAAAGATTTCCGAGAAGGGCTTGAGATATGACCTCACCGTGCCCTTTGCGCGCTATGTTGTGCAGCACCAGAATGAGATAGTCTTCCCCTTCAAACGCTATCAGATACAGCCCGTATGGCGTGCTGACCGCCCGCAGAAGGGTCGCTATCGCGAGTTCTATCAGTGCGACGTAGATGTTATCGGTTCAAAGTCGCTTCTCTCGGAGGTGGAGCTTGTAGATATCGTGTCGCGTGTATTCAAGCGTCTCGGCATCTCGGTGACACTCAAGATGAACAACCGCAAAATCCTATTCGGTATCGCCGAGAGCATAGGCCATGCCGATAAGATGGTGGATATCACCGTGGCCATAGATAAGCTCGACAAGATTGGTCTGGAGAATGTCAAGGCGGAGCTTCGCGAGCGCGGCATTGACGATGAGGCTATAGCTAAACTTCAACCTATACTTGAGTTGAGTGGTACAAATGAGGATAAGCTCAATATCTTAAGCGGCATTATCGGTTCATCCGAGATCGGCATGCTCGGCATTGAGGAGATGCGCACCATCTTCTCGACTATCGAGGTGCTCGGCATAGAGCTCACTCCCGAGCTCGACCTCTCGTTGGCACGTGGTCTGAACTATTACACCGGAGCCATCTTCGAGGTCAAGGCAAACGACTACCAGATAGGCTCTATCTCGGGTGGTGGTCGCTACGACGACCTTACCGGCATCTTCGGCATGCCGGGAATGTCGGGCGTAGGCATCTCGTTCGGCGCTGACCGCATCTATGATGTTATGCTCGGCCTTAACCTCTTCCCCGAGGAGTTATCATGCTCGACGAAGGTGCTCTTCGTAAATCTTGGAGAGGCGGAGCAGGTGGCTTCACTACGTATTATAGGTCAGCTGCGCGATAAGGGTGTGGCCGCGGAGATATACCCCGATGCCGGCAAGATGAAGAAGCAGATGGAGTATGCCAATCGTCGCGGCATACCCTATGTGGTGATTATCGGCTCCGAGGAGCTGGAGCAGTCGGTGGCCACGTTGAAGAATATGATCACGGGAGAGCAGCAGAAGCTATCTTTCGAGGAGCTTGTGGCAACACTCTAACGGATAGCATGATACGATAATTAGAGCCCAACAATGGAGTAAAAAATCTCTTGTCGGGCTCTATTTATATCTGGTCTTATTTGAATATTTCGAAAAAAGGTTATATCTTCGTAGAGAGAATTATTCGACAGCGGGCGCATGCCTCTGTCCTAAAACCCAAACTAAACCCTTTTTTCGATGAGTTATGAGAATAGCACTCGCCACGACCACGAAGAGTATGGCGAGAAGATTGTAAGCAAGGTGGTGCGTGCCGGCAAGCGTACCTACTTTATTGATGTGAAGGCAACACGCTCAAGAGATCTCTTCTTGACTATCACCGAGTCGCGCAGGAAGATGAGCGACAGCGGCTCTGCAAGCTTCACGCGTCATCAGATACACCTCTACAAGGAGGACTTTGAGAAGTTCACCGAGGGACTAAACGAGATGGTGGAGTATGCAAAGAGCCATATTGACGAGTAGTTGTCATTCGCAAAAAGATATCAAGAGGTTGCCGTAGAGTATTCTGCGCAACCTTTTTTTTAGCATAGAGTGTCAAAAAGAGGTAAACAAACAACATCTTAATATCGTGATGCAGGAGAGCGTAGTATTAGGATTTAGTGGCGGCATCGATAGCTGCACCGCAGCCCGACTCCTAATGGAGCAGGGCTATCGCGTTGTAGCCCTCACCATAGATACTATAGGCGATAGCGCAATGCTCGATAAGGCACGACAGGCCGCCGAGGCTCTTGGTGCGGAGTGGATATGCTATGATGCCCGCGAAGAGTTTAATAAGAAGATTATCGACTACTTTTGCCATGCATACTCTTCGGGGCTCACACCGGCACCCTGCACACGATGTAACACGCATATTAAGTGGCATATACTCAAGCATGTAGCCGACAAACAAGGCATATATCACATAGCTACAGGACACTACTTTCAGATTGAGAAGCACGACACTCGATACTACGTATCTCGCGCTGCAGATAGCACCAAAGACCAATCCTACTACCTCTGGGGTTTAAGCCAAGAGATACTTGCCCGTACCCTCACACCTATGGGCAATATTATAAAGAGCGAGGCCAAGGCATACTTCGAGGATAAGAGCGAGAGCATGGGTATATGCTTCCTCGGCAGATGTCACTATGCCACCTTTCTCGCAGAGCGTGGTGTCGCCATGACAGAGGGAGAGGTGGTGACACTCGATGGCCGAGTATGCGGAAGGCATAACGGCATAGCGCGATATACAGCAGGACAACGTCGTGGCGAGGGAATACCCGAGGGCATGAGGGTGCACGACGTGGATGCCGCAACTAATAGAGTTAGGGTGTGCGAGAATAGCTCACTATATAAACACACACTTTATATAAACGACTTTAATGTGGTAGATATCGACGAGTTACTATCGGCAGATGACATCGTCGTAAAGATACGTGGCATAGGTCGTAATCCGGAGCAATATATCAACGTTGCGCTCGACGGCAAACAGCTTGTCGTCACCCTGCAGGATGCGGCTTGGGCTCCGGCAAAGGGACAGCCCTTGGTTTTTTATCGTAAGAACAGAGTTATAGGAGGCGGAATAGTTGTTGGTTTTAAATAATTATACTACCTTTGCCGCGCAACTTAACTCCCTATAGGAATATGATTAAAAGACTATACGACTGGGTATTATCATGGAGTGCAAGCCGCTGGGGTTGGCTTGCTCTATTCTTTATCGCGCTCTTCGAGGCGAGCTGGTTCCCCCTGCCCCCCGACGTTCTGCTTATCGCCCTCTGCCTCGGTGCACCGAAGCGCTCATTCCGTTTTGCGTCGATATGTTTGGCGGGCTCGATCTTGGGTGCCGCACTCGGATATGCCATAGGCCACTACCTCTGGGTGACGCCTATGGGCGACCCCACGCCTATTGCCAACTTCTTCTACGACCATGTTTTTAGCGTTGAGGGCTTTAACAATGTAGGCCATCTATACGATAAATATAACTTCTGGATTGTCTATACCGCAGGCTTCACGCCGCTACCCTTCAAACTCTTCACCATTGCCGGAGGCATGTTCAGCATCAACTTCCCGATGTTTATGATAGCCTCATTGGTATCGCGCGGCATGCGTTTCTTCCTCATAGGTTGGCTTATATGGCGTTTTGGAGCTCCCATCAAGAGCTTCATAGACAAGTACTTCAACCTCTTGGCTACACTCTTCACCTTTATGCTTATCGGCTTCACCTGTCTTGCTTTGTGGCTCTTTGGCAGCGGCGAGGAGGAGAGCACAACCGAGGTTGTCACCCCCGCCCGGCAAGAGTTGGTAATCGAGGCGGACACCACATCAACCACCGAAGTGGAGATATGCAGCGCTACGGACTTATAGGCGAGCATCTCTCGCACTCCTTCTCGGCACGCTTCTTCAATGCGAAGTTCTGCGCCGAGGGTATAGATGCACTCTACGAGTTGTTCGAGCTCGGTGCTATTGCAGAGATAAACACTCTTATCGCACAGCACGGATTGCGCGGCTTCAACGTCACAATACCCTACAAGGAGAGCATACTACCCTACCTCGACGAGCTATCTGAAGAGGCACGTGAGGTGGGTGCTGTTAATTGCGTATCTATCAATGGAGATAAGAAGATAGGGCACAATACCGATATAGCGGGCATTGAGGCCTCGTTACACTGGCTAAACCTCTCATCCGACACCAAAGCCCTGATACTCGGCACAGGTGGTGCGTCGAAGGCCGTGCAGTATGTATTGCGCAAGCTCGGCATCGAGTATAAGAGTGTATCGCGCACACCCGAGCGTGGCGATATCACATACGACAACCTCTCCGCAAAGCAGATTAAGGAGCATCATCTTATCGTCAACACCACGCCCGTGGGCATGTTTCCGAATGTAGATGTCGCACCCGCAATAGACTACAGCGCCATCGGCAACGAGCACAAAATCTTCGACCTAATCTATAATCCGGCAAAGACACTCTTTCTTGCGCGCTGCGAGGAGCGAGGTGCGGAGTGCATGGGTGGCATGCTTATGCTTCAAACGCAGGCTATAGCCTCATGGCATATCTGGCAGAGATAATAAATGAAAGAGCAAAGGGCAAAGGGCAAAAGGCAAAGAGGAGAGGTGAAAAATGAAAACTTAATTCTGCTTTCTCATTTCAGCCTAAACTCTCATCTTTGCTCTTTCCTCTTTTATCTCTCCTCTTCCACCTCTCTTGCCCGCAGCAGCGCTTGAGCCTCCTCGAAATCCACATCACGCACCATCAGGCGCGAGGGAAAGGCCACAGGAGTATATATCGACGACATATACTCGCCATGTAGCGCGCAGAAGAGTCCCGCACCCTCCAAAACCGACTTTGCTATCTCGGCCTCAATAGGATTATCATAAACCCCGACAACAACCAATGTCGCGACCTTATCAGACATAGCATCCATAATCAACAGGTTTTCCGTAAAGATAATACTTTTTTAGTAAAAATAGAAATCATGAAGCTAATTTTATACCGAAAATAATACGTATATTTGTAGCGTAGATTTTATAAATAGTAATAACTGCAATGCACCCCTTTGTACACCTACATGTTCACTCGCAGTACTCGCTGCTCGATGGCCAGGCAAGCATCCCGAAGCTTGTAGATAAGGCCATCGGTGACGGCATGCCCGGCATTGCCATTACCGACCACGGCAACATGTTCGGCGTCAAGGAGTTCTTTAACTATGTAAAGAAGAAGAATGGCGCACGCAAGGATAAGATTAAGGCTCTGCAGGGGCTTATCGAGCGACTGGAGAATGGCACAGCCTCGCCCGAGGAGATGGGTGATGATGCCGGAGTAGCACTTGCCAAGGCGCGTGCCGAGCTGGATGCACAACCCAAGGCGGAGTTTAAGGGTATCATCGGCTGTGAGGTATATGTTGCCCGTCGTCGCCTCTTCAACAAGGAGGGTCGCGAGGATCAAAGTGGCTACCACCTTATCCTCCTTGCCAAGAACATGAAGGGCTACAAGAATCTTATCAAAATTGTATCAAAGGCCTACACCGAGGGCTTCTATATGCGCCCACGCACCGACCGTGTGGAGTTGGAGAAGTACCACGAGGGGCTCATCTGCTGCTCGGCATGTATCGGTGGCGAGGTGCCACGCCTTATCCGCGAAGATAAGTATGAGGAGGCGGCCAAGGCTATAGAGTGGCACCGCAACCTCTTTGGTGACGACTACTATTTAGAGCTTCAGCTACATAAGGCCACCGTCGAGCGTGCCAACCACGAGGCGTATGAGGTACAGGTCAAGGTCAACGACTTCCTTATAGATTACGCCCATAAGCATGGCATTAAGTTAGTGTGTACCAACGATGTACACTTTGTCGAGGAGGAACATGCCGAGGCTCATGACCGACTGATATGTCTTGGCACAGGCAAGGACCTCGATGATCCGAGGCGCATGCTCTACTCGAAGCAGGAGTGGATGAAGACGACAAAGGAGATGAACGATCTCTTCGACTTCATACCCGAGGCCTTGACCAATACTGTCGAGGTGTGTAATAAGGTGGAGACCTTCTCCATCGACCACGCCCCCATCATGCCCACCTTTGCTATCCCAGAGGAGTTTGGCACGGAGGAGGGCTACAGACAAAAGTATAGCGAACGCGACCTCTTCGATGAGTTCACACGTGACGAGAATGGTAACGTGGTGATGTCGGAAGAGGATGCGAAGAAAAAGATTGATAAATTAGGAGGTTACGATAAGTTATATCGTATAAAGCTTGAGGCCGACTACCTTGCAAAGTTGGCTATGGATGGCGCAAAAAAACGCTATGGCGAAGTACTTGATGAGGAGACGCAGACACGCCTGAAGTTCGAGCTTCACATCATGAAGACCATGGGTTTCCCGGGTTACTTCCTCATCGTGCAGGACTTCATACGTGCTGCGCGCGAGGAGCTTGACGTATCGGTAGGCCCCGGTCGTGGCTCGGCAGCAGGTTCGGCGGTAGCCTATTGCCTCGGCATCACGCAGATAGACCCCATCAAGTACGACCTTCTATTCGAGCGTTTTCTTAACCCCGACCGTATCTCGTTGCCCGATATCGACATCGACTTCGATGATGATGGTCGTGGTCGCGTGCTAAACTGGGTAACACAGAAATATGGCAAGGAGAAGGTGGCTCACATCATCACCTATGGCACAATGGCCACGAAGATGGCACTGAAGGATGTCGCCCGTGTACAGAAGCTGCCGTTAGATCAGGCCAACCAGCTGTGCAAGTGGATTCCGGAGCGTATTCCCGACCCCAACGATAAGGATAAGCTGCTGAAGATCAACCTCTGCAACTCGATTAATGCCGTGCCCGAGCTGAAGGCTGCCGAGGAGTCGTCGAACCCCATCATGCGTGATACGATAAAGTATGCGAAGATGCTCGAGGGCAATGTTCGCGGCACGGGTGTGCATGCCTGCGGCACGATTATCTGTCGTGACGACATCACCGACTGGGTACCGGTAAGCACGGCCATAGATAAGGAGACGGGTGAGAATATGCTCGTCACGCAGTATGAGGGCTCGGTGATTGAGGATACGGGACTTATCAAGATGGACTTCCTCGGCTTGAAGACCCTCTCGATTATCAAGGATGCCGTGGAGGTTATCGAGCAGACGCACGGCGTGAAGATCGACCCCGACACCATACCTATCAACGATAAGAAGACCTATGAACTCTACTGCGCAGGCGGCACGATTGCGACCTTCCAGTTTGAGTCGCCCGGCATGCAGAAGTATCTTCGCGAGTTGCAGCCCTCGACCTTCGAGGATCTTATCGCGATGAATGCTCTCTATCGTCCCGGCCCGATGGATTATATCCCCGACTTTATCGACCGTAAGCACGGCCGTAAGCCTATCGTTTACGACATACCATCATGGAGCGTTACCTCAAGGATACCTATGGTATCACGGTATATCAGGAGCAGGTCATGCTTCTGTCGCGCCTGCTCGGCAACTTCACACGAGGTGAGAGCGACACGCTGCGTAAGGCGATGGGTAAGAAGATTAAGTCGAAGCTGGATGAGCTAAAGCCCAAGTTTATTGCGGGAGGTAAGTCGAATGGTCACGACGAGAAGGTCTTGGAGAAGATATGGGCCGACTGGGAGAAGTTCGCCTCATATGCCTTCAACAAGTCACACGCTACATGCTACTCGTGGGTAGCCTACCAGACGGCATATATCAAGGCGCACTACCCCTCGGAGTATATGGCTACGGTGTTGAGCCGCAACCTAAACGACATCAAGGAAGTTACGGCCTATATGACCGAGTGCAAGAATATGGGCATCCTCGTACAGGGTCCCGACGTCAATGAGTCGAACCTAAAGTTTTCGACAAATAAACATGGCGATATACGCTTTGGCTTGGCGGCAATTAAGGGCGTGGGCGAGGCTGCGGCCGAGTCCATAATCCGTGAGCGCAAAGAGCATGGCCCCTACAAGTCTATCAACGACTTCATGGAGCGCACGAACTTCTCGGTGGTCAACCGTAAGTGTTTGGAGAGCATCGCCTATGCGGGAGGTTTCGACTCGCTTATCGACTTCAACCGCTCGCGTTTCTTTGGCGAAGATAGCAATGGCACGGTCTTCCTCGATGCCCTGATGCGCTATGGACAGCGTGTGCAGCATGATAAGCAGAATGCGCAGCAGAGTCTCTTTGGCATGCTGGGTGGCGATGCGGGCTCGGATATTCAGCCTCCGCGCGTACCGCAGTGCGAGGATTGGACAAATATCGCCATACTCAATAAAGAACGCGAGGTTATTGGCCTCTACCTCTCGGCACATCCGCTCAATAAGTTCGACTTCATACTGAATAAGATGTGTCAGTTAGAGTTAGGCGACCTCTCGAACCTCACACTGCTTAATGGCAAGGATATTGCCGTGGCAGGTGTTGTGACATCGGTCACACCACTCACAACCAAGGATGGTCGTCGCTATGCCCGCTTCGTGATGGAGGACTACAATACGCAGCATGAGTTTACACTCTTTAGCAAGGATTACGAGTTGCATGGACTAAAGCTCGAGGTTAACAACTTCCTCTTTATTCAGGGGCGTGTGCAGCATCGCTTCGGCAAGGAGGATGCCGAGCTGGAGTTTAAGATACTCTCGATACAGCACTTAGCCGATGTTGCCGAGCAGATAAAGTCGATACGCATAGACCTCGAGATAAGCGACCTGTGTCCCACGCTTACGACGATGCTTCTGGAGTGTGCCGAGCGTAACCCCGGAAATACGGCGCTACAGTTTACCATCATCGATGCAGCAACCGGCGTGAAGTTGAAGATGCGCTCGAAGAGATACAGGGTATCCACGGCCGGAGAGTTCATGCACTTTCTTGACCAGAATAAACTGAACTATTCAATAAACATATAATCATAAACCTTTAAAATTTAAAAGCTATGGCATTGAAAATTAACAACGAGAACTACGAGGAGATTATTGGCAAGGGTATGCCTACTGTTATCGATTTCTGGGCAACATGGTGTGGTCCCTGCCGCATGGTGGCACCCATCGTTGATGAGTTGGCCGAGGAGTATGACGGCAAGGTGCTTATCGGCAAGTGCGATGTAGAGGAGGGCGACGACGTGGCTGCAAAGTTCATGATTCGCAACGTGCCCACTATCGTATTCCTCAAGGATGGCAAGCAGGTAGATAAGCACGTAGGTGCAGCTACCAAGGAGCAGCTTAAGGCGAAGATTGACGCTTTGCTCTAATAGCGCATCACAACCTAACGACAAGAGGTTGAATAAAAATCGGGTGACTATTTTACTTTTTAGTCACCCGATTTTTCTTCAGCCTCATATTATGTTATTTTGTAAACCTACTTCGCACGGCCGATACATCCAAGATTCTCCTATATTGACGCTGCTCAAGAATCAGAGTTCTGAATATTACGACGAGCGCCAATACTACTATCGCCACGCTTATCAAGTATATCGCTATCGACCAGCCTCGACTCTCGATAATGTTCATAAACGACTCTCCACGATAGGATAAAACACCAAGAGCATAGGCCAACATATTATTGCATACATGCAATATTATCGGGGCAAATATCGAGTGCTGTCGCAGATAGAAATAACTTAATAAGAGGCCGACTAAAAATCCGTTAATCATCACAATGGGCTCCCCGTGTATCACTGCGAAGAGCAACGATGACAGAAGTGCGGACATAGGCACCGAGCCGAGGTTGTTAAACATATTAAAGAGTCGGCCACGGAATATCACCTCCTCGAATATCGGAGCTACGAACACTATGGTTATCAGCGTCCATCCTCCACTTGGAAACTCACGACTATCTTGTGGCAGGCAGGCGTCAAGTGGCGACAACGATATCGAGAGCGCTATGATTACGATAACGCCCGTGAGTATCGCCGTAGGATTAAATCCCTTTATCGAGTGCATGATGGGCTGCTTCACATGAAACATTATGCGCTCTAATATCGTGACTACAAGGTATATTACGAGCGACGATATAGAGTATATTGCAGCAAAGCCCCAATCCGATATCACACCTTCGGCGGTATAACCACAGCCTGTCACATGGCATAGCTTCGCCACACCGAACTGCGCAACGATATATGTCACAACAAAGGTTACAATGACAGAGGTTAGTCCGAGGAGTTTTTTCATCATACAAAATGCAAAACAATTTTTAATATGTTTCTTGCCCTATCTCCTTGCTCTCAACACGATTACGCGAGAACTCACGCTGGCAGCGCAGGCACGAGAATATCAACGTGTAATACTTATTACGGTAATACGTAACCTTGTGACGCTTACGGTAGTGCTGTGTGATAACCTTTGTTGAGCCTTCGTGGCTAACCGTATCATGAGTATGCTCGTTCCACGACTCCGTAGATGAGCTCTCATCCTCACCATTGTATATCTCTCTTACCATGTCGTGGTCGCCATAATAGAAACACAGCGGGCATCTATAAAAATCATGATTCAAAACAAATATCGTATAAAGAACAATGTTTATGCCAAAGAATGCCAATGCGTTAGGTATGATAAATAGCACAAACTCATCATGGTGCAGGTACTCAAACGACGCCATGCACAACAACACAAGGAAGAGGCCCACGATGGTCTTGGGCAGCCAATGTATATATTTATGCAGTCTAAAGTAGTAGAAGGGATATATAATCGCCGCAGCAACAGCAAATGGATATACCCAGCGCACAACATTAAAGAACAAAAGACAATCTACGAATACGCCAATCAGAAATATATATGTCAGCAGCATGCTCACAAAACGCTTTCGCTTTTTAGCCTGACGCCACAGCAACGGAAGAGATATCAACGATATAATCAGACCGACAAACGCACCATTGCGCATATATCGCGTAGCCGTGCTTTCACGTGCCGCAATCTCCTTCTCGGCATTCTCTCCGTCAATATCGCTATAAAACGTAGGAATTTTAAAGACTATATCCTGCAACAGATATCTCTCCTCGGAAGCAGTCTCCACCTCGGGCTCTTCAGCTGATACATATGGCATGAAAGCCGTTGTCACAATGCATAAAAATGCGACCATTCTCCATTTCATAAAAAATAGTTTTTATTCACCTCTACAAAGTTAATATTTTTTATGTAAACAGAGAGGGTATTTCGATAAAATTTACTACTTTTGTCCGTTAATATAAGGATGACCCCGCAAAGCGGTTTTTAATAAATTAAAAAAGAACTCCGTAAATGGCAAAAGTTGTAGCTCTGGCAAACCAAAAAGGTGGCGTGGGAAAGACCACGACAGCCATCAATCTTGCTGCGTCGGTAGCGCTCTTGGGCAAGCGCGTCTTGCTCATCGATGCCGACCCGCAGGCTAATGCCACCTCGGGTCTCGGTTTCGACATCAACCTACAGGGTATCTACGAGTGTATCTCGGGCAAGGCTCAAGCCAAGGATGTGATACTCCATAGCGAGGATATCAAGAAGCTGTGGGTACTACCCTCCTCTATCAACCTTGTAGCTGCCGACTCGGAGCTCCCCTCAATGGAGAATGCTCACCACATAATGAAGGGCATCATAGAGTCGTTGCGCGACGACTACGACTATATCTTCATCGACTGCTCACCATCGCTCGGCTTTACCACGGTGAACATCCTCACGGCGGCCGACTCGGTATTGGTGCCCGTGCAGTGTGAGTATCTTGCACTTGAGGGCTTGAGCAAGTTGCTCAACACCATAATGATGGTTAAGGGTCGCCTAAACCCCGATCTGCAAATCGAGGGTTTCGTGCTCACGATGTATATGCGCAACCGCCTGAATAATCAGGTTGTAGCTGAGGTGCGCGACCACTTCGGAGCACTCGCCTACGACACCATCATACAGCGTAATATACGCCTCGGCGAGGCTCCATCACATGGCAAGCCCGTGATGCTCTACGACGCCGCAGCCACAGGCTCGGTGGCATATTTAAATCTCGCCCGCGAATTTTTGAAACGTAACCGTAAGAAGTAATAAGAATATGACAGCACAGAAGAAGAGAGGCTTGGGTCGAGGATTGGATGCTCTGTTTGGCGATATCAATCCTGCGCTTCAGGCAACACCTATGGCAGAGATGCGCGAGGTGGAGATTGCCAACATTGACCCCAACCCCCTGCAGCCGCGCACCAATTTCGATGACGATGCCCTCGCGGAGTTATCACACTCTATTGCGCAGCTGGGTGTTATTCAGCCTATCACGCTACGACGTACGGGGCAACGATATATGATTATCAGCGGTGAGCGTCGCTGGCGAGCTGCCGAGATGGCGGGGCTGAAGAGTCTGCCCGCGTACATCCGCGAGGTGGATGATGAGAACCTTCACGCCATGGCTTTGGTAGAAAATATTCAGCGCGAGGATCTCAACGCCATAGAGATAGCTCTCGGTATGCAACGCCTTATTCAGGAGTGTGGTCTTACACAGGAGAGCATGGCCGAGAAGGTGGGTAAGAAGCGCTCGACAATCTCGAACTACCTGCGTCTGCTCACATTGTCCAATGAGGTGCAGTTGGCCCTCAAGGAGGGTATCATCACCATGGGTCACGCCAAGGCCCTCGCAGCACTTGAGCCCAAGCAGCAGGTGAAGGCCCTGAAGAGCTGCATCCGCAAGGCTCTCTCCGTACGTCAGATGGAGCTCCTGGTACGCAATATGAACGAGGCAAAGGATATAACGACACTCGACGGTGACGACGAGTACCCCGCATCATACTCACAGCTTATATACGAGCTGGAGCGTGTACTCTCGGACAACATTTCGATTAAGCGTACAAAGAGCGGTGGTAGCCGCATCACTATCGAGTGTGCAAATGACAGCGAGGTGGAGAGCCTCGTTGCAAAGCTCGAGAAGATAAAGACGAAATAATTTCACGAGGAGTGGCGTTATAAGATATATGGTAAGGCGAAGATATACTTTAGGCATACTACTTATGGTCGTGGCAATATGTGCTCTCGGCCAGTGGTCGTATGCACAAGAGTATAATCGAGAGAGGTTGCGCGGCAATGTACGTACAATCAATCAAGGCGGCCTTGTCCCCGTGGACTCGACAGCCATATTAAGAGCACGCGCCGAGGCTATCGCCCGCAAGGACTCGATGTATTACCACTATATCGACTCTATCGCCTCGCTCGAAAACATCCTGTATGAGGGTATAGATATCGCCTCGCGCGACTCAATACGTATAGCCGTAGGTGCGCGACTAAAGCGCGACTCCGTAGCACGTGGCAAGGGCGACAGCCTCTCTCCGGATGGCAAGCGTGTGCGCCTGAATCGTCGCGGCGAGGTGCGTCAGCCGTTTATCAGCGACTCGATGAGTGTGGCTCGAGTATGTTGGCTGTCACTGCCACTCCCGGGCTTCGGACAGATATACAACAAGCAATACTGGAAGCTCGGCGTGCTCTACCCCGTTGTCGGAGCCTCAGTTACGATGTTCGTGCACGAGAACAAAGCATACAAACCCCTAAAGGCGAGGTATGACCAATATCTTATCGATAATGGATATATGCGCACCAAGGAGCTCGACAAGATACAGACCGCCATGATACGACATAACACATGGCGGCAGATATATGCTGGACTGGCTATCGCGTCATACCTATATTTCATAGGCGATGCCGCGGTAAACTATGCAACCAACGACGTGTCGGATATCAGACGCGCAACGGCACTCTCGACCATCTGCCCGGGCGCCGGACAGATATACAACAAGAGCTATTGGCGTGTGCCGATAATCATTGGAGGTCTGGCCTCGACAATATATACTATCGACTGGAATAATCGTGGTTATAAGCGATTTAAGACCGCCTATGCTCTGCGCGTGGACTACGATAAGAATCCCGATAAGTATCCCAATGGCGCTGCCGATGAGTTCCATGGAGCCTACTCGGCAACCTTCCTTAAAAACCTGAAGGATAGCTACCGCCGCAACCGCGACCTATGTATTCTGCTCACGGCAGGTGTCTATCTGCTACAGATTCTCGATGCCCATGTCGATGCCCATCTCAAGACTTTCGACATCTCCGACGATCTCTCGATGGACGTAGAGCCCTATGTTGGCACTTCGGCAGTAGGCTCAAAGCCCACAATGGGTGTTAATATGACTGTCAATTTTTAGTCTAACTACTCAATGAGCATATCTATATTTAAATATATCGGTATCACGCTATTATCCATACTTATCTACACTTCGGATGTAGCTGCACACGAACTATATAAACGTCCCAAGCGTCGCTACACAACACAAAAACAATACACCTCGCCCGAGGAGATTAAGGCACGTGAGTTGGCCGCCGACACCGCCAACACCGCCGCCGCCGATACCCTATCACTGCAGCCTATGCCCGAGGATAGTGCGGTAGAGGCAGCAACACCTCAAGGAAATAGTGCCGAGCAGATAGACTCGATACTTGCCATGTGGCGCGCCACAACAACCATAGAGGGCTATAACCGCTACTTCGAGGAGATGGTCATGGGGCAAAACGGCGATGCTATACCTACGGAGACAGATGCTCGCGACTCGTTATATATCACACGCCTCGAGGCCCTTATGTCGCCCGTACCCTTGGAGTATAACTACGAGGTGCGTCGTGCCATCGAGCGTTTCACTTCACCCTCCTACTCGCGCATCTTGGGCTATGCCTACTACTACTTCCCTATTATCGAGGAGGAGCTGTCAAAGGCAGGCCTGCCTATCGAGCTGCGCACCCTGGCCGTTGTCGAGTCGGGACTAAACCCTACAGCAGCATCACGCATGGGTGCAAAGGGTATATGGCAGTTTATGTCGCGCACGGGCAAGGAGTATGGATTGGAGATTAACTCGCTGGTCGATGAGCGCTGCAACCCACGACGCGCAACACAAGCAGCGTGTCAATACCTCAAAAACATGTATGACGTCTATGGTGATTGGACATTAGCTATAGCTTCATATAACTGCGGCCCTGGCGCTGTAAATAAGGCTATTGTACGCTCGGGCGGCGACCCTCGCAACTATGATGGTTCGTTCTGGGATGTATATCAACGTCTGCCATCGGAGACGCGAAGCTACGTACCCCTATACATGGGTGCAACATATGCCTTTGCCTACCATAAGAGCCATGGTGTGGAGCTCACGATGCCCGCTACACCCTTGGCCGTGGATACCATTATGATTAATCGTCCGATGCACCTCGAGCAGATATCCTCGACGATAGATATCGATATCGAGTTGCTGAAGATGCTCAACCCCGAATATCTTCTCTCGATTATCCCGGCAACAACCAAGAGCTACCCTCTCACACTCCCCATCGAGTATATCACCGAGTATTTAAAGAACGAGGAGAGGATACATGCCAAGGATAGCGCCTATCTAAAGGAGTATATCATCCATGCCAACCTCGAGAAGAAACGCATGGAGGCACCTCCGGCATCATATCATACCGTAAAGAAGGGTGACACGCTCGGGGCCATCGCTCGTCGCTATGGCCGCACCGTGAAGCAGCTGATGACCTGGAACGGAATAAAGAACCCTAATGCATTGCGCATAGGTCAGCGACTGCGCGTAAGCCCAATATAACCATGATTAGCAATACCATAGATACGACGATTATCGCTCCGGCCACGGCTCCGGGCGGCGCTGTGGCGATGATACGCATGAGTGGCCCTCACGCAATAGATATCGCCGAGAGGATGTTTCGTGGTCGCCATAAGCTCTCAAAAGCACAGGGATATACGCTGCACTACGGAGCTATTGTCGATGCACATGGTGAGCACCTCGACGATGTCGTCATAGCCCTCTTCCGCGCTCCCCACTCATATACGGGTGACGACACCGTGGAGATTACGTTACATGGCTCGGAGTATATCACCTCGAGCATCTTAAACCTCGCCGTGGAGTATGGTGCAACGCCGGCTGCTGCGGGCGAGTTTACACGTCGCGCCTTCCTTGCCGGCAAGATGGATTTAAGTCGCGCCGAGGCCGTGGCCGATATTATAGCCTCGGACTCACAGTGGTCACACCGCGTGGCAACAACGCAGATGCGTGGCGGCTACTCCGAGAAGCTTCAGCACTTGCGCAGTGAGCTCGTCAGGCTCTGCTCGCTCCTTGAGCTGGAGCTCGACTTCTCGGAGGAGGAAGTAGAGTTCGCCGACCGTGAACAACTCGCCGTAACACTAAAAAATATCACATCACAGATAGAAGACCTACGCTCATCTTTTGCTTTAGGTAATGCGCTTAAGAATGGTGTAAATGTGGCTATTGTAGGCAAGCCTAACGTTGGTAAAAGCACCTTGCTTAATGCCCTCGTTAATGAGGATAGGGCGATGGTATCGGATATAGCAGGCACTACGCGTGACACAATTGAGGCAACTACGGTAATTGATGGCATACGCTTTCGCTTTATTGATACTGCAGGCCTGCGTACGACGGATGACAGCCTCGAGCAGATGGGCATCGAGCGCACCTTGCGCGCCACACGTGATGCACATATCGTCGTGCACCTTGCCACGGCTGAAGAGCCCGAGCATGAGGCTATGGAGCTCACACCGCAACAGCATTATATTAAGGTTATCAATAAGATAGACCGCGCCATATCAAGTAAGAATATAGCTGATGATATTATTGCCATATCTGCGAAGTGTGATATTGGCATAGATTCTTTGCGTGAGGCATTGCGCGATAGGGTTAACACTTCGGGCTATGCAGTAGAGGGGGTTATGGTAAGTAATGCACGTCACTATGCGGCATTGACTCGCGCATATGAAGGTGCTTGTGCGGCCCGTGATGCGCTACGCGGGAATGTTCCATCGGACTTGGTTGCGGAGGATCTGCGCATTGTTCTTCATCACCTTGGCGAAATTACCGGCGAGGTCACCTCGGAGGATATCCTCCACTCCATCTTCTCAAACTTCTGCATCGGGAAATAATTCAAAAATAAAAAGTAAAATTTGCGTAACCATAAACATAGTAGTGGAGAAGTTAATAATTTAAAGACTTTTGCAAATAATGAACTACTCTTGGCAATAAAGTCGTATTAAATGCGTTTTACTGATATTTTTGATTACTTTTGTTACAATGAAGAATATTGACATATGAAAGCTACACAAATAATGCTATGTTTCTGCCTTGTAGGTGCTATTATATTGGCATTGATTCCACATATTCTTTGGTTTCTGGGCTGGTGCATTGGCAAAATAATAGATTTACATATACCGTACAGACTCTTCGGGGGTTTAGCAATTATACTGGTAGTGCTATTTTGGAGCCTTATGGCGTATGGATATTTCGTTGGTCGATGGAAGGTTGAATCAATCAAAGTTGAGTATGCCCACAAGGATATACCGCAGGCGTTTAATGGCTTCAAGATTGTGCATATTTCAGATTTACATTTATCGACATTTGATGATTCTCCAGAAAAATTTAAGAAATTTATAGATGAAATCAACAGCCACTCTCCCGACTTGATATGTTTCACTGGAGATATGGTAACCATAGGAAGAAGCGAGGCCGAGCCTTATGCAGACATTCTCAAAACAATGAATGCAAAATATGGGGTATTGTCTGTGTTGGGTAATCACGACTTTATGATATATGGTTTCGACCGCAACCTCGACAAAAACAAAGCTGTTGAAGATTTAGTGGATTTCCAAAAAAATATTCTTGGCTGGACTCTACTCAGAAACGAAAATAGAGTCATAGAGGCTGAGGATGGTTCTAAGATTACATTCATAGGAGTTGACAACGCAAATTTTAGCCAACAAGGATTTCCTACGATTCATCAAGGCGACCTAAAGAAAGCGATGGAAGGAACTAATGGATTTAGGATTCTTCTCTCGCACGACCCAAGCCACTGGAAAGCCGAAGTTGTACCCGATACGGATATTCCGCTTACGCTCTCGGGGCATACACATAACGCCCAAATAAGGATATTCGGGTGGACTCCTGCAACATTCTCGTTCAAAGAGGTTGCTGGCAGATATGATTGTGGAGAACAGACGCTTTATATCAATGTCGGTCTTGGTTGTACTGCTCCATTCAGAATCGGTGTCAATCCTGAAGTGACTGTAATTACACTTAATTCTCAGGCGGGTATTTTAGCCGACTCTTTATAAAGTATCACATTTTACACAATTACCATAAATCCCTTGTCTGATTGAACACTAATGACCACTGATGACAACTACTGCACATTGGACATTGATTTTATCGTTATTTATCATCATTTATTAGTGTTTGTTAAAATTCTTCGTCCCATTTCAGCCCGAAATCTGTAATTAACTGATTATCAAGCAGTCTAACATTCTGCATTGGAAAATAATAATTTATATAGTCTTGATTATCAACACTTTACAATTTCTCTAATGACAAGTATAAAATTTCGCAGAATAAGCATACACCTCATTGGTAATCAATGAGATACACTCTTATTTTAATATAATTTACGTTTTGCTAAATAGTCAATTTTGGCCCCTGGTTGTGCCCCAGACACTCGAGGGACATAATTTTTTGTCCCTTTTTGTCCCTCGGGCACTTCGGGGGACAAAAACAGCTATTTTTAGTGATTAAAACACAAGATTACAAACATATATAGCCTAAATGCAAATGATTATTTCTGCAAATTAATGCTTGTATTTTCATTTGATATGATTTTCTTTACCACTTTCTTGTCCTCCGAGAATATATTCTGAAAATATTGTCCCACATTATTTTGTTTAATATCTAATCTTTATATAGTTAGCAAGTCTATCCACTAAACGACATAAAAAATCCCCACCGTAATGAAACGATGGGGACTGGCATTATTTGATCTTCGGTCTTCCTCCTTCGCACCTCGGCAACACTCAAGAAAACTTGGCATTGCTCTCGGTTTGTCGTCGGGTGAGTAAGTTAATACTCTTGCCGAGCACTTACTCCCGCTCGGCTTGGGAGGTTAGTGAGCAAGTGGGCGGTCAAGCCCGCCTGCCCTATAGGTTATTGATTTGCTTTACATTCATCACACTCACCTGTGTGGGTCAAAGTGATGCTCTTGAATTCGTTTTCAAACTTGAACTTCCAAATGTTATTCGTCAAATCCGGCGCAGGTACGTTGCTTTCGTTCATC
>JAZNFC010000001.1:0-31029 GCA_045588935.1 Alistipes sp. | reverse complement strand
CGGGCAGTTTTGTAAATTTATTTCACGACATGAGAACGATACCCTCTTCCGAGCTGATAATCAATGGTGATGGCACGATATTCCACCTCCATTTGACCCCCGAGCAGCTGGCCGACATTGTCATCCTCGTAGGTGACCCCGGTCGCGTGGCGATGATTGCCGACTATTTTGATGCAAAGGAGTGTGAGGTCGCCAATCGCGAGTTTTTGACCGTGACGGGAACATACAAGGGCAAGCGCATGACGGTGATGTCAACGGGTATCGGCATAGGAAACATAGATATTGCCGTGACCGAGCTCGATGCCCTGGCCAATATCGACTTCGCAACCCGACAGGTGAAGCCCGACTTCAGGCAGCTCACTCTTGTGCGCCTTGGCACCTCAGGAGCCATACAGCAGGATATCGAGGTGGGTGAGGTTGTTATGGCACACACCTCTCTCGGCTTTGATGGTCTTCTCTCATACTATGAGGGTCGTGATAGTGTCTGCGACCTCGACCTTGAGTGCGCCTTTGAGGAGCATACGGCATGGGATAAGAAACTTCCCGCGCCCTACTTCGTGAATGCTCACCGCGACCTTATCGAGCTCTTCCGCGATACCACACGCGAGGGTATAACCATCGCTGCTCCGGGCTTCTATGCTCCGCAGGGTCGTTGGGTGCGTCTGCGACCGCACGATATCACGCTCAACGAGAAGATTGAATCGTTCCGCTTTGGTGAGCGTCGCATAACCAACTTCGAGATGGAGGGCTCGGCACTTGCCGGCCTTGCCGCCATGATGGGTCATCGTGCAGCGACCATCTGCACAATCATAGCGCAGCGCGTGGCAAAGGATGCCTGCACAGATTATAAGCCCTTCGTGCGACGCATGATTGAGATGGCTCTCGACAAGCTCGCTTCATTGTAATAGGCTCTCTCGGTGGTGCCTGCATAAGAGAATTTGGAAAACAAAATAAAAGAAAATAAATAAACTTAACTACAACTATGAAATTTACAGTATCAAGTTCAGCGCTTTTGTCGCTACTCGCAACAACAGGTAAGGTTATAAGCAACAAGAACACCCTTCCCATTCTCGACTACTTCCTCCTTGAGCTCAAGGATAACACCCTCACGGTGACAACCTCGGACCTCGAGACTACGCTTGTAGGTCACCTCACGGTAGATAATGTTGAGCGCGAGGGTATGATTGCTGCCCCTGCGAAGCTTATGCTCGACTCACTCAAGGAGTTCCCCGAGATGCCCCTGGAATTTGATGTGAACGACACAACATGGGAGATTAAGGTGCGCTGGGCAAGTGGCTCGCTCTCGATTCCCGGTGCAAGTGCCGTGAGCTATCCCGCAATGCAGACCATAGGTGCCGAGCATAAGGAGATACTTCTCGATGTAGATATGCTTATCGCAGGCATCAATAAGACCATCTTCGCAACGGCTGATGATGAGCTTCGCCCTGTGATGAATGGTGTATATTTTAACTTCGAGGAGGGTAAGGTGACATTCGTGGCTACAGACGCTCATAAGCTCGTACGTGCAGTATCGGAGTCGGCAGATGTGGATTTCAACGCCTCATTCATTCTCCCCAAGAAGCCCGCAAACCTGCTCAAGGGCGTGCTCCTGAAGGAGGAGGAGCCCATACGTGTGACCTTCGATGCCAAGAATGTAGTGTTTGACCTCAAAAACCACAAGTTCGTATGTCGCCTTATCGAGGGTAACTATCCCAACTACAATGCCGTAATTCCCACAGCCAACCCCAACAAGGTGCTTGTGGATCGCGTGGAGCTCGTGAACGGCATTAAGCGTGTGGCTGTATGTTCTAACCCCACGACAAACCTTATCCGCATGGATATCGCCGGCAATAAGATCAGCCTCGCAGCACAGGATATAGACTTCTCGGTATCTGCCAACGAGACCATCTCTTGCAGCTACGAAGGTCAGCCCGTAACCATAGGCTTCAAGTCAACATTCCTTGTGGAGATACTCTCTAATATCGATACTCCCACAGTGATGATTGAGCTCGCAGACTCAACACGTGCAGGTGTATTCAAGCCTGTATATGATGATAAGCGCACGAGCGAGGTGTTGATGTTGTTGATGCCGATGATGATAAACGCTTAATTTGATGTTATAAGGGGCTATCTTCGGTGCTTTGCTTGTCGAAAAAATGCTCATTTACCACAAGTAAACTGCGCTTTTTCCGACTGCGACAAATCACCAAATATAACCCCTTCTAACAACAAATTGCAGGAACCAACCCTGCGCGACTGCATATATATGTGGGAATGACCATAACCCTTTTTTAGCGTATGAACCTAAAACTTAAACGTCCAATAATCTTCTTCGACCTTGAGACTACGGGTGTCGATACGTCGAAAGACCGCATTGTCGAGATATCGATGATAAAGATTAATATCGATGGTAAGAAGGATATCAAGACGCGTCGCATAAACCCCGAGATGCCCATACCTGCCGAGGCTACCGCTGTGCATGGCATAACGGATGAGGATGTGAAGGATGCGCCTACATTTCGCCAGATAGCGAAGTCGCTGGCGCAGTTTATCGAGGGCTGCGACTTCGGAGGCTTCAACTCCAACCGCTTTGACCTTCCGGTATTGGTCGAAGAGTTCTTGCGCGCGGGAGTGGATGTCGATTTCAAGAGGCGTAAGTATGTCGATGTGCAGAACATCTTCCACAAGAAGGAGCAGCGCACATTGGTGGCTGCCTATAAGTTCTACTGCGACAAAGACCTCGAAAATGCACACTCGGCCGAGGCAGATACCATGGCTACATACGAGGTGTTGGAGGCACAGATAGCCCGCTATCCCGATATTGGCGATACGATAGAGGCTCTCGCCGACTTCTCGACACATGGCGAGGTGGTGGACTTCGCAGGACGCATAGCCCTAAACGACAAGGGCGAGGAGATATTCTCCTTTGGTAAGTACAGGGGTCGTAAGGTGGAGGATGTCTTCCGTGATGATCCGAGCTACTACGCGTGGATGATGAATGGCGACTTCCCGCTATACACGAAGAAGGTTATAACCGAGATACGCCTACGCGTTAAGTAGCGTAAAGATAGTAAAAAGATGACGCAGAGAGTACGTACACTTCTCTTATCCATGCTGGTGGTTGTGGCTGTTGTGGCCCAGGCTACCGAGCCCTCGACGACGATAGTCAAGATTGAGGGTCGCAAATACTATTGCCATAAGGTAGTGAAGGGTGACACCTTCTACTCCATAGCTCATGTTTACGGCATCTCCGAGGCGGAGCTCACGAAGCATAATAGCGGCATCACGGCAGCTACTCTCAAGGCGGGAAGCAACCTGCTTATTCCCTACAAGGAACTGCCCGAGAGCAAGCCCTCTGTGCCTGTTGTGCAGAGCGATGATGAGTATCGCACACACATAATCTCGCGCGGCGAAACGCTCTACTCCATCGCCAAGAGATATAAAATATCGGTTGCCACGCTCGAGGCTGACAACCCCACGATAGACTACACACAGCTTAAAGAGGGTGACGAGCTGCGCATACGTCGTTCGGAGGAGGGGTACACCTCGTCGCGTAGGATAGAGCGCGAGCGCAAGGAGCGTGAGGCACGCCTTGCCGAGGAGGCAGCGCAGAGTGGTGAGCATGTCGTATTGCCGGGCGAGACGGTATATACCTTGTCGCGCAGATACAAAATCTCCGAGCAGGAGTTTATGCAGATAAATGCACTGACCTCGACCTCCGACCTAAAGGCCGGCATGGTGGTGCGCACAGTAGCAGGAGGAATAGAGACTGTGGAGCCTGCTACGGAGGAGTCTCAAAAGGTGGCGGAGGAGCCCTTGCGTGAGATACTCGACCCGGAGAGTGCACATGCCGAGATGGTGGAGATGATGGATAGCGGTGCCGAGGCGGAGGTTAACCCCGTATCTGTGAAGTTCCTCCCGCTGGCTGCACATCATACCTTGAATATGGCGTTGATGCTGCCATTCCATGTCAATGGAAAGATAAACCCCAACTACGTGGATTTGTATCGTGGCGTACTTATGGCGATGGATGACCTCAAGGCCGAGGGGTATAACATCTCGCTCTCGGTGTTCGACACGATGAATAGTGCCTCGCGCATCAGCGATATCGTAAACTATGAGGATGGACTGCTGGATGCGCAGCTTATCATCGGTCCGGTATATGAGGGTGAGCTGCGTTATGTCCTGGCTCATGCCGAGGCTAACGACATCCCCGTAGTATCGCCCTTGGCCGATGTCAAGGCGTTGAGTAGCCCTGTGCTCTTCCAGATGCAGGCCGACGTGGATAGTAAATACGATAAGCTCGATAATATCTTTGATGGTGAGCGCGAGGTGGTCGTGGTCTATGGCTCGACAAATGATGAAGAGTATATCTCGGAACTCAAGGCTCGTGCCACGAATGCACCTATACACACCTTGAACTTTGTCTTCGACCGCGAGTCCTTCTTCTATAAGCGTAATGCCGATGGTTCGAATGGCGAGGAGGTGCTTCTTGAGGATTTCATGTGCATACCTGCACCCAAGGCTTATATCATCGGAGCGCAGACGCCCACGGAGATAGACCGCATACTCACAACGCTCTCCTCGATGAAGGCCTCTATCGAGGCGCGCAGCCTCTCGATGGGTGACTATGTTGTCGTGGGTAATCGTCGCTGGATACAGCAGAGGAGTATCGGTTATGAGGCATTCTTCCGCAATAATGTACTCTTCACGGTGCCATATCATGCCAAGCGTAGCAACGAGGTTATACGTCTTTTTGATGCACGTTATATCTCGACATTTGGTGCGCTGCCAACGATGTACTCATACCGAGGCTACGATGCTGCGATGATATTCTGCCGTAAGATGTTTACCGGCATCGACCATACGCTCTTCGATGAGCAGTTTATGCCCCTCACGACACCCTACAAGTTTATATTCAAGGATGGCATATATATCAATACACAGTGGATTAAGGAGCACTACCGCAGCAACTTCAGCATCGATGTGGAGTAGTGACTAACACAAGAGTTTATTATGGCTAATATACCATCACAAATACCCGAGAAGACCATTGAGCGCTTGAGCGAGTATCGCCGCACGCTGATTAAGTGTCATGCGCAGGGCATCACACATATATTCTCACACGTGCTGGCGGGCATGCACGGCATCACGGCCGTGCAGGTGCGTCGCGACCTTATGCTTATAGGTTTTTCGAGCGATACGAAGAAGGGGTACGACGTCGAGGTGCTTATCGACTTCATAACCAATATTCTCTATAGCGAGCAGCCGATGAATATGGCCATCATAGGTATGGGTCACCTCGGACAGGCCATAACGCGCTACTTCAATAGCAAGGGGCTGAAGATGCGTATCATCGCCGCCTTTGATGTTGATACGGCAAAGGTGGAACACACGATAGAAAATATTCCGTGTTACCATGTCGATGAGTTTGAGCAGCGCGTCGAGGAGCTCGACATAAGCATTGCCATTGTCTCGTCGCCCACCTCTGTGGCGCAGAACTTCGTGCTGCCGATTATCAATGCCGGCATTAAGGGTGTGCTCAACTTCACCTCGGCGCCGCTTAACTTCCCGCAGGGTATAGTTGTCGAGAACTACGATATCACAACACTTTTAGAGAAGGTTGCCTACTTCGTGAAGGTCGCCGAGGAGAACAATAGTTGACCATGACGCTGCACTACGGTTTCGAGAACTTCCCAACAAATATATCCACGGTGGTAACCATAGGCTCCTTTGATGGTGTACATAGTGGTCATCGTGAGCTTGTTGCTCATCTGCAGGCTATGGCCGAGCGGATGGGTGCCGAGAGTGTCATTGTGACCTTCGACCCACATCCGCGTATTGCCATGGGGCGCGCCGAGGGCATGGGACTTCTTACGACCATCGAGGAGCGTGCCGCGCTGCTTGCCATGCTCGGTGTTGACCACCTTGTTGTTGCACACTTCGACGAGAAGTTTCGCATGCAGTCCTACGCGGATTTTGTGCGATGCTCGCTCGTCGAGAAGCTAAATATGGTGGGCATGATTGTGGGTTATAACCATCGTCTTGGTCGTAGTAGTGAGGGTAATTATGATAACCTGCAGCCTCTATCTCGAGAGTGTGGCTTCGCCCTGGAGTGCGTAGGTCAGTATTGTGCCGAGGGACATAAAACAAGCTCTACAGAGGTGCGCAAGGTAATTGCCCGAGGAGATATGGAGTTGGCGGCCACGATGCTCGGACATCGCTATTTGGTGCAGGGTGGAGCCTGTAATGGTGTGCTTGAGGTAGGGGAGCATAAGTTGTTGCCTCCCGTAGCGACATATCCCGTGACGATATACCATTTGGATAAAACGGAGAGTGCGACCGTCACTGTATCGGGTCGCACCATTCTCTTCGAGAAGCCACTCTCGGGTGATATTATCCTCGAGATGTAGCCTCTATCATAATTTACATACGCATGCGCACATGCGCGCAACTACTCTCTTATGCAGCGCACGGGCATTGCATTGGCACGTTGCATAGGTCGTGCCACCTCAATGGCATTCCATGTGCGTGTTGCGGTATTGAGGTCGAAATATAAAGCCTTGGCCATCGCGCCATCCGTTGTCGATGACCAGTAGTATCCCGACCAGGGGATAGGATATATCTCATCATCGTTAACTATGTCAAGACGTCCATCTATATAGTTGCGACGACCTGCTGCCGAGAAGAAGTAGCTCTGCGAGGTCTGCGCATCTGTAAGTCGCCAACCGCACATGGGCTGCGCCTCCTCCCAAGGAAGGTCATCCTCGGCTGTGGCGATGGTGAGCGTTGCGAAGGTTCCACTATCGGCTACGCGCCAACCATAGGGGCAGGGATCCTGCTCCGTCTTTGACGTATCGCTCCATAGAGTATCGTCATTACCTGTGAAGAGCCAATTATAGCTATTCTCCGGATTGCCAAGAATGATAGATATGGGATTTTCGTTGCTCCATGTTGTGGTGCCATGCTCCGCCGTAGAGGTTGCATATTGGTAGTAGAGCATGGTGCCATCAACGTCGTAGATGCGACCATCCTCATTGCCGTTGAAGTTCCAGCTATAGGGGCCGACGATGGGTGCCTTGCGCCCCCACTGATAGAATAGTCCATATGAGCCCAAAATCTTATCATGGTCGGTTGAGCCCTCGCTGTTGCACGAGGCTCCGAGGTTGACGTTCATCATCGTTCTGCCGTTGATATTCACGGTCGAACTCTCGGGCTTGTTATTTGTAACCCACACGTGCCAGCTCCAGATGAGTTTACCCGAGGCATCGTACGCACCTATCAAGGCATTACCCTCATAGACCTCATCTATCTCCTCGCCCTCATCGTTCTCCGCCTTGGCGAGGTAGAAGGTAACATCGTCATTGCGCATATCAAGGAACTTGATAAGGCCCTTGCGACTCTGCCACAACAGCTTGACATCGGCCGTCGCAAGAGGCGTGGCCGTGCCACCGATATAGGGGTTTATATGGTAGCGCGTGGCGGGCTGTGTCGCCACGAAGCAGTTGGCAGGCGTTGTCGAAAAGTCGATGTCGGCATTGGGCAGTATTGCTACATAGATTGTGAGTGTAGCCGTAGAGCCGATAGGGGAGTAACCCTTGAGCGTGATATCTCCGTTGTACACCTCGCCATTCTCGAAGGTCGAGGGTGCGGTGACGGTAATCGTGCCCTTATACATATCTATGTCATTGACCTTCCAACCTGTAGGTGTGGATGTCGCCGTAATAGAGGTGATATTCTTACTGTCGAATGTCGTGGTACCTCGCTCTCCAGGCATAGATACGAGGATGCTGCCTTGTGGTACATCGAAGCTCATGCTCTCCTGCTTGCGGCATGAGGTGTTGAGCAGTGCTCCAATCGTTGCGATGGTAAAGATGATATGTGTAAGTGCTCTTCTCATAGAGTTGCTTATGTTTTATTCCTGGTTTGTTGTGTGTAGTTCTATCTCGGTTATCTGTATGTTCAGCGCGGGGAAGCTCCTACTGAGCTCATCATAGAGCGTATAGGCATCACTGCGTAGCGTGAAGGTGCCAACGATAAATCCGCCACCACGACGCGAGACACTCTTCTTGGGGGCATACACAGCGATAATATTCCGCATGGAGTCGGTTAGCTCTTCAGTCTCGATGTTTATCATATATCGCTTATCCGAGCTCTCCTCGAGACTCTCCTCCTCCTCGAGGCTTAAATCTATCATCTCCCCATCTTGCCAACGGAAGACGCGGGGTGCTTTGAAGCCTCGCTCGCGCAGCGCAAGCTCTGCCTCGTCGGCCTCAAGACGTGTGGCAAAGCCTCCGGTGAAGTAACAGTAGTGACCCTCCTCATTCTGCATGATATATAGGGGCTGCACGCCACGGAATATCGACATCTGCTGCTTGGTGCGGAAGGCTCCAAGGCGTATGCGATAGATTGTGCCACGCTCATATACCTTGACCTCGGGGATGGGGTTTGCGGCGTTGTAGAAGTTCACTTCGCCGTATGTTATCGGCTCATAGTCAATAAAAAGACGACGCTCGAGGGTGAGGGGTGCAAGGCGATACTCCACCTCGGGGATGGCGCCACGCAGCATCTCGAGCGAGTCTGCAGCCTCCGAGAACTTAAGCTCATGTGCTACGTTAATCTCATAATCGAGCAACGTTGGCTTGCCTATGACATAGTGCATAAGTGCATCCGACATATACTCGCCCTCGTTGGCGGCATACCGCTGCTGCATCGCTGCAAGGCGCTCCGTAGAACTATCAAGCAGGGCGTAGTGGTAGTTCTTCTCGAGGATATATCCATAGGTGTAATACTTCGTATCGAGCACCTTATTCCAGCGGCGCTCAATCTCGCTATCGAGATGCTCACACACCTCATCCAACTCATAGAAGCGCGTGTATAGTGAGTCTGCCAGGAGCTCATCATCGGTTGACATATACTCGTTGTGGAGGTGGCGCATGGTGTTGTAATTCTCGATAAGGTCAAGACACAGCAACTCCACCTCTTGCTCTAACGTTGCAGTATGGCACAACTCCTCATACTCAGACTCCAATAGCGACTCCTTGAATATCGCATTATCGATGATGTTGCGATGCTGGCGCGAGGCGGTAGGTGCGTGTGGTCTCTCCTCGGTGGTTGTTATATCGGAGTCGGTGTCACCCTCCTCGGTGGTATCATCCTCGGGGGCGAACATCTGCGAGAGCACCCACTCCTGCTCTATGGTGTTAATCTGTGCGATGATGTCACCGCGCTTGCTACGCATGTCGAAGAGTTGCTGCTCGAGGTCTATGATATATGTCGAGAAACTGTCGATGTCGGCAATAGGGTTTGCCAGACTGTCATGCTCCATGCGGAAGGTGTTGCGCGCAATGTTTATAAGCGAGGTGATGGAGTCCTCGCTGATAATCATGCGCTCGTTCTCGCGCTTAAGCCGAGCATACTCCTTGTTATGCTCCAAAGTCGAGAACATAGGCTCCTGACCTATAGCCACAACAAGCCCTACAAGCGAGAGGAGAAAGGCTGATATCGTATATCTGTATCTCTTTACATTCATGGTTATCTACTATTCTCGCGCCCTTAAGAAGAGCAACTGTATAAATCCGAATATCTCCAAACGACCGATAAGCATCAGTATCGTCGAGGTAAACTTCAAAACAACGGGCAGGGAGTCGAAGTTCGACATCGAGCCCACCTCACCAAAGCCCGGGCCCACATTGCTGATGCACGATATAGATGCCGTAAATGCCGTGGTCGTATCACAACCAAACATCGTATATATAATCGTGCCCACGAGCGCCAAAGCCACATAGGCGACAATAAACGTCATCACAAGGCTCAACGTACCCTCATCCTGCACTATGCCATCGGTCTTGGTGCGCACCACGGCATTGGGGTGAAGCTGTATCTTTATGCGATTGCGCATAATCTTAAAGGCTAAAAGCACGCGGTCAACCTTCATACCTCCCGCGGTAGAGCCGGCGCATCCACAGACCACCGACATAAAGACTAAAAGTGTTATAGCCAGCGGTGTCCATGTCGTAGTGTCGGCCGTAGCAAATCCCGAGGTTGTCGTTATGCTTACCACCTGGAATGCCGAGTGGCGCAACGAGGCCCAGAAGTTGTCGTACATGCCATTGAAGTAGAGGCTTATGGCAATGATGATACTTGTCACCGTGAGCATCGCTATAAACGTACGAACGACCTCCGAGCGGAAGATATTGTTTTTTCTACCCGTAATTGTTGCATATAGAATGCCGAAGTGTATGCTCGCCAGGACCATGGCCACCATCATGATTATCTCCACTTGAGGGCTGTCCCAGAAGGCTACCGAGAGGTTCTTTGTGCTAAAGCCGCTGGTGCTGCATGCCGACATCGCTTGTGTCGTGGCATCAAACCATGTCATGCCGGCATTCTTCAGTAAAAGCGTGGTTACAAGCGTAAGACCAACATATACCGATGATAATATTCGTATGATGACCTTCGAGCGATAGTGGAAATTATCCTTGGCTATGGATGACATCTCCACATTTGAGAGCATATGTCGGCTGCGCCCCATCGAGGGTAGAATGACCAGTGCGAACATCACCACACCGATACCGCCAATCCACGATGTCGAGGCGCGCCAGAAGAGAAGGCCGCGAGGCAGAAACTCTATGTCGTTAAGTATTGACGCGCCTGTGGTTGTAAATCCCGAAACACTCTCGAACCAGGCATTGATAATCGTAAACTCACCACCCCAAATCAGATAGGGGAACATGCCCACGATGCAAGCCACAAGCCACGAGCCTACGACAATAACATATCCCTCCTTAATCTTTATATCGTCGGCTTTCTTCACGAAAATCATGGGGAAGGTGCCCAGCAGCGCCGTGAGAAACGACGATAGAAGAAGAGGGTAGTATGCCGAGTCATAGCCGTTGAGCATCGACACCATGGCGGATGCAAACATAAATGATGCAATAAACTGCAACACGGCACCGATGTATCGTATGACAACGTGGGCTCTCATTCTGTACTCCTTTGTCGAATTATTTATTCTTCTGCGTCAGTGCAGCTATCTTATCGCGCAACGACACCAGCTCATCGTGACATTCGATGCTCTGATCAAAGGGCATCTTATATGTAAGGTGGTCGCCCAAGCTGCGGTTGATACGCATCACGGGTTTGATATAGTAGTGACGCAGGAAGAAATAGAACATGATAAGGATAACCAACATCACGATAAGGGAGATAAACACGGGAGTTACCGTGCGACGTGCCGTATGGCTCAAGCGGTTGACATCGGGGCCTAACGTGCTCTCCGAGCCTGTCATGTATCGTGTTATCTGTCGCGATACGTTTATATACTCGGGCTTATAAGTCTCTACATACCAGGTGTGTGTCGAGATGCGGGTGATGGTGTCGTTGCCTATAACCAACGTCTCGGCAATAGCGCTATGCACATCGCCATTGATGTAGGATTGAGCCAGCTCGTTGATGCGATTGGTAGTTATCAGAAGGGAGTCCGTAGTTTCGGGATTTTCAGCCCTTAACATGCGCTCATGTGCCGCTGTGGCAGCCTCCGAAAGACGACGTATAGACTCCTTACACTCGCTGCTATGATGGGTGATGTCGTTGAGCTTACGACTGCCAATAACCGCCATGTTAATCATGGCGTCGTTCTGTTCGTTTAATGCCGATATCATCTCGCTCGCAATATCGACATTCTGCTTGCTTGCAAGAAGTATCTCCTCCGTATCGCGGCTCACGCGCTCCAACTCAAAGAGTGACATGGCTCCCGAGAAGAAGAGTATAAGGCTGATACAGACAAAGGCCACCTGTATTCTGCGTCTGATGGACTCTATGTGAAAGATATGCTCAATTCGTTTCACGTCTTGTTATAGTTAGGTTAATCGCAGTAGAGCTGTCAAGGCGCATGCCCTACATGCTCTATCATCCGACAAAAGTAATACTTTTGTCTTAATTATCCAACTATTTTCGCGCGAATATCACCATCCGAGGTAAGCTCTATGAGCTTTACACGACATATATTGTTTATCAGACTATGGTCGTAGGGGACGCATACACGCAGATAATTATCCGTATAGCCATACATCATACCACTGCGATCAGTGCTCTCCCATAGTACCTCTCGTATTGTATTCAAGTATCTGTGTGCAAATTCGTTATAAAGTTTATCTGATAACTCTTCGAGGCGCTTTACACGCTCCGTTGATATGCGCGACTGCACCTTATTGGGCATCGTTACGGCCGGTGTGCCCGGACGCTCCGAGAAGGGGAAGATATGCAGGAATGAAGCACCTACCTCCTTTAGCAGATTATAGCTCTCCATAAACTGCTCCTCACCCTCGCCGGGGAAACCGACGATAACATCTACTCCGAGGAAGGAGTCGGGCATAAGCTCTCTAATCTTTGCTATACGCTCACGATATCGCTCCGCAGTATAGCGGCGACGCATAAGTCCGAGGATGTGTGTCGAGCCACTCTGAAGTGGAATATGGAAGTGAGGCATAAATTTAGATGACGCGGCACAAAACTCTATTATCTCGTCAGTTATAAGATTAGGTTCGATACTCGAAATGCGGTATCGCTCTATGCCGTTAACTCGCTCTAAAGCGCGTAACAGGTCGATAAATCTCTCGCCCGTCGTACGACCAAAATCACCTGTATTGATACCCGTTATGACTATCTCTTTCTGTCCTGCGGCGGCTATCTCCTCGGCCTCCTTCACAAGGTCGGCAATAGGCATATTTCGGCTTGAACCTCGGGCGTAGTGTATGGTGCAGTAGGCACACTTATAGTCGCACCCATCCTGCACCTTAAGGAAGGAGCGCGTGCGCTCCGATGAGGAGTAGGCGGGAAAGAAGCGTGTAATCTGTTCGGTAGAGCAGCTGTAAACCTCGGCCTTATTGCGATTTTGCAGTTCAACCACACGTTTATATAAGTCGCCTTTATCGTTGTTACTCAATACTATGCTTACGCCATCTATGGCAGCTATCTCCTCGGGCTTAAGTTGTGCATAACATCCCGTTACGGCGATGATGGCCTCGGGGTTTTGGCGGTGCACCTTGCGGATGATGTTACGACACTTCTTATCGGCGTGCTCCGTTACCGAGCAGCTGTTTATCACTACGACATCACTCGCCTCCGAGGGGCCGACACGAAGGTATCCTCCACTCTCAAACTGACGTGCGAGGGTCGAGCTCTCCGAGAAGTTGAGCTTGCATCCTAACGTATGAAAACTGACTCTTTTTTGTGCCATAACCTATACTTTTTTTCTAAAATCTTGGCGCAAGGTACAAAAAGTTACAGGAAAGTAGAAAAAAGTTTTCGCAGTATCGCAAAAAAAAGTATCTTTGCGGATTATATTACGTAGTAATGGTAAGCGTGATAGAGGATATATTTGCATACGATTTTCTTGTCAATGCCTTTGTTGCATGCCTCCTTTCGGGTGTGACATGTGGCATTGTGGGCAGCTATGTCGTGGCATGCCGCATGGTCTTCTTAAGTGGCGGTGTGACCCACGCCTCGTTTGGAGGCCTCGGTATCGCGCTCTACTATGGTGCCAATCCCGTTGTCGGTGCGCTTATCTTTGCTGTCATCTCCTCGATGGGCATTGAGTTTGCCTCACGACGTGGCGGCATACGCGAGGATTCGGCCATAGGCATTGTCTGGTCCGCGGGCATGGCCCTTGGTGCTCTCTTTATGGCTATGCGCCCGGGATATGCTACCGATCTGACGAGCTACCTCTTTGGCAATATACTATTGGTCAGCTTCGAAGATAATATATATCTTGCCCTGCTTGCTGTGGCGGTGGTCGTGGGTGCCTTTGCGCTTTTGCGCCGCCTGATGTATGTAACCTTCGACGAGGAGTATGCGCGCAGTCAGGGTGTGGCAGTAGGCGTAGCGGGGTATGTCATGTCGGCTATTGTAGCCGTAACCATCGTCTTCTCGATAAAGGTTATGGGTATCGTGCTCTTGATGTCGCTGATAACCATCCCTGCGGTGATAGCCGGTGCGCTGACCAAAGATTTTAGATATATAGCCCTGTGGGCATCGATTATCGCCGTAATATCGAATATCACAGGCTTTATCATAAGTTATACTTATGACCTACCTACGGGTAGCTGTGTAATATTTATGCTTATTGGAGCGTTAATCGTTGTAAAACTATTAACTTTGCCACGCCGCAAGGGAGTTGTCGCATGAAAAAGATACATAAACTAATCCTCAAAGCCTATGTAGGCCCACTTGTTGTCACCTTCTTCATCGTGCAGTTTGTGCTGATGATGAACTTCGTGTGGCGATATATCGACGAGCTTACGGGTAAGGGTCTTGATGTCAGCACTATTAGCGAGCTCTTTATCTGTGCCACAATAAACATGGTGCCCTTGGGTTTACCCCTCTCGATGTTGCTTTCGGCAATTATGGCTATGGGAAATCTGGGTGAGAACTTCGAGCTTCTGGCTATGAAGTCTGCCGGTTTGTCGCTTATGCGCATCATGCGGCCCCTGATTGTCGTTGTGTTGCTTATCTCGGTGGGTAGCTTCTTTATTTCAAACAACCTTGTTCCCTATGCCAATACGCGAATGTATGAGATTTTGTACAATATCCGCGAGCAGCGTCAGGAGCTGAAGTTTCAGGACGGACTCTTCTTTAATGGTCTGCCCGATATGAGTATTCGCGTGGGACACCAGAACGATGCGACGGGTTTGCTTACCGACGTACTTATCTTCGACACACGAGCCACGAATGGCGATATGACTACTACGGTGGCCGATTCGGGCTATATCCGCATGTCGGACGATAAGTCGTTCCTCTATGTCACGCTCTTCAACGGACATACATACGAACATACGCGCAGCTCGCAGTGGTACGACAAGAACAATATGCGAGAGCATCAGTTTGAGCGTCAGGATGGCACCTTCCCCGTAGATAAGGTGAATGGCTCGACAGATATGTCGCGACAGTGGAACGAGTCGCAGACGCGCAACATGGTGGGTCTTGAGGAGCTTATGGATTCGTTGCAGGTAGAGGTGGATAAGAATAACATGGCATCTATCGAGCCACTGCTGAAGAAGCAGATCTTTGTGCGAGATACGACCATCATTCCAAATGACTCGATAAAGTTTGACAGGAGCAGCTTCAAGCCATTCAATCTCTATGACTCGCTGCCAAGGTTATCCATGCGCGACCATGCTGCAGTGTATAGGTCTGCATCACATGCGGCACGCATGGCGCAGGGTGCCTACTCCTTTGATGAGCAATCCTCGAAGATAGCTCTTACGCAGCTCTACCGTGCCAGGGGTGAGTGGCACCGCAAGCTCACGTTGCCTGTCTCCATCCTTGTCTTCTTCATGATTGGCGCTCCACTGGGTGCGATTATCCGCAAGGGCGGTCTTGGTATGCCTATAGTTATCTCGGTCATCTTCTTTGTGATATACTATGTCATAAGCCTCTCGGGTGAGAAGATGGCAAAGGAGGGTGTATGGGACGCCTTCTATGGCATGTGGCTATCCATCTTTGTCCTCACGCCCGTGGCGATATACCTCACGCGCACGGCTACGCACGACTCATCGTTGCTGGATATGGATTGGTATGATGTACGTATTCGTAAGATGCGCCGTGCGATATCAAAGCGACTGCCTCGATGGATGCAGCCGAAGAGGAAGAGAAAAAATAAGAAGAAATAATGACAGCAAAGCAGTTACGTATAGTATTTATGGGCACGCCCGAGTTTGCGGCAACGTCGTTGCGCAAGCTGCATGGCGAGGGGTATAATATTGTTGCCGTGATCACGACACCCGATAAGCCCGCGGGGCGCGGTCAGAAGATGCACGAGAGCGATGTTAAGGTCGTAGCCAAGGAGCTGGGGTTACCTATCCTACAGCCCGAGAAACTGCGCGAGGAGAGCTTTATTAAGGCTCTGCGCGCCTTGCAGCCCGACCTCGGTATTGTCATTGCCTTCCGCATGTTGCCCGAGGTGGTGTGGGCTATGCCTCGCCTCGGAACCTTCAATCTGCACGCATCATTACTACCCGAGTATCGTGGCGCAGCACCCATCAACTGGGCGATAATCAATGGCGAGAAGCAGACGGGAGTAACGACCTTCCTGCTAAACCATGAGATAGATAAGGGTGCCATCATCGAGCAATGCGCAGTGGATATCCTTCCGGAAGATAATATCGGCACGCTCTACGACAAGCTGATGTACGTAGGCTCGGAGCTTGTATTAAATACGGTTGATAAGCTTGCCGAGGGTAACTATACGACGATTGAGCAGATGCATATCGACGAGAACACTCTTAAGCCGGCACCCAAAATATTTAAGGAGGATTGTCGCATCGATTGGTCGAGGTGTGGCGAGGATATAGTAAACCTCGTACGCGGGCTCTCGCCCTATCCCTGTGCCTGGACACCTATATATAAGTGTGGCGAGGAGGTCGGCTCGGCAAAACTCTTTACGGTACACTTCGAGGAGGATGCACGACAGGGTAACATCGGCGAGTCCGTTACCGATGGTCGCACGAAGCTCGGTGTGAGATGTCGGGATGGTGTGGTCTATATTGACGAGGTGCAGCTGGCGGGTAAAAAACGCATGGCAATAAAGGATTTGCTGCTTGGATGGCGCGACGCGCAAGATGTTAATTTCCAATAACATATTAACACGTATATTATATACAACTTGAAATATGAAGTATCTCTATTATCTACAACTTCTGTGCACTATGCTTCTTATGTGTGCAGCTTGCTCTTCGGGGGATGAGAATGACAATCCCGCGCCCCCTGTCACGGATGGTGACGACCCTGCGGATGTCGTTGAGAACATCGATATGACGATTGTTGCCGAGATGTCGCGCACACACCTCGATAACGAGGGCGTGTCGGTCGAGTGGGAGGACACGGGCGAGTATATCATGGTCTATCAGACTGTAAATGGGTCGAGCTGCTCGCACGCAAAGAGCAGTGAGGGCGTGGTGTCTGATGGTAAGGCTACGTTTGGCGTTAGTTTTCAGCGTGTGGCCACAGCTACAAACTTCACCTATAATGCCATCTATCCCGCCGATGCCGTGACAAGCACCTCGAACAACCCCGCATCCGTTTCTGTATCGCTGCCTTATGAGCAACGTGCCACAGCATCAAGCTTCGATGGCAAGAGCGACATCCTTGTCAGCCGCACGATAGAGAGCCCTACGCAGCCTACGACATTGTCTATGGCCTTCAAGCGCCTGACGGCTATCGGTAAGCTCTCGATGGTGGAGCTGGGCGTTGAGACCATCGACCGCGTGGATATACGCTTTGTGGGTAAGCGCGTGGCAGGAGAGGCGGAAGTCAACCTCAAGGACTACACCATCGTGGCAACAGCCGAGGCTGTGGATAATGTGAGCATCGAGTTCTCCTCGGCCGTGGCCGCGACAACACCGATATACTTCTCTGTGCTTCCCTTCGAGATGTCGGCAGGTGACACCTTTCACATCACTGTTTACTCGGGCACAACAACCATATCACACGAGGTTACTCTCTCGGCAGACCGCTCGTTAAACTTCGTGGAGGGCGAGATTTCGCTCTTCAAGGTTAATATGAGGGATGACACAGGTAGTGGTGATGGCGGCAATGAGGGTGGTGATGACACGATGTCGGCTATTGCCGGCGAGTGGCACCTTGTAGAGTGGTGTGGCACGACAAACTACCCGTTCGATATCTATTTAGATATCACAAGCAATGGCGAGGTAACACTCCTGCAGCGTCTTGGTGAGCATGGCTGGAAGCAGTATATCTCGACAGCGACAATGGATAATGGAATTATCAGCGGCCTATATAGCGACGGCACGGCATGGGCAGCAAGCTATACATGTCAAATGGTTGATGCCAACCGAATGATGTGGACAAATAGAGCAGATGCGGGCGATATCTCGATATATGAGCGCACGACCATTCCCGATAGCATCGTTCCGAGTGCGCAAGCATTTGGCACAAAGCACTATATGCAGCGTTACTTGTAGAAGCAGTTGAAGTAAGAGGCTAAATAGTAAGTGGGTGACTAAAAGTAAAATAGTCACCCACTTATTGTTCGGAGGTTGTATCCCGTACTATTTGAAGTATATGTCGAGAAGCTCCTTGGCTGCGATAAATGACGAGAGCTTGGCATCGAGCACACGCTGCTCGACATCTGCCATGCGGGCCTCAATCTCGGGGTTGTTGTAGAAGCTCGACTTCAGAGTCTCGTTTATCGTCTCGTACATCCAATACTTATTCTGCTGGTTGCGGTGCGTCATGAAATATCCGTTCTGCTCGATGTGTTGCAGATACTGCTCCACGCCCTGCCATACCTCCTCAAGACCCGTACCCTCCAACGATGAGCAGGTATATACCTGAGGACGCCATCCCGAGTCGGGCATGGGGAAGAGGTGTAGAGCACCACTATACTGTGCCTTGGCAAGCTCGGCCTTCTTTACATTCTCACCATCGGCCTTGGTGATAACCATCATGTCGGCCATCTCCATAATGCCGCGCTTGATGCCCTGTAGCTCATCTCCGGCACCCGAGATTTGGAGCATCATAAACATATCGACCATCGAGTGTACTGCCGTTTCGGACTGACCCACACCCACGGTCTCGATAAATATCACGTCATAGCCGGCAGCCTCACACAGCACAATCGTCTCGCGTGTCTTGCGTGCCACGCCACCGAGAGATCCTGCCGAGGGCGAGGGACGAACAAAGATATCGGGGTTGTGGCATATGCTCTCCATGCGCGTCTTATCGCCAAGGATAGAGCCGCCGCTACGCTCCGACGAGGGGTCGATGGCGAGCACGGCGAGCTTATGACGATAGGATGTCACCATATTTCCTACAGCCTCGATAAAGCTCGACTTGCCGGCACCCGGAACACCCGTGATACCTATGCGCACGGAGCGTCCGGAGTGGGGTAGGCAGCGCTCGATAATCTCTTGTGCTTGAGCATAGTGCGTAGGGTTATTGCTCTCGATAAGGGTTATGGCCTGCGCCAAGATGGTGATATTACCCGCAAGGATACCCTCGACATACTCCTCCGTGGTCATCGTCCTACGCTTACGACGCACGAAGTAGGGGTTGACAACGGGTTGATCCTCCACGCCTTTAGTCACATTCAGGGCGCTGTCGTGGTGCTGGTCGAGATACTCCTTCTCGTAGTGTTCAATCTTTGTGTATGACATATAGTTTCTATTTCGTGATAATCTCGTTTAATGTCGCCTCGTCGAGCTGATGCAGCGAGCCTATCCATAGTGCACGACGACGCTTCGTCTCATATATTACACCAAAGGGCACGTAGGTCACACCTATAGCCTTAAATGTTTGATTATTAACATCGAAAACTATTGGGTAGTTCAGGCCTATGCGTCGATGTATCTCCTCTCGCTCGTCGCTGCTTTCGTTCGTGAGGAGAAGTACTTCCATATGCTCCGCCATACCCGATAGCACAGGGGTAAGTGTCGCGATGGCGCGATTGCAATACTCACTCTCGGAGTGCGTCAGTATAAGAAAGAGATAAGGCTTGCTGCTCGTTTCGAGAATGACAGCACTCTCCCCGGTGACCGAGAGCTTGGGCACACGCTCGCCAAGGCGTATATTCTGCGCCGAGGTCGTGAGTGCCGAGGTCACGATAAAGAGGATTATCCAGAGTGTTCGTCTCATCTGTCGATGCTTTACCTGAAGGTTTATTACGCGAAGGTAACGATTTTTCTGCAATTATCAATCATCGTAGCCTATTTTTTGATGTGCGACATGGACATCCGTGCGCGCGCGGTGACAAAGTCACAATAAAATGTAAAAAAAGGATAAAAATATTTCGCGGTTTCAAAAAGAAAGAGTATCTTTGAATGATTTTTTGGATGATCATAACGACGACTAAAGATATATTAAATATTAACTTAAACTTTATAAAAACAAAACAATTATGAAAGTATCACACATTGAGCATCTCGGCATCGCCGTTAACAGTTTGGAGGAGGCTATCCCATACTGGGAGAACGTATTGGGTCTTAAGTGTTACGCTATCGAGGAGGTAGCTGACCAGAAGGTTAAGACTGCATTCTTTATGCTTGGCCAGACCAAGATTGAGCTCTTGGAGCCCACATCTCCCGAGTCAACCATCGCCAAGTATATCGAGAACAAGGGTGTAGGTATCCACCACATGGCTCTCGCGTGCGAGAACATCGAAGAGCAGCTTGCTGACGCCGAGGCTCACGGCATCCGTCTTATCGACAAGACTCCCCGTAAGGGTGCCGAGGGTTTGACTATCGCATTCCTTCACCCCAAGTCAACACAGGGCATCCTCACAGAGCTCTGCGAGAATAAGAACAAATAGTAGGTAGAGAGAATAAACCAACCGTATTAACTAACAAGAAAAATAAAATATTTCACTATGAGCGAAATTCAGAAAGCTATTGAGAAGTTGATGGACAACCGTCAGACGGCTCGTATGGGTGGTGGCCAGAAGGCTATCGACAAGCAGCATGAGAAGGGTAAATATACGGCTCGTGAGCGTATCGCCATGTTGTTGGATGAGGGTAGCTTCGAGGAGTTCGACATGTTCGTAACTCACCGCTGTTATGACTTCGGCATGGATGCAAAGCACACCTTTGGTGATGGCGTGGTAACAGGCTATGGTACCATCGCAGGTCGCTTGGTATATGTCTTTGCACAGGACTTCACCGTTACTGCCGGCTCGTTGTCAATCTCTTTGGCTGACAAGATTTGCAAGGTAATGGATATGGCTGTTCGTAACGGCGCTCCCTGCATCGGTCTTAACGACTCGGGTGGTGCTCGTATCCAGGAGGGTGTAAACGCCTTGGCCGGCTATGCCAACATCTTCCAGCGCAACGTGATGGCTTCGGGTGTTATTCCCCAGATTTCGGCTATCTTTGGTCCTTGTGCCGGTGGTGCCGTTTACTCTCCCGCCCTCACCGACTTTATCATCATGCGTCGTGAGACATCGAACATGTTCCTCACAGGTCCCAAGGTTGTGAAGACCGTGACGGGTGAGGATGTGACACAGGAGCAGTTGGGTGGTGCTAACATGCACACTACAAAGTCTGGTGTTGCACAGTTCGCCGTAGATTCAGAGGAGGAGGGCTTGAAGCTTATCCGCGACCTTCTCTCATATATGCCCCAGAACTACACGGCTCTTGTTCCCGACCAGCCCTGCACAGACGATATCGCACGTAAGGAGGATATCTTGAACGAGATTATCCCCGACAACCCCAACAAGCCCTACGACATGATGGAGGTTATCAAGGCTATCGTCGATAATGGTGAGTTCCTGGAGTCGGCTGCTGCCTATGCCAAGAATATCATCACAGGCTTTGCTCGTTTCAACGGACAGTCTGTAGGTATCATCGCCAACCAGCCCAAGTTTATGGCAGGTGTACTCGACATCAACGCTTCACGTAAGGCTGCCCGCTTCGTACGTTTCTGCGACGCCTTCAACATTCCGTTGGTGACGTTGGTTGACGTTCCCGGCTTCTTGCCCGGCACGGCACAGGAGTATGGTGGCGTTATCACTCATGGTGCGAAGCTCCTCTTTGCTTACTGCGAGGCTACCGTACCCAAGGTTACGGTTACATTGCGTAAGGCCTATGGTGGTGCTTACATCGTGATGTCTTCGAAGCACATCCGTGGCGATGTGAACTACGCATGGCCTACAGCCGAGATTGCCGTTATGGGTGCAAGTGGTGCCGTAGAGGTATTGCACGCTAAGGCCTTGGCAGGCTTCGAGAATAAGGAGGATAAGGCGAAGTTCGTTGCCGAGAAGGAGCAGGAGTACCGTGATAAGTTCTCTAACCCCTACAATGCAGCTCGCTACGGCTATATCGACGACGTCATCGAGCCCCGCAACACTCGTTTCCGCGTAATCCGTGCTTTGGAGTCTTTGCGCAACAAGCGTCTTGAGAACCCCGCAAAGCGTCATAACAACATTCCTTTGTAGTCACTATTAATAATAAGGTAATAAGTTATGATGATTCTTGCAACAAACTGGGGCATAGCATCGCTGATGGCATTGGTGAGCATCTGCTTGGTGTTCATCATGCTCACGCTTCTTATCTGTGTATTGAAGCTCTTCGGAGTTATCTTCAGAGAGAAGAAGGCTGTTGCTGCTACCGCTTCTGCAGGCGCATCATCTGACGAGATTTCTGACGAGGAGGTGGCAGCCATAGCTGTGGCTGTCAACCTCTTCTTTAATCGTCATGATGAGGAGAGCGACGTGCTCACATTCCGCCAGAACCACGACGTTTCTGCTTGGCAGGTTCGCAATATCAACAAGCAGCTTAAGTAGTCTAAAAACCTATTTGAAAACAGAAAACGATTATGCAGAAATTTAAGTTCAATATCAACGGCAAGGGCTACGAGGCTATCGTCGAGGAGACCGAGCGTAACACTGCACGTGTAGAGCTCAACGGCAAGAGCTATACCGTACAGATAGAGAAGGAGGAGGCTGTCATCTCTCCCAAGATTGCAGCCGTTAAGCCTTCGTCATCATCTTCAGACTTTGTGGATGCTCCCCAGCAGCCTGTGACAGGCAATGCCGGCTCTATCAAGTCACCACTGCCCGGTAACGTGTCGAAGATTAAGGTCAAGGAGGGTCAGACCGTAAAGGCAGGTGATGTTCTTATGACCTTGGAGGCCATGAAGATGGAGAATGAAATTATGGCACCCGGCGCCGGTACCGTGAAGAAGATCTACGTATCGGAGGGTAAGTCCGTACAGCAGGGTGAGGCTCTTATCGACCTCGCTTAATACTAACTCTTTATAAATGAAAATAATATGAAGAGTATGAAACTTTATTTCTCGTTGCTTCTTGCAGCTATGCTTTGCGTTCTGCCCGCACAGGCGCAGGATGCAGAGGCTGCGGCCGAGGCTATAGATGCTGCGACCGTAGAACTCGTTGCGGATGAGGCTGCCGAGGGGGTTGTTGCCATAAGTGCTGCAGCCGAGGAGGCCCCCGTGGCTCACATGGCCAAGAGCTCGCAGGGCTTGGATAACTCGGAGATTGACAAAACCTTCAATGTTGTTACTTCGCTTAAGGACTTCGTTAATCAGTCTGCCTTCAAGGGCTTCGCTGATGACTGGCGCTATGTAATCATGTTGCTCGTGTCATTCGTCTTGCTCTATCTCGCTATCGTCAAGAAGTTTGAGCCCCTGCTCCTCATGCCTATTGCATTTGGAATGTTGCTCACCAACCTCCCCGGTGCAGGCATGTTCCATGCAGAGTTCTTTGCCGGTGGCCATGTACACTGGAGCGACTTCGCTCTCGGCTCGGCAGGCCTTCTGGACTACCTCTACCTCGGTGTTAAGCTCGGTATCTACCCCTGCTTAATCTTCGTGGGTGTGGGTGCCATGACCGACTTTGCCCCCCTTATCGCTAACCCCAAGAGCTTGCTTTTGGGTGCCGCAGCACAGATAGGTATCTTCGCAACATTCCTTGGTGCCTTGGCTCTCGGCTTCAACTATTGGGAGGCCGGCTCTATCGGTATCATCGGTGGCGCTGATGGCCCCACGGCTATCTACATCACCTCGAAGCTTGCGCCCCACTTGCTCGGCCCCATTGCTGTGGCTGCATATTCATATATGGCGCTGGTGCCCGTTATCCAGCCCCCTATCATGAAGGCGCTGACTACGGAGAAGGAGCGTAAGATTGAGATGAAACAGCTGCGCACAGTGTCACAGCGCGAGAAGATTATCTTCCCCATCGTTATCACCGTGATTATTGCCATCCTTCTGCCCTCGGCAACACCTCTTATCGGCTGCTTGATGCTCGGTAACCTTATGAAGGAGTGTGGCGTGACGGAGCGTCTTTCGAAGACTGTGCAGAATGAGCTGATGAACATCGTAACCATCTTCCTCGGCATCTCTGTAGGTGCTACGGCAACAGCCGACTCATTCCTTAACTGGCAGACTCTCGGCATCCTGACCTTGGGTATCATCGCCTTCTCGGCAGGTTCTGCCTCGGGTGTCTTGCTTGCCAAGTTATTGAACCTGTTCTCAAAGGAGAAGATCAATCCGCTTATCGGCTCGGCAGGTGTGTCGGCAGTGCCCATGGCAGCCCGCGTATCGCAGAGCGTAGGCCAGAAGTACAACCCCGGCAACTTCCTTCTCATGCACGCCATGGGTCCCAATGTTGCAGGTGTGATTGGCTCGGCGGTGGCAGCAGGTATCTTGCTGTCGTTCCTTCCCCTTTAATTTGATGTGATAGGGCTGCATCTGTGGCCTTTCAATCGATGCCACCTATGGGTAGTACGTGACGTACGTCCCATTGGTGGCTTTTTCATGTCGATATGTTTCGATGAGGTAATATGTGATTACTCATAGCAACAAAACATATTAACACATAGTAGCTCATATTAGCCCATCCATCTTCTCTCTTTCCACTAAAAAAAAGTGCTCCACCCAAGAGAGGCAGAGCACTTATATAAATCTTCGTGAGAGATATTACTTCTGGAGAACACCCTGTGTGGTGTCACCTACAACCATGTTCTTGTCGATGCGCAAGGTGACGTTGCTATCTACCTCGATAAGGAGCGATGTCTCATGTACCTCCTTCACCGTGCCATAGATGCCACCTGCAGTGATAACCTTATCGCCCTTCTTCAAGCCCTTGCGGAAGTTCTCCATCTGCTTGCGACGCTTCGACTCGGGACGCCACATGAAAAAGTACATGATGGCAATCATCGCGATAATCATAATCCAGAAGCTATAGCCGCCACCCACAGGCTGCTCGGCCTCTGCAGCAGCTACATCCTCGGTAGCAACCTCAATAACCTCGTTGTTGGCCGCAGCATCCACATCCACCTGCTCAACAACCTCTCCGTCAATAAAAAGTAAGTTCATAATCTCTAAAGTATTTAATTTAACATGTTTGCTAATGCTGTAACGCAAAAGTATGCAAATTTATTATATCCTCAAAATTTTCGCCACAAATGACCCGTTATTGAGCCACCTCGGCAGATATCCACACCACAACCTGGCAGCTCTTATCCGAGGTGATAAGCTCCATATAGTTACCCACCGTGCCCCATTCGCCACGCGAGTCAAAGGTAAGCTCCACAGCGATGCTCTCGCCCGGAGCTATGGCCTCACGCTCAAAGTTGAGCCACATGCAGCGGCAGAGAGTCGTATAATCAACTATCGCGAGTGGATGCTCTGTGTCGTTGGTCAGACGCAGCACACATGTCGTGAGCGACGACGGGGCAACCTCGCCCAACTCGACAACAACCTCACACACCTCATCTGCACATATGATTGCCTCCACCTCGGCATGCTCATCAAGCTCCGTGGCGCACATAGGGTAGAGCCACCACGCAGCAATGGCAACAACAGCAAGCGCGGCAACAATGAGTAGTAGGGTGCGGGGGCGCATCGTCTTCGCTGACCTAATATGCGTTTAGAGTAGGCCGCGGCCACTCTTCTTGATAAGTCCCTTCTCGCGGTAGTCGCTGACGATGCGGTCGAGGACACCGTTGATAAAGGTACTCGACGTGGGCGACGAGTAGTACTTCGCGATATCAATCCACTCGTCAAGCGTCACCTTCACAGGTATCGACTCGAAGGTCACAAGCTCGGTTATGGCAAGTGCCAGGATGACGTTATCCATGAATACCACACGCTCGACATCCCAATTCTTCGAGTAGCTATCCACAACATCCTGATTATCAGAATACTGCACTAACGACTTCACAAGCAGCGTCTTGGCAAAGTCGAGGTCATCCTCGCACTTGAACTTGGGTAATACGCGGAGCTCCTCATGGCTCTGCTTGGTATTCTGCACCGTGCGGATGACGAGGTAGAGGGCAAAGCCGTAGTCGTTATTCCATAGGAGCGACATCTCGTTCACAACATCGGCCAAGGCGTCATCCTCCTCCAGCCAGGCGTAGAACTCCTCGACAAAGCGACGATCGTCGGTAAAGGTGTTGACCGAGGCCGACATATACTTATTATAGAACTCAGCCTCGAGAAGGCGGTTATAGACATCTTTCACTGCGTCGGCATGCTGCGACCAGGTGAGCTTACGCTCGGCAAGATAGTCGTTGACCGAGTCGCTGCCGTCGATAAGACGTACAATGGCATTATCCACGAAGCGACGGTTAGGGTTCATATCCTCATACGTAGCCAGCATCTTCCGCTTGGCCAACTCCTGGCGGCTCTCGGCATAGCGTGCCACCTCCACGATGAACGACATCATCTGGAAGTAGAGGTCATAGGCTTTATCTATTGATTCAACGAGATACTTTTCCGAGGCTCGGAGGTTATCGGAGCCCGATTTAAGATGTGCATAAAGAGTCTTGGCGACCTTCACTCGGAGCAATCTTCTACTCAACATACTGAAATGAACTAATAACGTTATCCTATAATTGTTCGGCAAAGATAGGAAAAAAAGTTTAAACATAGCTATCTCGCGAGGCTATTATTGTATAATAGCTATTGTTTTTGTACCTTTGCTATGGTATAATTAAAATATATGTTACATGAATAGCTTTGTTTATGATATTCCGGTAAAGGTTTACTTTGGCGAAAATCAGCTGCACAACCTCGCTACGGAGCTTGGGCGCTTTGGTCGTCGTGTGCTTCTGACCTATGGCGGAGGCTCCATTAAACGCTCGGGGCTCTACGACCGCATTGTCGAGGTGTTGCGCGAGGCCGATATGGAGCTCTTCGAGCTCTCGGGCATAGAGCCTAACCCGCGTATCGAGTCGGTACGTGAGGGTGCCAGGATGTGCAAGGAGCATAACATCGATGTGCTCCTGGCCGTAGGCGGCGGCTCGACAATCGACGCCACGAAGTTTATGGCGGCGGGAGCATGTGTGGAGCACGACCCATGGGAGTTCTTTGGCGCCGGAGCGAAGCCCATAGAGCGAGCACTGCCCATCGTCACCGTACTTACCCTCGCAGCCACAGGCTCGGAGATGGACGCCGGAGGTGTAATCACCAACTTCGCTACGGGAGATAAGCTCGGACGTTTGGCTCCGGCACTTCTACCCAAGGTATCCTTCCTTGACCCCACGCTGACATATACCGTGAGCCCCTATCAGACGGCATGCGGCGCCGCCGACATCCTCTCGCATATCATGGAGGTATATTTCACCACGCAGGAGGACTTATACATGCTCGACTGCATGATGGAGGGGTTGATGAAGACCGTAATCAAGTATGCACCCATAGCGTTGCGTGAACCCGAGAACTATGAGGCGCGAGCCAACCTTATGTGGGCATCGTCATGGGCGATAAATGGATTTCTCAATGGCGGTAAGCGCAAGGCATGGAGCTGCCACCCCATGGAGCATGAGCTCTCGGCAGCCTATGACATAACACATGGCCTCGGCCTTGCCATCCTCACGCCGCGATGGCTGGAGTATTGCTTGTGTGAGGAGCTGGTGGATAAGTATGTGCAGTTTGGTGTTGCGGTCTTTGGCATAGATGCCTCGCTTGAAAAGATGGAGATAGCCAAGCGAAGCATACATCTCCTTGAGGAGTGGCTCTTCGATACATTGGGCTTGCAGCGCACACTCACCGAGATAGGCATCGGCAGCGAGAAGTTTGCCATGATGGCCGAGAAGGCGTGTCGCTATGGCGACATCAAGGGCTTCAAGCTATTGACACCCAAGGATGTGGAGCGCATATACGAAATGGCGAAGTAGAGATGAAAGAGCAAAGATGAGAGATGAGAGATGAAAGAGCAAAGATGAAAGTTTCGGCATTCTCATCTAACTCATCTTAATCCATAAAAATAGTATTGCGGGTATTATTTTTAATACCCGCAATTTTGTTTGTGTAGGAGAGAATGCAGTGCAAGTGGAGAGTGAAAAGATGAAAGTAGGAAACTTTTTTCAGCGCAACTAAAAAGTGGGAAGTGAACTAAAGATGACTAAAGTGTATTAAGGAGAACTAATGTTGTTTTTACTGCGCAAAAACAACTTACTAATCCTTTATAGCCATTCACTTTCCTTTCTCCTTTCTCCTTTCTCCTTCGCCTACTCCACCTCGAGTACGATTTCGTATGTACTATTAGGCTCGAAAGCAGCATTATAGACCAACAGGAAGTTCTCATCTACCACAGCGTCCCACATCTCACCCTCGGCCAGGCGGGGGCTCTTCAAGCGCTCGGGGAAGAAGTAGCTGAAGGGGAGGTCGAGGACATGCTCCTGCTTGAACCCATCACCCCTCATGCGCTCTATGGAGAAGTTGTCGTGCGTGGTGATGGTCACAATGTAGCGGCCACGATCGGTGCGCGTAGTGATGTCGTAGTCGTGCTCCGCGGCCACCTCCTGAAGCATCACATTCCACTTCGGGTCACCATAATAGGCCAAGACATCACGGTCGTGCCAGAAGCCCATCATATCCCAATCTGCTGCTGCATACATATCTATCTCGCGGCCCACAACCTCCGAGAGACGCGAGGCTGCCGTGGTGAGCTCCTCCATAAACTCATCACCGTAGTCATAGCGCTCCGTCAAGAGCTCGGGGTACCACGCATGTTGCTGATGCAGGAAGTCCTGCTGGTTCAGATACACCGCCTCGGCAAGGCTATATCTCCAGGGATTTGTCACCCAATACTTCAGAGCACCCCAGCCTGCGCGACCATGCCACGTCGTAACGACATAGCCTATCATCGTCGCAGCATTACCACCATTAAGCCATGCTGCAGCCATACTCTCCTTCGTATTGTTCATATTGCCTATCAGACAGTTACCCACAGCCGCATATACCTTACGCTTGCCCGACTCCTTGAGATCATACCGCTCACCCGTGAGGTGGCTATCGGCATAGAGTCCACCCTCCGAGGGTCGTATATTACCTAACGAGTAGGGCATCTCGAGGTTGCGCTCCGTAGCATGGGCTGCCGTAACCACAAGGTCGGGGTCAAACTCCGCATAGAGCTCCGTAAACTTCTTCAATACCTTCTCGGGAGCAACCATGTCGGTTACTATCTCGCCCTCGCGGCCACGCTTATATCCCCATAGGCCCTTGGTGTGGTCATCCACCCAGGCGTAGTTGTCAAACCACTTTGCTGCGTTGAGTTCCATAATCGTTGCCACAGCATCCTTGATAACAAGAGGCTCGGTGCTACGCTCCACCATACGCATTGCCGCCGCAGCGTCATAGCCCGTGATTATGCCCCACAGGAAGTCGGCATAGATGTCATCATCTACCTCGCGGCATAGCTGATGCAGGTCGATAACATAGTCACGACCCACACCCTCGGGCTTCTCGACAAGAGCCACATAGCGAGGGTAGGCCTCGCGCAGTGTCGCCAAGAGTTCGCGGGGCGACTCCCCATATGTAATAATCTCTGCCTCATGCTTCGTGGCAAGAGCCTCGGCCACCGCCGCCCACGCCTCATCGGCCATAACAGCCTCGGAAGCCAAAACGCAATAGTTATTCTCGAGCGTAGCCACATGTGTGCTGCATGAGAAGAGCAGGAGAGCTGCAAGAGATATGCAGCACAGCTTTACATACTTGGTCATAAATTATTGGGTTATAAGATGTTAACAATGATATAATATAGCATCACACTGCCTGCTACGAGCTTAAATACCGTGCCTGCGAGGAAAGAGAGCATCGAGCCGAAGCCTACGCCCAGGGCTCTCTCTATAGGGAGGTCACCCTTAATCATCTCGCCGGCCACAGCACCAACAAAGGGGCCGAGGATAATGCCCGGCACGCCGAGGAAGACACCGACAATGGTGCCTATAGTTGCACCGAGGCTTCCTGCCTTTGTGCCGCCAAAGCGCGTAGTGAGGATGGCGGGGAGGATATAATCCAAAAGTATTACCACCATAGATATCACACCCCACACCACGAGTGTAGGTGTCGCGATATCGGCATCAGGCACCGCGAGCAGCAGGAGCATGCCGAGGTATGAAACTATAGTGCCAGGCAAGACCGGCACAACGGCACCCAGCAGGCCGATAATACCACATAGCAGCGCAGCTATACTGATAAGAGTATCCATCCTTTTTGAAATATAGAAATGAGAAATGAGAAAAGGAGAAAGGAGAGTTGAAATATGAAAGTTTTTTAAGCACAAGACAGATGAAAACTTAAAAGATGAATAAAGATGACTAAAGCTACTAATGTTGTTTTTGTGCAGCAAAAACCATTAATAACTCTTGATAGCCGCTAACTCACTTTCATTTCTCACTTCTCATTTCTGCTTTTTCATTTCTCCTTTCTCCTTTCTTCCCCCCCCCAATGGATTATGCGTCGATATTCGCATAGTGGGCGTTCTTCTCGATAAACTCACGACGAGGAGGCACCTCGTCACCCATAAGCATCGAGAAGATATGATCTGCCTCGGCAGCATTCTCTACCGTCACCTGACGTAAGATGCGTGTATCAGGGTTCATCGTGGTTTCCCACAGCTGTTGAGCATTCATCTCACCAAGACCTTTGTAACGCTGGATATGCACACCCTTTGAGCCAAACTCGGCACTTATATCGTCACGCTCCTTCTCCGTCCAGCAGTAACGCTCCTGCTTACCCTTCTTCACAAGGTAGAGGGGCGGCGTTGCGATGTAGATATGTCCATTCTCGATAAGAGCCTTCATCTTGCGGAAGAAGAAGGTGAGCATCAATGTCGCGATATGCGAGCCATCGACATCGGCATCGGTCATGATGATAATCTTGTCGTAGCGCAGCTTCTCGAGGTTCAGCGCCTTGCTATCCTCGGCCGTGCCTATAGATACACCCAGGGCGGTAAACATATTCTTAATCTCCTCATTCTCCCACATGCGGTGCTCCTGCGCCTTCTCGACGTTGAGAATCTTACCACGCAGAGGCATGATCGCCTGGAAGTTACGATCACGGCCCTGCTTTGCCGTGCCACCTGCCGAGTCACCCTCGACGAAGAATATCTCGGCAACAGAGCGGTCGCGGCTGGTGCAGGCGGCGAGCTTACCCGGAAGGCCGGCACCAGACAATACGGTCTTGCGGTGCACCGCCACGCGGGCATTACGTGCCGCATGGCGCGCCTGCGCAGCGAGAATGACCTTCTGCACAATGGCCTTGGCATCCTTG